>CAZHCG010000099.1:0-18313 GCA_964530995.1 uncultured Myxococcales bacterium
CGAGCCGAATCGCGAACACCCGGCGCACCGCTGCGTCTTTTGGAGCGACTATTGGTGAGAAAGGTCGCCGGCGAATCGGCGCGGCGGGTGAGTCTAGAGCTTTCCCAATAAGAAAAGGTAAAAAGGAAGCCGACTCTCCCTGCTTTGGGATAGGGCACACGCCGCAGAATCAGCAGATCGTCTGGATAGGTAGAGACAAACGCCAAAATCGAAAACGATTTCAATTCGATCCGTTTAGTCCTTACTCAAGTTTGGTTACCCAAGTTTGGTACCCAAGTTTGGCTACCAGGGCCTCGGCTTCCGGCGCGGCCGCCCGGTTTTTTGCGCGCGCCCCCTTCGCACCGCCCGGGAAATGGGCTAACGATCACGTCTCGAAGCTGCAAGGAGCCCTCACACGGAGAAGAAAATGACTCACGACGCGATCGCGGTGATCGACTTCGGCGGACAGTACGCTCACCTGATCGCCACCAAGGTCAGGCGCCTCGACGTGCTGGCCGAGATCCGCCAGCCCGACGACCCGATCGAGGTGCTGAGCCGCTACGCGGGAATCATCGTCTCGGGCAGCCCAAGCCTCTCCTCGCACGGTGAGGGATCGAGCTACACTCGCGAGATCTACGACCTGGACGTTCCGATCCTGGGCCTCTGCTTCGGCCACCAGGAAATCGCCAAGCACTACGGCGGCGAGGTGATCCACGGCGGGCGCCAGTGGGGCCGGGCCGCGCTGCGGATCGTGCGCGACCACCCGCTGTTCGCCGGGCTGGATGAGACGGAGCAGGTCTGGATGAGCCACTTCGACTCGGTGTCCGCGCTGGGCCCAGGCTTCGAGGAGCTGGGCTACACCGAGCCCGTCGACGGCGGCGAGCCGCACCGCTACTCGGCGATCGGCTCCGACGAGCTGCGGCGCTACGGCTTCCAGTTTCACGCCGAGGTGGACGACACGATCAACGGCGAGAAGATGCTGGCCAACTTCGCTCTTGGCATCTGCGGCTGCAGTCCCTCGTGGACGATGGAGCGCTACCTCGAGGCGCAGATCGCGAGCATCCGCGAGCGGGTCGGCGACGGCTCGGTCTTCCTGCTGGCCTCGGGCGGAGTCGACTCCACGGTCGCGGCCCGGCTGTTCGGCCTGGCGCTGGGAGCCGACCGCCTCCACCTGCTCCACGTGGACAACGGCCTGATGCGCAAGGACGAGAGCGAGCGCGTGCTGAAGCGTTTCCGGCAGCTCGGGCAGGATCGCAACCTGCGTTTCGTCGACGCCTCGAGCGACTTCTTGGGCGCGCTGGCCGGAGTGGTCGACCCCGAGCAAAAGCGGCGCATCATCGGAGAGGTGTTCGTCGAGGTCTTCGAGCGCGAGGCGCGGCGGCTCGGGATCGAGGATCACCTGCTGGGCCAGGGCACGATCTACCCCGATACGATCGAGACCGGCGGCACCGAGCGGGCCGACACGATCAAGACCCACCACAACCGGGTGCCGGTCATCGAGCGGATGCTCGAGCAGGGCCGCGTGATCGAGCCGCTGGCCGACCTGTACAAGGTGGAGGTCAGGGAGCTGGGAGAGAAGCTCGAGATCCCGAAAGAGGCGGTCTGGAGACACCCCTTCCCCGGGCCGGGGCTGGGAGTGCGCGCCCTGTGCGACGACGGCCGCGGCGACGAGGAGGAGCTGCGGCGGCTGCGCGAGGAGGTGGCCCCGCTGGCCGAGCGGCTGGGCGTCTCGGCGCTGGTGCTTCCGATCCGCTCGGTGGGCGTCAAGGCCGACCTGCGCTCCTACCAGCACCCGCTCCTGCTCGGCGGCGAGCCGAGCTGGGACGAGATGATCGAGGCGGCCGGCGCGATCCTGGAGCGCGTCGACGGGCTCAACCGTTGCGTGTGGAGCCTGGCCCCCGACTTCCCGCGCGAGGCGGTCCCGCGTGCCGCGACCATCACCCGCGAGCGCCTCGACCTGTTGCGCGAGGCCGACCACCTTGCGATGCAGGGCCTTCGCCGCCACGGGATCTACGACGAGATCTGGCAGTGCCCGACCGTGATCGCCCCGCTGGAGCTGGACGGCAACGCCGGCGAGCTCGCGATCGTGCGGCCGATCCACTCCGAGCGCGCGATGACCGCCACCGCGGCCGAGCTGCCCGCCGCGTTGCGAGACGAGCTGCGCGAAGAGATCCTCGGCCTGCCCGGCATCTGCGGGCTGGGGATCGACCTGACCTCCAAGCCGCCCGGCACCATCGAGTGGGAGTGACCCGTCTCGGCCGAAAGTGTCGGCCGCGGGGTGTTTCTCCCGAGAGACACGAACCATCTCGTCTCCGTCGAGCACCTCACTCGGCGTCGCCCTGCTCTCTCAGGCAGCGTACCAGCGCGGAGCGCGTCTCGTGATTCTCGACCAGGTAGACCAAGCCATGGGCGAACGCCACCGACCAGGTTCCGGTGCGCTGGCCCGACATCATCACGCCGTCCGTGGACCAGTACCAGCCCTCGTCGCGCCCGAACATTGCCCGGCAGACCGCGGAGCGACCGCAGGCCCGGCACATCCCGCGCTTGGTCCGACCGGCCTGGTGGTCGCAGTCTCCCAGCAGCAGCAGGTACTCCTCGATGCGCGGAATGCGGTAGCCGGGTGGACAGGCTCCGTCGGTCCTCTCCCAGGGGACCACGCGCGGCTCGCCGGCGCAGCGACCCCCGTCCCAGCGCTGGCCCACCGGGCAACGCAGCCACCACAGCCCGGTCCCTGGCTGGCGCACCTCGCCGAAGCGCACGTTCCCGTCGCTCTGCGCCGCGCGACGCCGTGCGATCCAGACCTCGCGCGACGACTCGACTGAAGAACTCGCGGAAAGCTCCGCGGCGTCCGGCTCGTCGTCGGCCGGCGCTCGAGCGGTGCTCTCGATACCCGCGGTCGGTCCGCATCCGACCGCCAGCACGCAGAGCATCGCCCGCGCGGGCGGCGATCTGATCGAAGCGGGCGGCGGCATCGCGAGCGCCGCCTCACTTCTTCCAGATCTCGGCCTCTTCGACGAGGAAGTTGGGGATATCGTCCTCGGTCTTGAACAGCAGGTTGCAGCTGGGGCAGCCGAACCCCTCCGGGTCTTCGACCTGCTCCAGCTCGCCCTTGCACTCGGGACAGGCCAAGATCTCCAAAAGCTCGGGGCTCACGGGCATCGCCAGGCTCCTTTCCCGCCAGCGGGACTCGGGCTCGTTCCCGATCCAGTTGACATCACAAGAAGAACACATAAGTACGATAGCGTAGGGAATCAAGGCAAAACGAATCAGGGAGATCACTCCCGCCCCGAGGAGGTCGCGAGATGGCAAAACGGGCCCGCAAGCTGGTCTACGCTTTCGGTGGAGACAAGGCCGACGGTGACGCGTCGATGAAGGAGCTGCTGGGCGGCAAAGGCGCCAACCTGGCGGAGATGGTCCGTCTGGGCATTCCGGTGCCGCCGGGATTCACGATCACCACCGAGGCGTGCAACGCCTACTTCGAGAACGGCGGTCGGCTGCCGTCCGGCCTCCGCAGCCAGGTGCAGCGCGCGCTGGCGGCGATCAAGAAGGAGACCGGAAAGGAGTTCGGCCACACCGAGCGCCCGCTGCTGGTCTCGGTGAGGTCCGGCGCTCCGGTCTCGATGCCGGGCATGATGGACACGATCCTCAACCTCGGGATAAACGACGAGGTGGCCGAGCGGATGGCCGAGCTGACCGGCAACGCGCGCTTCGTCTACGACGCTTACCGCCGCTTCGTGATGATGTACGGAGACGTGGTGCTGGGAGTGCACCGCGGCGGCTTCGAGCGGCTCGTCGACAAGGTCAAGCAGCGTTTGAAAATCGAGCAGGACTACGAGATACCGGCCGCCGAGCTGAAAAAGATCGTCGATCGCTCCAAGCGCCTGATCGCAAAGGAAGGTCACGAGTTTCCCGACGATCCGGTCGATCAGCTCTGGGGCGCGGTGGGCGCGGTCTTCGACTCCTGGAACAATCCGCGCGCGATGACCTACCGCGAGCTGAATCACATTCCCCCTCACTGGGGCACGGCGGTCAACGTGCAGACGATGGTCTTCGGCAACACCGGGGACAACAGCGCCACGGGCGTCGCCTTCACCCGCGACCCGGCCACGGGCGAGGACGTGTTCTACGGCGAGTGGCTGCGCAACGCGCAGGGCGAGGACGTGGTGGCCGGAATCCGCACTCCGCACCGCCTCGACGAGAAGACCGCGGGCGAGCTGTCGCTGGAGATCTGCTTTCCCGAGGTTTACCGCCGGCTGGTGCGGATCCAGCGCAAGCTCGAGAAGCACTACCGCGACATGCAGGACATAGAGTTCACGGTCGAGGAGGGCCGGCTCTGGGTGCTGCAGACCCGCGTGGGCAAGCGCACCGGGTTCGCCGCGGTGCGGATGGCGGCCGACATGGTCGCCGAGAAGCTGATCAAGCCCCAGGAAGCGCTGCTGCGCATTCAGCCCGAGCAGCTCAACCACCTGCTGCGCCCGATCTTCGATTTGGGCGCCAAGCGCTCCGCCCGCGTGCTGGCCACGGGTCTGGCCGCCGGCCCGGGGGCGGCCACCGGCAGAATCGCGCTGTCGGCGGAGAAGGCGATGGAGATGGCGGCCGCCGGCGACGTGATCCTGGTCCGCCACGAGACCTCTCCCGAGGACATCGCCGGGATGAACGCCGCGCAGGGAATCCTCACCTCGCGCGGCGGGATGACCAGCCACGCCGCGCTGGTGGCGCGCCAGATGGGCAAGGTCTGCGTCGCCGGCTGCCGGGACGCGGTCGTCGACTACCGCAAGGGGGCCGTCGCGGTCGGCGGCGAGGTGCTGCGCGAGGGAGATTTCCTCTCGCTGGACGGCAGCAGCGGCGAGGTGCTCGCCGGCGAGATCCCGACCATGCCCTCGGAGGTGATGCAGATCCTGTTCGGCCGCGGCGGGAAGCGCAAGGCCGAGCGCTCGGTCGTCTACCAGACCTACGAGACGCTGATGAAGAGCGCCGATCGCTTTCGCGACCTGGGCGTGCGCACCAACGCCGACCAGGGCGACCAGGCAGGGACCGCCGTCACCTTCGGCGCCGAGGGGATCGGCCTGACGCGCACCGAGCACATGTTCTTCGGCGAGGGCAAGATCGGTCCGATGCGCCAGATGATCCTGGCCGAGGACGAGAAGTCGCGGCGCAAGGCGCTCGGGAAGCTGCTTCCGCTCCAGCGGCGCGACTTCGCCGGGATCTTCAAGGCGATGGACGGCAAGCCGGTCACGATTCGCACGCTCGATCCCCCGCTGCACGAGTTCCTGCCGCACGATCGCGAGGACGTCGAGCAACTCGCCGCCGAGATGAAAGTCCCGGTCGATCGGATTCTGGCCAAGATTCGCGACCTGGAGGAGTTCAACCCGATGCTGGGCCACCGCGGCTGCCGGCTGGGGATCTCGTACCCGGAGATCACCGAGATGCAGGCCCGGGCGATCTTCGAGGCCGCGATCCAGGTCAAGAACAAGGGCGTGAAGGTGCTGCCCGAGATCATGATTCCGCTGGTGGGCAACGTGGAGGAGCTGCGCCTCCAGGAGCGGATCGTGCGCGAGATCGCCGCCGAGGTGTTCGAGCGCAAGGGCGTCGAGGTGCCCTACCTGGTCGGCACGATGATCGAGGTGCCGCGCGCCGCGCTGACCGCGGACGAGGTCGCCGAGAGCGCCGAGTTCTTCTCGTTCGGGACCAACGACCTGACCCAGACCGCCCTCGGCATGTCGCGTGACGACTCTCGGGAGTTTCTGGCCAACTACAAGCAGCTCGGGATCTACCCGCGCGATCCGTTCGCCGCTCTCGATCGAGAGGGAGTCGGGCGGCTGGTCGAGATCGGCGTGCGCCGCGGTCGCGAGACGCGGCCGAAGCTCAAGATCGGCATCTGCGGCGAGCACGGCGGGGAACCGACCTCGATCGAGTTCTGCCACCGGGCGGGGCTCGACTACGTCTCCTGTTCCCCGTACCGCGTGCCGATCGCCCGGCTGGCCGCGGCCCAGGCCGCGCTGCGCTTCCCCCGCGACGAAGGGAAACCGGCGCAAAAACGGACGAGGGGCGGCAAGGCGACCGGCGCTCGAAAGTCGACCAAGAAAAAGACCGCCGGGAAGAAAACCTCCAAGAAGAAGACCGCGCGCAAGAAGACCGCAGCGCGGAGATCGGCGCGTGGCCGCAAGTGACGAGAGTCCCGGCGCGAGCGGCGCGCCGTCCGACGACGAGACTCGCTGCCCCAAGTGCGGCGAGCCCCGCGACGGTGAATCCTGTTCCAAGTGCGGCCTGGTGTTCGCCAGGTACGACCCCGAGCTGATCGACCGCGAGGTTCC
This sequence comes from uncultured Myxococcales bacterium, assembly GCA_964530995.1. GTDB lineage: Bacteria > Myxococcota_A > Polyangia > JAAYKL01 > JAAYKL01 > CAZHCG01. The sequence goes on from CAZHCG010000099.1 coordinate 6,294, forward strand.
GCAGCAAATCCGCGAGCTGTGGAGCCACGTGGAGCAGGCTTGGGACGACCGCTCCCGCCACGCCTTGTTCGTGGAGCAGGCGTTGGCCGCCGGACAGGGAGGCTACGCCGCCTCTTGCTACCGGCGCAAGGGAAACGACCCGCGTGCCCGCGAGCAGCTGGAGCTGATCACCTCGCGGCTGGAGGAGATGCTGGCCGTGACCGCGGCGCCCCAGGAGGAGCGTCCCGGAGCGAGCGGGCACAAGGTGCTATGGCTGCTGGCGCTGCTGCTGGCCGCCGCGATGCTGGGGCTGGTCCTGTTCGCGATGAAGTTGTGACTCCGGCCGGAAGTGACGGCGGTGGTTCCCAGCGGCGGCCGTCGGCGTTAGAATAGTATTATGTCCGAGTGTCCGTTTTGCAATTTCGACGCCGAGCGCGTCATCGCCGAGAACGACCGAGCGATCGCCCTGCGTGACGCGCACCCGGTCAGTCGCGGTCACGCACTGGTCGTCACGAAGCGCCACGTGGAGAGCTGGTTCGACGTCACCCCCGGTGAACGGGCGGACGTGCTGGATCTGGTCGTCGTGGTCAAGCGGATGCTCGACGAGGATCTTTCCCCCGACGGCTACAACGTCGGCTTCAACGTGGGCTTGGCCGCCGGCCAGACGATCGATCATCTCCACGTCCACGTCATCCCGCGCTTCGAGGGGGACGTGGACGATCCCACCGGTGGCGTTCGCAACGTGATCCCGGGCAAGGGCAACTACCGGCGCGGCTGATCGCTATTTCTCGTTGTGCGGGTCGGCCAGCAGGGATCCGGATTGCAGCATCGGAGCTGCCTCGATCTGCTCGGCTTCCATCATGCCAACGATTTGCCTGAGCACAGTGTCGATCAGCTCGCGGTTTTCTTCTGGCAGGTCGGCGATGCGCTCCGCAAAGCGCTCCTGAAGAGGGGAGGGGACCGAGTCGACCAGCTCGCGGCCCCGCGGCGTGAGACTTATCTCGACTCGGCGGCGATCCGAGCTGGAGCGTCGTCTGGTGATCAGGCCGTGCGCGTCGAGGCGATCGACGATGCCCGTGACCGTGGCCTGGCTCAGCGAGATCTCGCGCGCGATGTCGCTGGGACAGGCGGTGCCCGAGCGTCGCAACTGGCGCAGACAGACCAGTTGCGGGCCGGTCAGCTCGTAGCGCTTGGCCAATTGTCGGCTGTGAATGTCGATCGCCCGCGTTATCTTGCGCAGGGAACGCAAAATGTTGTCTTCCCGATCGTCGCGAGCACGGATGTCGTCGGCGCTTTCCATGGTTCTCCTCGTCACTCAACGATCACTCGCGGTATCTCCGACGGAAGTCGCACCAGCACTTCGTAATTGAGGTACCGCGTCAGGTCTCCGAACGACGCCACCGTGATGTCGATGCGTCGCTGCCTGCCGATAATAACCACCTCGTCGCCCCGGGAGACTCCCGGCATGTCGGTCACGTCGACCAGCATCATGTTCATGTTGACCACCCCCACTACCTGAGACTGGCGGCCGTGGATCAGGACGTGGCCCAGGTTGCTCAGGTTGCGCGAGAAGCCGTGGAAGTAGCCGACCGGAACAGAGGCGATCCGCATCTGGCGCGTGGTCAGGTAGGCGTTCCCGTAGCCGACGAACTCGCCTGGTCCCACGTCCTTGACCGACATCACCTTGCTCTTCCACTTGATCACGCGACGCAGCGGATCGCGCACGCGGGAGCGCTGATTCGGGGCGCGTTCCAGCACGTGGCGCATCTTGGTCTCGCGGCTCGGCCAGTAGCCGTACTGGGCTATTCCGCAGCGCACCATGTCGAGCACGGTCTCCGGGTAGAAGAAGATCGCCGCCGAGCAGGCCGCGTGTCTCAGGCCCGGCTCGATTCCCTCGGAGCGCAGGTAGGCGATCAGGCTGTGAAAGCGCTCGATCTGGCGCTGGATGCGCAGGTAGTTGGCAACGCTCTCCGCACCGGCGAAGTGCGTGCAGACTCCGTCGACCTGGAAGTGTTCGGGGTTGCCGCGGATCGTTTCCACCGCGCGATGGAGCTGGTCTTCCTGCAGTCCAGTGCGGTTGAGGCCGGTCTCCAGCTCGAGGTGGATGCGGGCGCGCTGCTTCATCCCGCGCGCGTAGTTGAGAGCCGAATAGAGCCTTTCCAGATCGAAGACCCAAAAAGAGACTTCGTTGCGAATCGCCCACTCGGTCTCGGGTTCGTCCATCCAGCCCATGATCATGATGTGGCTGCCGACCGTGCTCGCCTGGTGGGCGGCCAGCGCCTCGTCGGCGCCGAATACCGAGAAGTGGCGAACTCCGCACTCCTCGGCGATCGGTACGAAGTACTCGACGCCGTGACCGTAGGCGTTGCCCTTGATAACGGAGGAGAAACGTGCTCGCGGACCGATGCGGCGAGTGAGAAACCTGAGGTTGGCTTGTAGCGCCGAGCGGCTGAGCTCGATCACGGAGGTTTGGAACATTCACCAGCTCCGCGAGCCGCGCTGCTAATCCTAGGCGGCTCGGAAAGTCATTCACCTGTTCCGGTCCCCTTCTTCGGTCCGATATCGCGAGGCGGATCAGGCATCGCCGGCGAGACCTCGATATCCCACCGTTCCAGCGTGCGCTCGAATTCATCGAGAGGCGGCTCGACGTGCTTGGCTATGTACGGATCGTTCATCAGCTGCACGAACGCCGAGTAGCCTGCGCTGAAGCGGATCGTGTTGCCGATCCTGACCTCCCCGGGTTGATCGCCGAGATTGATCACCGTGATGTCGCTGCTCGCTCCCGCGATCTGGTAATCGGGATGCGTCGGGGTCAGACCCGAGACGTCGGTGTCGAGCCCCCCGACGGTGACCAGGGCGCGGTAACCGCGTTGGCCTGGGGCCGGCGGCTCGCTGTTCGTCGTGCCGGGCGTCTGCTCGAACGGCGTGGAGTCGACGGTCTCGCCCATCGGCACCAGGCTCTTCTCTTTGATCTCGGCGATCTCGGCCTCGAGCCTGACCACGTCGTCGCGGAATCCGGGCAGCGTTCCGCCGTTCATCAGGTCGGTGCCCAGGAAGAGCGCCTCGCCGACGCGGAAGTGGTTGACGCCGCGCGGCATGCGACCGTCCATCAGCAACGGGAGAAAGATCGAGGAGCCGGCCGAGACGATCGGCAGCTTGTGCTCGAACTTCAGCTCGAGCAGCTCGCGGTACAAGAGCAGGTGAGCGACCTGGTCGACGTTGGGAGCCGAGCCGCTCAGACAGCCCACCTGGGCACCCACGCCGATCACCTCGATGTTGCGCATCGAGAAAACGGCGCGGTAAAAGTCAATCAGAGAGCTGGGCAGGATCCCTTCGCGCAGGTCTCCGAGCTCGACCATGATCACCACGCGGTGGATTTTGTTCTGGCGGGCCGCAGCATCGCTCAGCGCGGCGATCACGTCTTCTTCGGTGTTGAGGCTGATGTCTGCCAGTTCGATCACGTCGTCGGCGACCGACAGGTGGGGGAGCCTCAGGTACCATTTTTCCAGGTCGGGCGAGGTCCGACCCACGGCGCGCAGATTGTCGAGCCGCGAGTCGGCAACCGAGTTGGCCCCCAGGGCGCGCAGCGCCTTGATCGTGTCGGCATGCCCGCACAGCGCCTTGGTCACGACGCTCCAGGAAGCTCCGTAGCCGTTCATCAGGCGGTCTACGGCCTCCATGTTGTGCCGCAGGGACTCGAGATTGATGATCACGCGGTTCATGAGCGATCCAGTCTGTACTCAAGGTACTTGTTGGTCATTCCGATTCGCTCGTAGAGATGCCGGGCCGGGTTCTCGTGCTCGACGTGAAGCTTGATCGAGCCCTTGCAGTTCTCGACGGCGCGCTCCATCACGCGGCGGCCGATACCGCGGCTGCGCAGCTCGGGACGCACCGCGATGAACAGCAGCAGGTTCTCGGGGATGTAGCCCTGCATGCCGGTTTCGAGGAAGACCGTTCCTCCCAGCATCTCCTGGTCGCGAATAGCCAAAACGGCGAAACCGCCTCGACCGGGGGCATCGCCCAGCGCGTAGTCCAGGCCTCGCCGCACATCCCCGGGCGTGTCGTGCCAGGGTTTCATCATGTGGTGAAAAAAGTGCGTCAGATCGTCGAGACTCAACCAGCTCGGAAGATCGTCCGGCCGATCGACGATCATCAGCTCGATATTGTCAGCCTCGCTCGTCATGATAATCCTTTCTTTACCGGTTCGAGGTGGTGGGGCTCCGTACTTTGGATACGAAAAATTTGCATTTTAAATATCATCGGAGCCCATCTTTGTCAACGTCTATCTCCGGGCCGAAGCGGGTCACCTGACAGAGACCTCGAGCTCCATCGGCTTGCCCTTGCGGGTTATCGAAAAAACGAAATCGTCCTGGCTCTTCAACGAGTTGTAGAGCGCCAGGGCGCTGTTGACGCTGTCGAGCGGACGTCCGTTGACCGAATGGACTATGTCTCCCTTGCGCGCCCCGAGCATTTTCAGCGGGCTTCTCCTTTTCACACGGCGCAGCCTGAAGCCCTTGACCTCGCCGTTCCGCTTGTAAGGACGCACGCGCACCGAGCGCACGAATTTGGAGGGGTTGGCCAGCACCCGTCGAAAAACCTCGCGATCGATGATTCGCTTGTTGGGACCGGCCTTTTCTATCCCGCTCCGGATGTCTTTGCGGCTGAGCTTGCCTGAATGGCGGCGGTGGCGGCGCCTTTTTCCGCTCTTGTCCTCGGGCTCGTCGAACAGTCCGAGATAGCAGACGTCCTCGTCGCCGCGGAGAAAGAGCAGGCTCCAGCCGATTTCGGCGACCGTGCGGTCGCTCACTGTGTCGCCGACGCGGCACAGGCGGGACTCGCGGTTTTCCTCGACCGAGGCGAACGACCAGCGGGGAGATCCGGGAGAGACGATAGTGGCCTCGAGGCGCACATCGACGTCGCCCGCCTCGGCGCAGGGGATTACCGGCAGCTCTCCCGGATCGCTCGTTCCCTGCTCGGAGAGCTGCTCCGAGGGCGCGGCTCCGGGAATGATCGGGCCGGTCTCCGAGTCGAAGAGGTTGCGCTCCAGGATCGGGGTCCCGTTAGGACTGGAACGGCGAGCGCGCATCGTAGCTCGACTCTTGTTTTGCGGCGGGTTGTCCAAGATCGCGGTTTCAAGCCTGGGCAGCTCGGAGGCCAGCTCGGACGCGAGCAGATCCCCGGTTCCGCTCGCCAGGAAGTAGGCCACCGCGGCCAGCACCGTAACGTTCAGAATCCAAAGGCCTTTTGCGATTCGCTCTCTCATGGTTTCGCCGCAGGTCGAGAATGCTTAGCAAACTAAATATTTGCACACTAAGCGCATTGTCTGGTTAGCCGCAGATCAGACCGTTGTCAAGCTCGGACACCGGTGGGATGGACTAGCTCCCTCTTCTGAGGTAGACGGTCGCCCGTAAGAGCTTGATGTTCCCCTGCAAGTTGATGTTCCAGCCGTCGTTGCCGTGAATCGGGTTGTTCAGCATCGCCCGGTTGTAGGTGCCCTCGGTATCGTCCCGGAAGGCTTCGGGATCCCCGTCGAGGGTCTTCTCGTGGGAGGGCGGAGTGCCGCTGAGCCGCGCGGTTCCCTTTCCCTTCCTTGATTTGCCCGAGAGAACAACCTTGGAAACCTCCATGTTTTTCGTATAGGCGCGGGGGTTCTGCTGCTTCAGCAGGCTCTTCATCGAGAGGATGCGCTTGCCCCGGGTCTGTCTTCCGCCGAAATCGATTTCGTAAGAGCTCATTCCTCCGACTTTTCTATGGCTCCCGCCTCCGGCCCCTCGCCGCGCTCCATCGGCCTCGAAGAGCTTCAGGTAGCAGACGTCCTCGTCGCCGCGGAGCAAGAGCAGGCTCCAGCCGATCTCGGCTACGATTCGCTCTCCGACCACGTCGCCGACACGGCAGAGGCGGGACTCGTTCTTGCTGGTGACCGAGGCGAACGACCAGCTCGGAGATTGCGGCGAGACGACCGTGGCCTCCAGCTGAATTTCGACGTCGCCCGCCTCGGAGCAGGGGATGACCGGCAGCTGACCCGGGTTTTCCAGTTTCTGGTCGGAAACCTCGTTTTCGAATGATGATCTCGGCACAATCGGGCCGACCGCGGAGTCGAAGAGGTTGCGCTCCAGGATCGGAGTGCCGTCCGGGCTCGGACGTCTCCGGGGCGTTATTTCGGAAAGGGAGTCCCTTGCGGCCAACTCGGGCTCGGAAGACGGAAGCTCGTCGGCGAGCTCGGCCGCCAGCAACGTGCTGGTTCCGCTGGCCATCAAATAGGCCACCGCTGTGATGGCGGCGATATTTATTATCCACAAGCTTTTTAGAATCTTGTTTTTCACGTCATTTTTTCACGAGCTTGACGACGTTTTTTTACATGCTAAATATTTGCGATCAAAGTACAGCTCTGGTTAGTCGCCGGATAGTTGATTGTCAACCCGTGCCCAGCTTCGCAGGTCCGACCGAAAAGCGGATTCGGCCCTATTAACGAGCAGAGAAGAGATGATGACAGAGCAGATGCTGAAGCGGTTGTATCGAGGAGTGCTCACCGTTCTTCTCCTCGCCGGTTGCGGTGACGAGGCCCCCGAGCCCTCCCCGCGCAAGGCCGAGAAGGGAGGTGCCCGGAGCGAAGCGGTCGCGACCGCGAACGCCGGAGGGGAAGACGGCGGTGAGGCGAAGGCGGACGCAGGCCGGGATCGGCCCGCCGAGCCCGTGATCGAGCCTTTTCCAGCGCCCGAGGCCTACTTCGAGAAGATCGATCGCCCGCGCGTGATCAGACCGGTGGAGGTCGACGCGGGGCAGCGCCGTTCGGTGGCGCTGGTCGTGGTCGATGCTTTGAACGTCGCGCACGTCGGTTGCTACGGTTACGATCGCGACACCACTCCCAACATCGATTTCCTGGCGCGAGACGGATTGATGTTGACCAACTACGTCTCAAACTCGTCCTGGACGCGACCGAGCTTCACCACGATCGTGACCGGCCTGCCCAAGAGCGAGCACGGGATCGAGCTGAACGGCCGTCACCTGGAGCCCGAGATGGTCACGTTGGCCGAGCGGTTTCGCGAGGCCGGCTACCGTACCGCCGCTTTCGTCGGAAACCCGCTGGTGCGCAAGGCGTGGGGCTATTCCCAGGGCTTCGAGAAGTACGTGGACGGCGGCGACTTGGGCAAGACCTTTCCGCCGGACTCGGAGCTGACCGATCGCGCCGCGCGCTGGCTGAAGAGAATCGATCCCGACGAGCCGGTCTTCCTGCTGGTGTTCTACACCGCGCCGCACACTCCCTACCGGCCGCCGGCAGAGCCGCGCCGTTTCCTCTCGCAGGTTCCGCCGGGAAAGATCATCGCCTGGCCCTACCGCGAGTACCAGGAGCCGTTGCCCGCCGAGCAGCACGCTCGAATCGTGGCGGCCTACGACGACGAGGTGGCCTACGCCGACGCCGAGTTGGGCCGGTTGATGGAAAAGATGGCCGAGCACGGGCGCAAGGACTCGGTGATCGCGGTCATAGCCGATCACGGCGAGGCGTTCGGCATCCACAACTGCTACACGCACACCTATCACATGTGGGAGGCGACCCTGCGCGTGCCCGCGGTGATCCGTTCGCCCGATCTGCCGATTCACGGCGAGATCGACGACAGGCCCTTCACCCACGTGGATCTGGCGCCCACACTGCTCGATCTGGCCGGGGTCGACGCCTCGCGCGAGGGCCTGAACGGCATTTCGATCGCAGAAGCGCTCTTTGATCCGAGGCGCGGTCGCGATCGCACGTTGTTCAGCCAGTACAACGCCCACGGCATCAGGCGCGAGGCGATCCGCGCCGGAAGGCTCAAGCTCGTGCACCATCACCATGTCAGCGAGTCGGCGCTGGCGCGGCTCAACAGCCTGCACGAGGGCGTGCCCCACGCCGATCCGCGCAAGCTGCCCTCTCTGGCGACGGACGGGGAGCGCTACGAGCTGTACGACCTGGCCGCCGATCCAAGGGAACAGAAGAATATCTTCGACCGGCGCGAGGGCGACGAGGAGCTGGCCTCCCTGTTGAACGAGCTGCGCGAGCGTTCCGGCATCGAGGTGACCGAGATGTCCAGGAACCTGTCAGAGGAGACGCTCGCGGCGCTGGAGGCCGCCGGCTACATCCGGCGCGCCCCGGAGAAGGACGAGCCCGCCGAGGGCGGGAAGAAGAAGGGCGAATCCGCCGAAGGCGGAGAGAAGAAGAAAGAGTCCGCCCAGCGGGAGGAGTAGAGTGAAAATCGACAACAGGGGGATTGCGCTTTTGCTCGCCGCCTTTTCTCTGGCCGCCTGCGGGGGCGATGCAGGCGAGAGCGCCGAGCCGAAGCGCGAGACCGAGGCCGCGGCCGAGAAGCGGATCGCTTCCGGCGACGCGGGCGAGAGCTCCGCAGCGGTCGAGGCAGAGGAGCGGCAACGAGCAGAGGCCCCCGCTGGGAAGGAAGAGCCGGATTCGCCCACGGTGCCCGACGCCTACTTCGGCGAGCTGCGCTGGGAGCCGGTCGAGGAGCCGATTCGCGCCGAGGACCGCGAGCGGGACTCGGTGGTGCTGCTGGTCGCCGACGCGCTCAACGTCCGCCACCTCGCAATCTACGCCTACGAGCGACCGACCAGCCCCGCGCTCGAGCGGCTGGCGAACGGTGGAACGGTCTTCACCGGGCACGTTTCCAACTCTTCGTGGACACGGCCGAGCTTCACCACGATCGTGACCGGGTTGCCCAAGAAGCGACACCGCGTAGAGCTCAAGGGGCCGCCGCTGGTCTTCGACATCGAGACACTGGCCGAGCGCTTTCTGAAGGCGGGCTACCGCACCGCGGGCATCGTCGGGAACCCGCTGATTCGCGAGGTGTGGGGCTACGCCCAGGGCTTCCAGTACTGGGAGGACATCAAGACGATGGAGGTCAGGGGGTTCCCGCCGGACGAGATCCTGATGGATCGCGCCCTGCGCTGGCTGGAGCGCACCGGAGACGAGCCGTTCTTCCTGGTGATGTTCCTCACCGCCCCGCATCCTCCCTACAAGCCGCCGTCCAAGGCGCGGCGGTTTCTCGAGGAGGTTCCGGAAGGCGACTACAACGAGCATCCATTCAAGGAGTACACCGAACCGATGCCGCGCGAGGAGCACCTGCGCGTCGTGGCGGCCTACGACGACGAGGTGGCCTACATGGATCGTCAGATCGGCCGGTTGCTCGACTTCCTGGAGCGCAGCGGTCGTGACGAGGACACCTCGATAATCTTCACCGCGGATCACGGCGAGCTGTTCGGTCAGCACAACTGCTACCTGCACGCCTACCACATGTGGGAGCAGGCGTTGCGCGTGCCGCTGGTGATCGCCTCTCCGCGCCTGCCCGCCGGAGGAACGCTCGAGGATCGGCCCACCACCCACGTGGACCTGGCGCCCACCGCGCTCGAGCTGGCCGGCCTGGATCGTCCCGCCGGAGACGAGCTTCCGGGCAAATCCCTGCTGCGCCTGCTCGCCGAGCCGGAGGGGCACCGACCGCGGGTGTTGTTCAGCCAGTACAACGCCCACGGTGTGAGGCGCCAGGCGATTCGCAAAGGGGGCCTGAAGCTGGTCCACCACCACCGGGTCGAGATGCGCGCCGAGGGCGATCTCAACGAGCTGCACCCGCACCTCGAGGATCGGCCAGATCCTCGCCAGCTACCGACTCTGGCCTGGGAGAAGGAGCGCTACGAGCTGTACGATCTGAAACGCGATCCGGCCGAGAAACGAGACCTTTTCTCGAAGCGGCGCGAGAGCCCCGAGCTGCTGGAGCTGACAGCGGCGCTGCGAAAGCGCATCGCCGGCGGCGAGGACGGCGCGCCGGGCAAGCTCTCGCAGGAGCTGATCGATGCGCTCGAAGCGGCGGGGTATTTGCGTCGCGCAGACGAGAGCGAGGCTTCTTCTGAGGACGAGAAGAAATCCGAGCCGGACGAGGACGAGCCCGAGAAGCCGGAGAGGAGCTGAGAGGCTCCCCGGGGAGGATCAGGACTCGAAGAACGGGCGCAAGCGGGAGGCCAGTGGCTTTGCGCGCAGGCGCCTCAGAGCGCGCGTTCCGATTTGTCGGATTCGCTCGCGGGTCAGATCGAACCCGCCTCCGACCTGCTCGAGCGTCTGGGGCCGGTCGTTGCCGATTCCGTAGCGCAGGCGCAGCATCTGCTCCTCGCGCGGGTGGAGGGTCGCCAGCGCGCGTTCCACCTCCTCGCGCAGGGCGTGATCGATCGCCAGCTCTTGAGGCGAGCTCGCGTGGCGGTCCTCGATCACTTCGGAAAGATGCGTCCCGTCTTCGTCCTGTCCCAGCGGAGCGTCCAGGTCGAGGGGCTCCGAGCCGACCTCGCGCAGCGCGTAACGGACGCGTTCCTCGTCGAGCCCCATTCGCTGGGCGACTTCTCTGCAGTCGGGCTCGCGGCCGGTGGTCCGTTCGATCTCGCGGCGAGCACGGATCACCGAGCCGATCAGCTCGTTGATGTGCACCGGCAGACGGATCGTGCGTCCCTGATCGATGATTGCGCGGGTCACCGCTTGTCGGATCCACCAGGTCGAGTAGGTGGAAAGCTTGAATCCGCGCCGAAAATCGAACTTGTCCAATGCGCGCAGCAGGCCCAGGTTCCCCTCCTGGATCAGATCCAGCAACGGCAGGCCGCGGTCGCGGTAGCGGCGCGCCACGTCGAACACGAGGCGTTGGTTGGCTACCACCAGGTCGCGTTTGGCCGCGCCGGTGCGGCGGCAGGCCGAGCGCAGTCTCGAGCGCAGGCGTTTCGCGTCCACCTCGACGGATTCGAACAGACGTTCGCCGGTACGCAGCGCGTGATCGAGGCAGGCATCCAGAGCCTCGGCGGCGCCTTCCAGCTCGCCCAGCGAGGGGCGTCTATCGCCGAACGGGTCCATCCCCGTCTCTCGAAGGCAGGACAGAATCTCGCGGCGTCCGCGATCGAGCCTGCGAACCAGCTCGACCTCGCCCTCTCGCGTCAACAGGTTGTGCGATGCGGCACTTTGCAGGTAGGAGCCGGGAGGGCTCTGACTGGTATGCCGCCGCGAGCTCATGACTCGGTGAGGCGGGTGCGCTCCCGGGTCAGGACAGGAATCATCAAGACGTCGCCTCCTCTCCGGAGGTCGGGAAGCCGACGCGCAAACGGTCGACGATGTAGCGCCCGCCGTCCGACCGCTCGGGCACCATCTTGAACAGCTCGGAACGAGTGCGATGAGAATCGACGTGCCCGCGGAGCACGAACCACTTGCCACGTTTTTCGACCTCGACCTGTCCGGAAGCAGGCCGATCGTCTCGCAGTTTTTTTGTTCTATCAACGAACCTTAGCAACTCCCGATCGGAAGCTCTCTTGGGTCTCAGCCTGAGTCTCACGTCTTACCTTCCTTTTTTGTCGCCAACCGAATATTTTGTTGGCCAAAACCCTCCTAATCGGCGATCAAAACTTAGAACCCTGACCTTTTGTAAAGCATATGATCGGCCTTTCGGTTGTCAACCCCGGCTCGAGAAGACAACCGAGAGGCTAGTTACCGAAGAGCTGAAAGGCGTTGATCTCGCCGAAGGTGCTGGTGCAAGACGACCAGGAGAAGTCGCCGTAGGCGCAGCCGGTGCCGCCCAGTTGGAGCGAGTCGCCCACCGGATCGCCGTCCTGCGATATGCCGATATCCACGCTGTCCATGCCGCTGGCCGGTCCGTCCACGGCCTGGAAGGTGCCCTCGTAGCTCAGGAACTGAATGATATCCGTCGAGTTGTGCACGAGCGCGATTCCGTCCGGGGATCCGTTCTGAATCTGGGCGAAGTCGAACGAAGCGGTGCCCATTCCGGCCTGCTGATTGGGCAGCGTGCCGCTCAGCGCCTGGGCGTCGTAGGCTTCGCCGTTGTTGCCGTTGTAGAGAACCAGGGCGTAGGCGGAGAGATCGGTGCCGGCCGGACCGGCCACCTCGATCGCCTCGTTCGCGTCGGTGCCGTCGTTGTCGTAGTGAATCTCGTTGACGAACACCTCTCCTGCGACGCACCAGTCGCTCGTGTCGGTATCGGCGTCTGTATCCGTGTCGGCATCGGTGTCCGTATCCGTGTCGG
>CAZHCG010000100.1:0-18286 GCA_964530995.1 uncultured Myxococcales bacterium
GCCTCGTCGCTGAGCTCCACTTCGTGCTTGCACAGCTCCTCGCAGCCGGCTCCGCCGCCGCCGCAGACCGGACAGCCCTGGCAGCCCTCGTCGTCGCAGTCGGTCGAGCCGTCCCCGTCGTTGTCTAGCTCGTCGGCGCACGCCTCGTCGAAGCTCTCGACGGCTGTGTTCTCGCAGTAGTACCAGCCCGGCCGTTCGTTCATCTCCTCGAGCATCTGCTGGTCGATATCCGAGCACCGCATGGCGGCCTCGAGCTGCGGCAGCCTGCAAGAAACCCTGGTGTGCTCCTCCCCTTCGCCGCCGGTCCAGGTCCACACGCCCGCGACCGCCTCCGGACCGAAGAAGGCCGGGCACGACTCCGGGTCGGGCTCGCGGTCGGTGTACTCCACCAGCAGATCGCACCTGGCCCGTCTGCCGTCCTGGTCGTAGTCGAGCCGCTTGGGAAAGCAGCGGTTGTAGAAGGGCGCGGAAAGCTCGGCGATACCTTCGACCGCCGGCGACCAGTCACTGTTGCAGATCGAGTGCACGTAGCCCATGTAGTCGAACTCTTGGGCCAGCTCCACGTAGCGGCGACCCGGGCTCGCCCGGACCAGCTCCTCGACTCCGTCCATGCGCGTGCAGGCCGGGTACAGCCCGGCGCCGTCCTCGTCCTCCTGGCCTTGCGGGGAAACGACGTGCTCGACCTGCATCAGCTCGTGATCCAGGCAGTGGGCGGACTCCAGATCGCGGCCGTATCCCTGGCACGTATCGTTCCTGGGCACGCCCGCGATCGCGACGAAGAACACGCCGCTGTTGACCGGGTGCTGCTCGTGCGTGCCCGATTTGAGATTGATGACCGCGTCTTTGATCTCCGCTGCCGGGTAGAGGTGCTGGCCGCCCTGCGCGCAGGCCCGATCCATTGATTGGACGCCGGGCTCCTGGAGCTCGGGCGAGAGGAAAAAATCGCTCGTTGCGATCGAGCAGTCGTCCTCGTCGCTTATCACCATCACGGCCAACAGAGACCTCAGGCTGGCGAACCCCTGCTGGTCCTGGCGGCCCAGCGCCCTGATCGCAGCGCTCAGCGGCTGCTCCAGCTCGCAGCCGTCCGCTGCTCCCGCGCTGGCCAGGCAGGCGCTCTTCAGCGCAGCGTCCGGATCGAATTCGTCTCCTGGATGCCATTCTATCCGGTCGGCGCCCGGCTCGGGGCAGGAGATCTCCTGGTCCTGGTCCTGCGGAGCCTCGCACGAGCCGACGCCTCCCTCGTCGACCTCCTCGCAGCTCCAGCCGCCCGGGCACTGGGAGCCGTCCTCGTTGCAGGAGATCTCGCCGTCGCGCAGGTTCACGGTCGAGTCCGGCCCGTAGGTTCGGAAGCGTCCGTCCCGCCCGGCGGGCGAGCAGGGGATCGCGTCGTTCGGCCAGCCGTCTCCGTCCTGGTAAGGGTGGCCTCCCCACTGCACGCCCATGTCCGAGGTGACGACCGCGAGGCGAATCTCGTCCACCGTGGAAAGGTTCCAGTCGAAAACCGGGTCGGTCAGGGCGTTGACCAGGTTCAAGAAGGCCGAGGGCAGCACCTCTTGCTCGTTCGTCATGGAGGGAGAGTCGTCGACCACGACCAACAGGTCGAGCCCTTCGTACCCGCCGACGACCGCGGTGGTTTCGTTGAGCTCCACCGGCACCGGGCATACCTGTGCCGGCTGTTTGGAGGTGCAGGAGATCGCGGCCAGCGCCGAGGACGCGAGCGGTAAAAGGGCGGTTCTACATAGGCGCGGTAAGAGAGCCATGTTCGAATTATAGAGCAAAAAGTCTGCCAGATCCCAAAGAGTCTTTCTGTCGAGCTACCGCTCCGGGGGCGGGGTGTCCTTCTCGGGGCTGCAAAACATCGATTGGACATACAGTTTCGCCCCTCGAAGGACACCCCGCCCCCTCCGCTACCAGGCTTTTCCGGCTGTCTTCTCGAGGCTGCAAAACATCGATTGGACCTACAGTTTCGCCCCTCGAAGGACACCCCGCCCCCTCCGCTGTCCGGCCTCGGGGCCGATGGCTGAGCCGGCAGGCAATCTTATTTTCAAAAATGCGAACCCGGTTGTCAGTAGGCGCGTGCGAACAGGACTCTTCTCTGTGACGGGTTGCCGGTCTTGATGCATTTTCCGGGCTCGGGATCCGGCCCCTGGCCGGGCAGCGGCACGCAGCGCACCGTTGCTCCGGTCTCCTCCTTGATCGCCGCCTCGCTCTCGGCCGTGCCGTCCCAGTGGCACCAGGCGAACAGCGAGCGCCCCCCGGCGAAGGCCTTTTCGAAATCGCTCCAGGAGTCGATCGTCGCGGTGTTGCGTCGGCGGAACTCGAGGGCCCGCTGGAACAGCGCCTGTTGGAAGCCGTCGAGAACGGCGGGGATCCGCTCGGCCAGCGTGTCGAGCGGCAGCTTCTCCTTGTCCGCGTCCACGCGCAGCTTGGTCATCGCCGTGCCCGAGTCCAGGTCGCGCGGGCCCAGCTCGATGCGCAGCGGCACGCCCTTGCGCTCCCAGTCGAAGTACTTCTCGCCCGGCCGCTTGCCCTGGCGGTCGTCGAGCTCGACCGCGATCCCGGCGGCGGCGATATCGTCGCGCAGCCTGCCGGCGGCCTCCAGCACGCGCTCGCGCTCGTGGGCCTTGCGGAAGATGGGCACGATCACCGCCTGCACCGGGGCCAGCGCCGGGGGCAGGATCAGCCCGCTGTCGTCCGAGTGGGTCATGATCAGCCCGCCCACCAGCCGCGTGGAGACACCCCAGGAGGTCTGCCAGACGAAGTCCTCGCGGCCCTGCTCGTTTTGGAACTTGACGTCGAACGCCTTGCCGAAGTTCTGGCCCAGGTCGTGGCTGGTTCCCGACTGCAGCGCCTTGCCGTCGCGCATCATCGCCTCGATGCACATCGTGGTCACCGCCCCGGCGAACCGCTCGGACTCGGTCTTGACCCCGCGGACGACCGGCATCGCCATCACCTGCTCGGCGAAGTCGCCGTAGAGATCGAGGATGCGCTCCATCTCCTCGATCGCCTCCTCGTGGGTTGCGTGCGCCGTGTGCCCCTCCTGCCAGAGGAACTCGGTGGTTCGCAGAAACAGCCGCGTGTGCACCTCCCAGCGCATCACGTTGGCCCACTGGTTGATCAGCAGCGGCAGGTCCCGGTAGGAATCGATCCACTTGGAGAAGAAGTGGCCGATGATCGTCTCCGAGGTGGGACGGATCGCGTACTGCTCGCCGTCCGGCAACCGCTTGCCGCCCGCGTGGGTCACCACCGCGATCTCGGGAGCGAAGCCCTCGACGTGGTCGGCCTCCTTGTCGAGGAAGCTCATCGGGATCAGCAGCGGGAAGTAGGCGTTCTCGTGACCGGTCTCCTTGAAGCGCCGGTCGAGCCCGGACTGGATCTTCTCCCAGATCGCGTAGCCGTGGGGCTTGATCACCATGCAGCCCTTGACCACCTTGGCCACCTCGGCCAGGTCGGCCTCGCGGACGACGTCCTGGTACCACTGGGGAAAATCCTCGGCCTGGGGCGCTATTCTTCCTTTTTCTTCTGCCATGTCGACTCTGCTCCTTGCACCGCGATCGGCGAACGTCTCGATTAGCACGACCCCGCTTCGAAATGAACCACCAAGATCCGGTGGTAGCCGCCGGCCAGGTACTCCCGCACGTTGACCCGCACCCACCTCCGGCGTCTGTCCTCTCGCGCCGGGTTGCAGTGTGTCCGAGCCGAGATCAGGGAATCGTGGCGCCTTCTTCCAGCACTCCCTTGCCGAAGATGTCGATCAGCTCCGCGGCCAGGTCCTTCGCTTCGATCTCTGGTCTGCATCTGTTGCGCAGCAGATCGTGAAGCAGCTCCTTCACCGCTCCGAGCGCCGCCAGCGAGGCAATCCGCGTGTCGCAAGGTCTGACCAGCCCCATCTCCTGACCCAGCCGCAGCGAGGACTCGATCGCCCCCGCCACTGTCTCGTAGAAATCGGCCAACCGCTCGTCGAAGCTGCGGTCCAGCCCCACCGCGCTCTCCAGCAGAATCGCCAGCAGCGGCCGCTCGCCGGTCAGCAGATCGAAAACCCGCAACATGTTTTCCAGCAGCTGCTCGCGCGCCGACTTCGCCCCCTCCGAGGTGTCCACCACCCGGATCTCCTCGTTGAGCCGCGCCAGCAGATCGTCGACCAGCTCCTGGAAAAGGGCGCGCTTGTTCTCGAAGTAGAGGTAGAAAGTACCGCGGGCGATCCCGGCCGCTCGTATGATGTCGCTGACAGAGGTGCTGTGGTATCCCTTCTCGCCGAACAAATCGGCCGCGCAGCGCAGTATCTGCTGGCGTCGCCGAGCTGGATCCATGGGCTACTCCGCGCTCGTTTCGTGCGGACGACTCAGGTCGACCATGTCCCCTCGATGAAGCTGCTCGATGAAGCGCGAGCAACGCTCGTAGCGCGGCTCGACACGATCTCCGAACCTCTCGTGGAGCAGATCCGATATCTCCCCGACCGTGCGCCGGCCGTCGATCGCCTCCCAGGTGACCGTACCGATTTCGTCGAGGTGCACGCGGAAATGCTTGTGTCTGATCCGCGGTTGAAGCAGCTTGGACAACAGCCCGCGAGTCCACTTGGGGCGCAGCAGCACGAGCTTGCCGTCCTTTTGCTGCTCGTAATCGATGGTGCGAGTCGGCACCAGATCCAGGTAGTTGTTGTCGCGCCTCTGGTCGCGTCTCGCCATCGCAGCGGGCTACTCCGCACCGGAACCGTCCTGGGCGCCTCCGCTCGCCGACTTTGCCCCGATCGCCTTCAACGAAGCCGCGATCATGTACCAGGCGAGGAACAGAATCACGATTCCGCCCAGCCACTTGATACCGAACCAGCCCGGAGCCTCTTTGATGATCTCGACTTCCGCGGCCACCACGATCGCGATCAGGATGCCCATCAGCGCCTGGCCGGCGACGAATCCGGAGGCCACCAACAGACCGCGATTCGAGACGGACTCGAGCTGCTTCTCGCCGCTCGCGCCCTTGCGCTTGGCAATCGCGGTGCCGATCCACTGGAACACGCCGCCGGAGAAGATCGCCATGATCGTCGGGAACGGCAGGTACATTCCCACCGCCACCAGCATCGGGCTGGGCACGCCGACGAAGATCAACGCCACGGCGAACAGCACGCCCATCAGGATCAGCTCCCAGGGCAACGCCCCGGAGATGATGCCCTTGGCGGTGACGGCCATCAGCCCGGCCTGGGGCGCGGGAAGCTGCTCTCCGCCGATTCCGCCGGGAGTCGTGTTGTGCAGCAGGCTGATCACGCTGACCAGCGCGAGCGCGGCGGCGACCACGCCGATCAGGCCTCCGACCTCCATCCGCCACGGCGTGCCGCCCAGGTTGTACCCCACCTTCCAGTCCTGGGCCATGTCGCCGGCCACTCCCGCCACGCAGCACACGACCGTCGCCACGCCCAGCACCGCGATCACGCCGGCGCGCATCGACTCGCTCATGCTCGTCCCGTCGTCGAGGTATCCGCCTCCCATCCCGAGCAGCACCAGCAGCCCGGCCGAGATCAGCAGGGTGGACAGCGTCAGCCCCGAGATCGGATTGGACGAAGAGCCGATGATGGAGACCAGGAACCCGGCCACGGCCGCGAAGAGGAACGCCATCAGCACCATCACGACCGTCATCACCAGCGAGATCGCGACGCTCCCGCACAGCACCATGTAGAGGCCGAACATCGCCGCGGTCATCAACAGAACCGCGACGATCACGAACTTGATGTCGATGTCCTTGTCGGTGCGCGGCAGCTCGGCCTGCTCAGCGCCGCCCGTGCTCTCCCCCAGCGCCTTGACCGAGCGCCCCACGCCGCGAATCAGCGACCTTCGCATCTTGAACAGCGTGTAGAAGGCGCCGACGATCATCGCGCCGATCGCGATCATCTTGATGTTGTCGTTATAGATCGTGTTCAGCCCGATGAAAGAGTCGCTGCCGTTGAACAGCGCCTTCCAGTCTCCGGCCGCGACTATCTCGTTGAGCGTCGTCCCGAACTGGGGATCGGCGCCGGCCATCATGAACAGCAGCACCGGCATCAGCAGAGCCCAGCCGAACACGCCTCCCGAGGCCGTGATCGCTCCGTACTTGGGCCCGATGATGTAACCCACCGCCAGGAAGGCCGGGGACGGCTCGGGCGTGAAGAACGGGAAGGCGCCGCTGGAAGACCCGCCGAGGCGGAACGCGCCCTTGTGATGTCCGCCGATGATCGGCACGGCGTTGGGGTTGGTGAAGAACTCCATCACGCCGGCCACGCCCATCGCGGCGAACACGGATCCGGCCCCGGTCTGCCCGCCCTGTCCGGCCTTGACGATCTCGGTGCAGGCCTGGCTCTCGGGGAACGGGAGCGTGGCGTCCTCCATGAACGTGCGCCTGAGCAGGATCATCAACAGCACGCCGAGCAGACCGCCGACGATCAGCAGGGCGGTGGCCAGAAACCACGGGCCGGTCAGAAAATCGAGATTTTCCCAGGCGCCGACCATCACGAAGGCGGGAACGGTGAAGATCGCGCCGGCGGCGAGGGCCTCGCCCACCGCGCCGGTGGTTCGCGCGATGTTCTCCTCGAGGATGTTGCCCTTGAACAGGCGCAGCACCGCCATCGAGATCACCGCCGCGGGGAACGTGGCCGCCACGGTCATCCCGGCCTTGAGACCCAGGTAGGTGTTCGCCGCCCCCAGCACCACCGCCATCACTCCGCCCAGGATCAACGGGGGTATCGTCAATTCCTTCAGGTCTTTTTTGGGATCGATGTACGGTTTGTATTCTGTAGACATCTGGGTCACCCGTTCCTTTCGGGTCTCGACGGCCGTCTTCAGGCGAATGTCGCGTCCGAGATTATCGGGCCCACCCCTCCTTGTCCAGACGAAGTTGGGAAGCCGTCGTTCTCATCTTCGACGAGGTCTTCGGCGAGGTCTGCGCGGTGCGGCGGGCCTGTGCTATCATGGCGCCGCCATGTCGAGCTCCTACGATGACGAGGGTGGACGCCCCGATGCCGCTCCCGAAGAGATCTCCGATACCTGGGGCGACCTGACCGGCGCCGAGCGGGAGGCTCGCCCGGCGGTGGTTCGCGGCGGAGCGGCTCGGGAGCTCGTGGACGAAGCCACCTCCGAGCGCGCCGTGGCGCGGGTGCGGGGAGTGCGGGCGCTGGTGGTCGGCGAGAACGCGGTCCGCGTCGACGCGGTGGCCAACCGGCTGCGCGAGCTGGGCGTGGACGCCACCGTGGGCGACCTGGGAGACGACGGCTACCGCCGCGCGCTGGCGCTGTGGCCCGACGTCGTGCTCTCGGATCTGACCGCGCCGACCGATCCGGGCTGGTGGCTGTTTCAGCGCTTCAGGCGTCACCCGATGCTGCGCTGGACCCCGGTCCTGCTGATGCGCTGGTGGGAGGAGACCGAGGACGGGCGGGAGAAGCTGTTGATCGGCCGCGTGGTCGAGCGCCTGGCCGAGGCGCTGGCTCCGGTGCGAATCCTCGAAGAAAGGATCTCCGCCGGGCGCGCTCTCGGAGAGCGCGTGGAGTCGACCGGCGTGCCGGCCCTGATGCGGCTGCTGGCCGAGGCCGGGCTGAGCGGCGTGCTCTCGATCAACGACAGCTGGAACGTCTTCGAGGCCCATTTCGACAGGGGAAACCCGCGGGCCGTGCTGCGCACCGGAGTGGACGGATCGCGGGACGAGGGTTCGACCGCCTTTCTGCAGCTGCTGCTGTGCGACGCGGGGCGCTGGTCCTTTCGCAGCATGGGCGAGGAGCCTCGCGAGGCCGACCTCGAAGGCGGCTGGGCGGCCAACCTGGAGCGGGCCTCGACCACGCTGGCCGACTGGATCGGCCCGGACGCCGGCCTGGAGGAGAATGACGCGGAACGTTTCCAGGTGAGGATAGAGGCGATCCGCGACGTGGCGTCGTCCATCTCCGGCGCCGGCAGGGAGCTGCTCGAGGCGGTCGCGGCCGGAGCCTCGCCCGAGGAGATCGATGTCGTCATCGGGGGTCCCAAAGACATCGTGCTCGCCGAGCGGGCGGTGATCGTGCTGCTGCGCAACGGGGCGCTGGCCTACGTCGCTCCGGGAGAGAAGGCCGAGCCCGGAGACGAGGGTCGGCGGCGCGTGGCCCGCTCGGCCGCCCATCTCCTGTCGCGGATCGCCGGGGATCACCGCAGCGGCTCGCGGCGGCCGAAGCGGGAGGAGGAAGGCGACGAGAAAAGAGCGGTCGACGCCGAGGACGACACCGGCTTCTACCGCGTCTCCCAGGTCAAGGCGGAGCGCGTGGCGCTGCGCGCCCGCGAGGGTCTGATCGTCCCGGGCGCCCGCTCGCCGTCGATGGCCGCCGACCTCGACTCGGTACCCCCGCCGGCGGAAGGCTGGCCGCGGCCGACGCCCACGCCGCTGGTCGGTCCCGACGAGGAGGCCTTCGAGCAGCTCGGCCGCCGCTCGAGCTCCGGCGGCCCGGGTCCGGCGCGGGAGAGCTACCCGGCCGTCCTGCCGCGCGACAGCCTGGTTCCGGCGCCGAACGACGAGGAGAGACAGGGAAGACGGCAGCGCTGGGTCGCGATCGGGCTGGCTCTGCTGCTCGGCTGCCTGATCGCCGCGGGGCTCTACGTCCTGGGCAGCGACCCCGACCGGCTCTCCCGGCCCGCGCAGGGCAGTCTCGATTGACCCGCCCGGCGGCGCGGGATAACCTCGACTCATCGCGATGACGATGCTGCGGCGCAAGAGCAGATCATGGGGCTGGCTGGTGGCCCTGGCGGCGATCTTCTCCGTCAGCGCCGCGATCTACCTGACGACATACTGGCTCGACGCCGCGCGCGTCGAGGGAATCGGGCTGGCCGACCTGCTCTTCAGCGCCGGAGCGCAGGACGCGCTGGGCAACATGCCCGAGGTGATCGCCGGCGTGCTCGGGATCACGATCACGGTGGTCGCGATCATCGTGGAGCTGGCGGCCAACCGCTACACACCGCGAATCACGGAGCTGTTCGTCCAATCGCCGCTCAACCTCGCCGTGCTCGGCTTCTTCGTCGTCACCGGGCTGATTGCGATCTGGGTCAGCATCACCGGCTCGGCCGCCGGCTTCGTGCCGCGCGCGGGCACGGTGGTCACCGTGTCCGCGATCACCGTCTGCCTGCTTCTGCTGCTGCCGTACTTCTCCTACGTGTTCGTCTTTCTCGAGCCGCGCAACATCATCGACCACATGGCCAGATCGTCGCTGCGCGCCCTGCACCGCGGCGGTCGCTCAGAGGGCGGCGAGGGGCGCCACAAGCGCGCCGCCTCGCGCGGCATCGAGCAGCTCGCCGACGTGGCGCTCAACGCGGTGGAGAGCAAGGACAAGGTGATCTGCATGCACGCGGTCGACGCGCTGGGCGCGCTGATGCGTCGGTACCTCGGGGAGAAGGAGCGAAGCAGCGACGCCTGGTTCGAGATCGACACCGCGCTGAGGGAGAACCCGGACTTCGTCTCGATGCACGACGAGGTGCTCGAGGACGTGGAGCGGGGACGCTACTGGGTGGAGATGAAGGTGCTGCGGCAGTACCAGATGCTCTACGGGGAAACCCTCAACCGGATGCGCGACATCAACTACCTGATCGCGATCAACACGCGCAAGATCGCCGAAGAGGCGATCGAGCGCGGCGACCGTCAGCTGACCGCGCTGGCGGTCAAGTTCTTCAACACCTACATGCGCTCCACGATCAACGGGCGGGACGTGCGAACCGCCTACAACGTCTTCAACCAGTACCGCCTGCTGGCCGAGTACGCGCTGCGGGCCTGCGACGAGCAGGTCGCGATGGAGACCGCGCGCCGCTTCCAGTACTACGGCCAGCTCGGCTTCGCCGGCGGCCTGGCGTTCGTGCTCGAGACCGCCGCCTACGACCTGTGCACGCTCAACGAGCTGGCCTTCGAGCTGGACTCGCCGTGCCGCGACGAGCTGTTGTCGATCTTCCTGGAGGTGGACAAGGAGGCCGAGGAGGGTCACGAGCTGGAGGCCTCGCTGCGGGGAGTGCGCAAGGCGCAGATCAAGCTGGCGACCTTCTATCTGACGCGCGGCGCGGACGATCTGGCGCGCGCCATTTTCGACGATATCCGCGGCGAGCTGCCCTCGCGGCTGACGTCGATTCGAGAGGAGCTGGCCTCGATCACTTCCAGGGAGTTCTGGGAGATCAACGACCGCGGCGTCAATTTCGACTACATCGAGCCGGAACGGCGCGCCGAGCTCGACCGTTTTTTCGGCTGGTTCGGCGAGCGCGACCCGGCGCACCAGCGAGGAGAGTGAGCGCGAGATGTTCACCATCATCGTCAACGAAAAGGGCGGAAAGAAGAGCAGGCTGGAGTTCGACGAGGAGACCGTCACGATCGGCCGCGTGCAGGGCAACCAGGTCGTGCTGCCGCGCGGCAACGTCTCCAAGCGTCACGCGCGCCTCGAGGTGCGCGGCGGCGAGCACTACCTGACCGATCTCGGCAGCACCAACGGAACCTACATCAACGGTCGCCGCATCAGCGAGCCGGCCAAGGTCGAGCCCGGCGACAAGATCTACGTCGGGGAGTTCATCCTCGGTCTCGAGGTCTCCGAGGTGTCCTCGGCCGGGGCCGAGCTGCCTCGCCCGCCGCGCGTCTACCGCTCCGAGACCGTCGAGCCGGTCGCGCCTTCCGCCGCACCCCGAGCCGCTCCTCCCGGCTCGCGAGCCGGAGCTCCTCGGCCGGGAGCGGCCGCGCCGACCACGCGCCAGCCGTCTGTCGAGCGAGCGCCCGCTCCGAAACGTCCGCGCCCCTCGGCTCCCAGACCGCGGGTCGTCTCCAGGCCCGCGCCGCGACAGACCGCGACGGAGCTCGACGAAGACGTCCAGGCGCTGATCGAGGCCACCTCCCGCCAGGTCAAGCGTGTCGACCCGGCCAACCTCCCCGTCGAGCTCGACGAAGGCACGGCGGGCAAGGTGCGACTGGTGCTGCAGGACCTGGTGCGCGAGCTGGAGAATCGAGGCGCGATCGGGCCTTCGCGATCCGGGGGCTCGCTGCTGGAGAACACCTTTCGCTGCGTGGTACATCTCGGTCCTCTGGGGGGCTGGCTGGACGACCCGGAGATCGCCGAGATTCGAATCGTGCGGCACGACACAGCGCTGCTGCTGCGCGAGGGAGCATGGGTCGAGGCGTCCAGCGGCTGGACCGGGGCGGAAGATCTCTTTGTTTCGCTGCGCTGCCTCGGCGCCGGCCTCGCCTCTCGCGACGAGCTGGGGGGCCGCGGCCTGGAGCGCTATCGACTGGAGGACGGAACCCTCGTGCTGGCCGATCCGGTCGCCACCCCCGGGGGCGGTCCCTCGGCGGTGATCTACAAGGATCTCGGGCTGCGCGTCTCGGAGCCGCCGCTCGGCGACCCGGTCTGCCGCGCCTCGGCCAGGTCGATTCTCGAAGAGGCGGTCGCGAGGCGCGGACGGATCGCTGTCGTCGGTCCGGCCGCTCCGCTCCGCCTGGCGGCGGTGGCCGATATCGCCCGCTTGCTGCCGGTCGAGAGCTACGTGGTCGGAGTCCAGGACGCGCCGCTGGTCGACCTTTCGGGGGCACGGCGCACGACCCTGATCGCCGGCGCGGACTCCGAGCCGGGGCCCGGGCTCCCAGCGCTGATTCCGCGCGCCGCGGATCGCGACCCGGACTGGCTGGTGATCTGCGGGACCCGGCCCGGCGATCTGCCGGCCGTGCTGGCCCAGGCCGCTTTTCGCCGAGGCGTGGTCGCGGAGCTTCCGATCGGCGGATCGGACGCCGGCGTGGTCGAGCTCGCCGCGGCGCTGGCCGCCGCAGGGACGCCGCTGGGCGCCGACGAGGCCGGCCGCCTGCTGTCCGCCGGCTTCGACGCGGTGGCGCTGGTGGGACGCGGACCCGACGGAAGACCGGCCGTGGAAAAAGTGGCCTCGCCCTGAAGCTCGGCGACGCGCTCGAGCTTGACGTCGGCGGCGCCGGGCCTTATACGACCAGCTGAAGCAAGGAGCTGCCGATGAGCCACAAGGTGAAAATCCCCAACGATCTCTACCGCAACGCCGCCAAGCTGGCCGAGCTGGCCGGGTACGCCTCGGTCGACGAATTCATCGTCCACGTGCTCGAGAAGGAGACCGAGAAGATCGGCGGCTCCGAGGACGAGGAAGAGATCAAGAAGCGCCTCAAGGGGCTGGGCTACATCTCCTAGCAAAGGATCTTTCCGCGCGACCGGCGGGCCGCAGGGCAACCATGGCACACATCTTCCACGGCATCGCGGTCGGCTTCGACTGGCTCCAGTCGCTGCTGGCGATGATCGATCCCTGGGTGGGCATGATCGTCATCTCGGCGCTGACCGCGATCCTGGTGCTGTACGTCTACAAGTACACCTCCAACCAGCCCGCGATCACAAAGGCCAAGAACCGGATCAAGGCCAACCTGCTGGCGATGTCGCTCTACCGCGATTCGATGAAGGTGATCCTCTCCTCCGCCGGAGGGATCGTCCTGGTCAACTTCCGCTACCTGTCGCTCAACCTGGTGCCGCTTGTGTGCATGATCCTGCCGGTCGGGATCGTGATGGCCAACCTCGACGGCTGGTACGGCTACCGGCCGCTGCGCGTCGGCGAGCAGCGGCTGGTCGAGGCCGAGGTCGACGAGGAGCTGGTGATGAGCGACGGGCTGGAGCTGATCGCGCCCGAGGGGCTGGAGGTCGACGCTCCTCCGGTGCGGGTCCCCTCGGAAGGCAGGGTCTTCTGGCGCGTCGAGGCGGTCGAGCCGGGCAGCCACGAGCTGCGCGTCGCGGCCGGCGGACGAAGCTTCGCCAAGAGAGTCCGGGTGGACGGGGAGCTCGCCAGGCTCTCGCCCCTGCGCCACAGCGGCGGAATGGTGAACGGCTTCCTCTACCCCGGGGAGTCGGTCGCCGACGGCGAGAGCGGAGTCTCTGCGGTCGGCGTCGACTACCCCGCCACCGAGATGGCGCTGGCTGGCACGAGCCTCCACTGGGTGTATGTTTACCTGGTGCTGACGCTGGTCTTCGCCTTTGCGCTGCGGGGCATGATCGGGGTCACTTTCTGACTGGTTTCTCACTGGAAGCAGCGCCCCGGGAGCTCGAGCGATGAGCAAGAACAAGATCGACAGAAGGGAGTTCATCAAGAGGCAGCTGGCCGGGATGGCGGCGCTGTCGCTGCCCGGCGCGCTGACCTCGGGCTGCGGCGGACGCAACGTGCGCGAGACCGAGCGCAAGGTGATCGCGCTGGGCATGGACGGGATGGATCCCAAGATGGTCAAGCGGATGATGGAGGCGGGCGAGCTGCCCACCTTCGCCAAAATGGCCCGGCGGGGCTCCTTCGGCGCGCTGGGAACCAGCGATCCGCCCCAGAGCCCGGTCGCCTGGGCCAACTTCATCTCCGGGGGAAACCCCGGGCGCCACGGGATCTACGACTTCGTGCACCGCGACCCGGAGACCTACATCCCGTTCCTCTCCACCTCGCAGGCCGAGTCCTCGCCGACCACGATTGCGATCGGCGACACGGTCATCCCGCTCTCCTCCGGCTCGACCGAGAACCTCAGGCGCGGCCTCTCCTTCTGGGAGGTGCTCGCCGACCACGGTGTCCCGGCGACGGTCTTCCGCATCCCGTCCAACTTCCCTCCCACCGGAGAGAGGCAGCGCACCCTGTCCGGGATGGGCACGCCGGACGTGCTGGGCTCCTACGGGATGTTCTCCTACTACACGGACAAGCCGCTGACCCTCGACAGCACGCTGGGCGGCGGAGAGATCCACGACGTCCGCCTCGAGCACGACAAGCTGCGCGCCGAGCTGACCGGCCCGGAGAACACCTTCGACAAGAACCGGGCCAACACCAAGGCCGAGTTCAGCCTCTACCGCGACCCGCTCCACAAGACCGCCAGGATCGACCTGCAGGGCCAGGAGTTCCTGCTGGAGCAGGGCGAGTGGAGCCCCTGGGTGCGGGTCACCTTCGATTTCGTGCTCGGCGTCAGCGTGACCGGAATCTGCCGCTTCTATCTCAAGGAGGCGCATCCCGACTTCAAGCTCTACGTTTCGGCGGTGCACATCGATCCCGCCGATCCGATGATGCCGATCAGCACCCCGGACAGCTACGTTTCGGAGCTGGCGGACAGGTTCGGACGCTTCCACACCAAGGGCCTGCCCGCCGACACCAAGGCGCTCGACCAGGGGGTGCTCGACGACCACGAGTTCCTGGAGCAGGACGACAGGTACCTAGAGGAGAACCTGGAGATATACGACTACGAGCTGAGCCGTTTCGAAAACGGGCTGCTCTTCTACTACATCTCCAGCACCGACCAGCGCTCGCACATGTTCTGGCGCCTGACCGATCCCGACCACCCGATGTACGACGCCGAGCAGGCCGCGCGGCTGGGATCGACGATGCGCGACGTGTACAAGCGCATGGACCGGATGCTGGCCCGCACGCTGGACAGGATCGACGAGCGCACCACCGTGGTCGCCTTCTCGGACCACGGCTTCGCCCCCTACTACCGCTCGTTCCACCTCAACAGCTGGCTGATGGACCGCGGCTACCTGGTCCCCAAGGATCCGAGCCGGCGCGCCAAGGGCGAGCTGAGCGTCTTCGGCGACGTGGACTGGGAGAAGTCCAAGGCCTACGCGATGGGGTTCAACGCGCTCTACATCAACACCAAGGGACGCGAGAGCCGCGGCTCGGTGCCGGCCGGCGAGGCCGAGCGGACCGCGCGCAGGATCGCGACCGAGCTGGAGGAGGCGCGCGACCCGGTCCGCGACTCCAACCCCGTCCGGCGGGCCTGCGTGGCCCGGGACTGCTACCGCGGCCAATGCGCGGCCGAGGCACCGGACATCATGGTCGGCTACAATCACGGCTACCGCGCCTCCTGGCAGACCGCGCTGGGCAACATCCCCGACCACCTGCTGGACTGGAACGAGAACAAGTGGAGCGGCGATCACTGCTTGGACGCGACGGTCGTTCCCGGTATGTTCATCTCCAACGTCGAGCTGGAAGAACGCCCCGGGTTCTCCCTGTACGACATGACCGCGACCGTGCTGGACAGCTTCGGGGTTCCGATTCCCGAGCAGATGGACGGCACCAGCGCCTTGAAGAAGACGTGACGGTGAAATGAGCAGCAGACAGATCAAAGATTTTTCCGACGTGGTGGTGGTCTCGGGACTGCCTCGCTCCGGCACCTCGATGCTGATGAAGATGCTGGTCGCGGGCGGCTGCCCGATCCTGACCGACGAGATCAGGAGCGCCGACGAGGACAACCCCAAGGGCTACTTCGAGTTCGAGCCGGTCAAGGACATGGAGAAGAGCGAGGACAGGTCGTGGTTGGAGCGCGCGCGCGGCAAGGCGGTCAAGATCGTCTCGCCGCTGCTCAAGCACCTCCCGAGCGACGGCTACCGTTACCGCGTGCTGTTCATGCGGCGCAACATGGACGAGATCCTCGCCTCGCAAAGGAAGATGCTCCAGCGGCGCGGCGAGCCGACCGACGCCACCGACGACGGGGCGATGTTCGATTTCTTCATGAAGCACCTGAGCAACGTGCAGCAGTTCCTCGAGGTGCACCCCGGCTTCTCGGTCTGCTTCTTTCACTACAGGGAGACGATCGAGAGCCCGCAGGAGCAGGCCGAGCGCCTCGATGATTTTCTCGAGCTGGGCCTCGATCGGCAGGCGATGGCCGCCGAGGTGGACTCCTCTCTGTACCGCAACCGCGCCTAGGGGTTTTCTATGATGCGACCGTCCCCCGCTCGACTCCGGTGCTCTTCGCGCTTCGCGCCGGCCTTGCTCTGCCTGGCCGTCCTGCTGCTCTGGGCCGCGCCGGCCTCGGCCTACATCGGCCCGGGCGCCGGCTTCGCCCTGATCTCGTCGGCGTTCGTTCTGGTGATCATTTTCTTCTCGGTGCTGTTCTCGATCCTGTTCTGGCCGGTCCGCGCCCTGCTCGGCTGGATTCGCGGGCGCAAGGCCCGGCGGCGCGCCAGGATCAAGCGGCTGGTGATCCTGGGGCTGGACGGGCTCGATCCCGAGATCGCCTCCGACCTGATCGAGCAGGGCAGGCTGCCGCACTTCTCGAAGCTGGCCGAGCGGGGCTGCTTCAAGCCGCTGGGCACCAGCCTGCCGCCGATCTCGCCGGTGGCCTGGTCGTGCTTCATGACGGGTTGCAACCCGGGCCGGCACAGCATCTACGATTTCCTGGCGCGCGATCCGGCCAACTACCTGCCGGTGCTTTCCTCGACCAAGATCGGCGAGGTCGACCGCTTTCTCAAGATCGGCAAGTTCCGCATTCCGCTGGGCAAGCCCACGATTCGGCTGCTGCGCAAGAGCGTTCCGTTCTGGTCGCTGCTGGGCAAGCAGGGTGTCTCCTCGACGGTGCTGAGGGTACCGATCACCTTTCCGCCGGAGAAGTTCAACGGGCAGCTCCTGTCCGGGATGTGCGTGCCCGACATCCTCGGCACGCAGGGGACCTACTCGCTGTACACCACCGAGAAGATCGAGGACGACAAGTCGACCGGCGGAATGACGTTCGGCGTCGAGTTCAAGGACGGCGTGGTTCGCGGCAAGCTGGTCGGACCGCCCAACCCGGTCACCGAGGAGCACGAGGATCTCGAGATCCCGTTCGAGCTGCGCGTCGGCCGCCAGCGCGCCGAGCTGCGCGTCGAGGGCCAGCGGGTCGAGCTGAAGGTCGGCGAGTACTCGCCGTGGATCCGGCTTTCCTTCAAGCCCGGGCTCGGAATCGCGATTCAGGGCATCGCCCGTTTCCTGGTGACCCAGATCGAGCCCGAGATAAAGCTCTACGTCAGCCCGATCAATATCGACCCCGAGAAGCCGGCCCAGCCGATCTCGCACCCGTACGCCTACTCGGTCTACCTGGCCAAGCGCGCCGCCCCCTACGCGACGCTGGGGCTCGCCGAGGACACCTGGGCGCTCAACGAGGGCGCGATCGGCGACCAGGCCTTTCTCGACCAGGCCTACCTCAACCACGGCGAGCGCGAGCTGATGTGGTTCGACGCGCTCGACAAGAGACGGCACGGCGTGGTGGCCTGCGTCTTCGACACCTCGGACCGGATCCAGCACACCTTCTGGCGGTATCGCAACGAGGATCACCCGGCGCCGACCGAGGAGAAGATCGCGGCGGGCGAGGATCCGATCGAGCGGATGTACGAGCGGATGGACGACCTGGTGGGGCGGACGATGGCCAAGCTGGGACGCGGCGACGAGCTGATCGTGATGTCGGACCACGGCTTCAACGACTTCAGCCGCGGGGTCAACCTCAACACCTGGCTGCACCGAAACGGCTACCTGACGCTCAAGGAGGGCGCCAGCGGCAAGCGCGAGTGGTTCGCCGACGTGGACTGGGAGAAGACGCGCGCCTACTCGCTGGGCCTGAGCTGCATCTTTCTCAACATGGCCGGCCGCGAGTCGCGGGGAATCGTGCAGCCCGGCGAGGAGGCCCTCGCGCTGAAAAAGGAGATCATCGACAGGCTCCAGGGAATCACCGATCCCGAGCGCCCGGACAGAGCGGCCGTGCTGAACGTCTGGGATCGGCTCGATGTCTACGACGGCCCCTACGTGAGGAACGCGCCCGACATCACGATCGGCTTCAACGCCGGCTGGAGGACCTCCTGGGACTCGGCGACGGGCAAGCTCTCGGACGAGGTCTTCGAGGACAACGTCAAGGCCTGGAGCGGCGATCACTGCCTCGACCCGTCGGTGGTGCCCGGAGTGCTGTTCACCTCCTTCGAGCACTCGACCGAAAAGCCGCGCATCATCGACATCGCGCCGACCGCGATCTCGCTGCTGGGCGGCGAGGCGCCGGCCTATATGGAAGGCGAGCCGCTCGCGGAGATCGAGATTCGAAAGAATTGATACGGTTCCGGGCGCGTGGTAAACAAGCGGTGTCTACGTCGACAGAGACGCGAACCGGAGGTGAGCGGTGAAAAAGCTGACGATTCTGCTCGCAATCGCAGTCGGCCTCTCGCTGGCCGGTTGCCCGTCCGACGACAAGCCCGAGACCACCGCGGACCAGAGCGCCGAGGCGCCCGACGCGGGAGCCGAGGGCGAAAACCTGCCCGACGACGTCAAGAAGAAGCTCAAGTCGCTGGGCTATATCCAGTAGATCCCGCGGCCAGGTCTCTGCTCAGCCGTCGTCGCCGCCTCCCGAGCCGGAGGAGAGCCAGCAGCCGGCGACCAGGGCGAAAGCCAAAAGAGCAATCACAGTTCCCCAGCGCATCATTGCGGCGACACCTCCTCGACCGTGCTCTCGACGAGCAGCGCCTTGTACGGCCGCCAGAGAGACACGTTGAAGCGCAGCTTGGTCTGGTCGTCCCCGACCTCGTCGAGCGATCCCT
>CAZHCG010000101.1:0-18088 GCA_964530995.1 uncultured Myxococcales bacterium
GCGCGGCGCACGGACGCGGAGATGAAAACGGCTGGATCCGGATGAGCCTCTTTTTGCAGGGGCGATCTGTGCCTGGTTCTGCGCCTGCACACCGGCGAGCGACGGCGACGACGACGGGTCGGGCGGCGGCGACGGCGACACCGATTCCGATGCGGATTCCGATGCGGACGGGGACTCCGACGCCGATGATCAGGACGGAGACGGGTTCACGATCGAGCAGGGCGACTGCGACGACTACGAGCCTCTGGTCAACCCCTGGGCGATCGAGGACCTCGGCGAGGACGGCGAGGGCGACGGGGTGGACAACGACTGCGACGGCGAGACCGACGAGCACGAGCCCGAGTGCGACTGCACCGATCTGGGGGCGACAGAGCAGGATCTGGCCTGGGCGATGCATTTCTGCGACGAGCGGTTCATTCTCTCGGTGAGCAAGGACATGACCAGCACGGAAGGGGAGGTTGCGTTCGACACGCTCTACGACCAGGGGACCAACGACTGCATCCACGCCCAACACGGCTGCGAGATGGTGGCGCTCTCGACCGGGCCGGTCGGGCAGACCAACCCGAACAACGCCACCGGAATGGGCACGACGGCGGAGGAATCGATCGATCCCCTCCCGGATTATCAGGGTGACCAGCCGGCCAGCTCGACGGTGCAGCCGTGCTGCGATCGGAGCCAGTTGCGCCTCGCCCTGCGCGCGCCGACCAACGCCCAGGGATTCTCGTTCGATTTCCTGTTCGCCTCGGCGGAGTACGACGAATGGATCAACATGGGGTTCAACGACACCTTCTACGCGATCATGGAGCACCCCGGCCTCAACGGCGGAGCCGCCACCAACATCGCGTTCGATGACGACGACAACGAGATAGAGGTGGACACCAACTTCTTCGAAAACGAACTCTACCCCTGCGACGAGTCCGGCTCGGGCTGGGAACCGTCTATCTCCGGCGTTTCGGGATCGACCGGCTGGCTGCGCACCAGCTGGCCCGTGGAGCCCGGCAGCGAGTTCGCGCTGACCTTCTCGATCCACGACGAAGGCGACTGCGTCTTCGATTCGATCGTCTTCATCGACGGCTTCAGCTGGCACACGGGCGAGGTCGACCCGGGCACCGACCCGATTCTGGAGTAGAAGCTCCCGGACCGCGGGCGAAACCGGTACGACGACCGGTACGACGCGATTGACCGATTGGGGACCGTGTGGTAAATTCTGCTTTCTTGGTAGCAGTCTCTTTTCAGAAAGGAAGAGACCTTCCCGAAACAGCGCAGAACGAAGCGACAACGGCGATTCCATGGCGGACATCAGCTTTCAAATCGGAGACAAGGCGGTGTACCCCGCCCACGGCGTGGGCGAGGTATCCGACATCCAGCAGCGCGCGCTGGGGGGCAAGGAGCGCGCGTTCTACATTCTGAAGATCATCGAAAACGGAATGAAGATCATGGTTCCGGTGGAGACCGCCTCCCAGGCCGGTCTGCGTCCGCTGATCAACCGCAAGGACGCCAAGCGCGTGCTGGGCATCCTCGAGTCCGACGAGGTCGCGGTCAAGACGCAGCCCTGGAACCGCCGCTACCGCGAGTACATGGAGATGCTCAAGAGCGGCTCGCCGTTCGAGGTGGCCAAGGTGCTGCGCGACCTGTACCGCCTCAAGACGGACAAGGACCTCTCCTTCGGCGAGCGGCGCCTGCTCGACACGGCCCGCTCGCTGCTGGTCACCGAGCTGGCGCTGGCGACCAGGAGCAGCGAAAAGAAGATCGAAAAGGACATCCAGGCGATCTTCGACTGATCCCCGATTTTTCCCCGGAAGCTACTCAGGAAACATCCGTTCGAGCCGCCGGATCGATGCTCTCCAGGCCGTTCATGTACGGCCCGAGAACCTCGGGAACCACGATCGATCCGTCCTCGCGCTGAAAGCTCTCCACCAGCGCGATCAACAGCCGCGGCAAGGCCAACCCGGAGCCGTTGAGCGTGTGCGCGAAGCGATTCTTGCCGTCCTCGTCCTTGAAGCGGATCCGAGCGCGACGCGACTGGAAGTCGCCGAACAGGCTGCAGCTCGAGACCTCGAGCCACTCCTCGCAGCCCGGAGCCCAGACCTCGAGGTCGAACTTCTTGCAAGAAACGAAGGAGAGATCTCCGGTGCACATCTCGACCACGCGGTGGCGCAGGCCCAGTTTCTCCAGCACGGCGCGCGCGTGGCCCAGCAGCTCTTCCAGCGCCTCGCGGCCGCGCTCCGGGCGAACCAGCTGCACCAGCTCCACCTTGTCGAACTGGTGCCCGCGCTTGATCCCGCGGGTGTCCTTGCCGTGGCTCATCTTCTCGCGCCGAAAGCACGGGGAGTAGGCCACGTAGCGAATCGGCAGCCGGCCGCCGTCCAGCACCTCGTCGCCGTGGAAGTTGGTCACCGAGACCTCGGCGGTGGGAACCAGCCACAGATCCTCCTCGGCGTCGCGGTAGAGGTTGTCCCCGAACTTGGGCAGGTTGCCGGTTCCGACCAGGCTCTGCGAGCGGACCAGCGCCGGCGGGTAGAGCTCCTCGTAGCCGTGCTCCCCGACGTGGAGGTCGAGCATCCAGCTGATCAGCGCGCGCTGCAGACGCGCTCCCCGTCCGCGCAGAAAGTAGAAGCGCGTGCCCGAGGTCTTCTGGCCGCGCTCGAAATCGATGATTCCCAGCCGGGTCATCAGATCCCAGTGCGGCAGCGGCTCGAAGTCGAAGCTCGGCTCGGCGCCGTGCACCGACTCCACCGCGTTGTCGGACTCGCCGGCTCCGACCGGCACCTCCGGGAGCGGAACGTTGGGAATCCGCAGCATCACCTGCTCGAGCTCGGACTCGATCTGGGGGCGGGCCGCCTGGCTCTCCTTGAGCGTCCGCTTGACCTCGGAGACCGTCTCGATCAGCCGCTCGCGCCTGGCGGGATCCTTCTCCCGCCCGATCTCCTTCGACCTGGCGTTGAGCTCGGCCCGCAGCCGATCTCCGTCGCGCTGCAGCTCACGCCTGCGCTCGTCGAGACGCAGGACCTCGTCGATCAGCGCGAGGTCGGCTCCCACGTCGTCCAGACCGCGCCGCACGGCCTCCGTCTCGTTGCGGATGCGTTGAATGTCCAGCATTTGTTCGAAGCTACTCCTCGAGGAGCTCGGCGAGCTTCTCCCGGATGATGGTCTCCGCCAGATCGGGCACGACCTCCCACACCACCTGCTCGACGACGTCGGAGGTCAGCTTGCGAATCGCCGCGGCCTGCTCCGAGGTCAGGCCCTCCACCTCGGACACGACCGTCTCGGCCGCGCTCGAGGCGGCGCTGGAAACCGGTTCCGCGGCGGGCTCGGCCGGCTCGGGAGCCGGAGAGGGCTCAGCGGGCGCCGCGGGCTCCTCCTCGATCCCGATCGCGTCGTCCGACTCCTCGGGCTCGATCGAGCCGCCCTTGTCGTCCATCTGTGCCAGCTCGGCCAGCGTTCCGACCTGGATCGCGTCCTCGGGCTCCTCGCTTTCCTCGATCTCGATCGGCTTGACCTCTGGAGGCGCCGGCTTCGGCGGCGCGGGCCGACCGAACTCCATCGTCTCCTTGGGTCGCGATCCGGCTGACGGTGCGCCTCGACCCGCGTCCGTCTTCGACGGCGCGGCCGGAGTCGACAGAGGCGGGGGCGGAGGCTTGGGAGAGACCGGCGGCTGCGGCGCGCTCGGCGGCCTGGGCGACACGGGGGCCGGCCGCGGCTCGGGGGCGGGCGGCTCGGGCGACGGTGCGACCTGCGGAGCCGGAGCCGCCGCGGCCAGCTCGTCCACCTTCTCGATCAGCTTGCCGGTGTCGAAAGGCTTCTTCATCTGCTCGGTGGCGCCCACCTCGCGTCCGCGGTTCTCGTCGTAGGGGTTGGAGACGCCGCTGAGCAGCAGCACGGGTGTCTCGGCCAACGCCTCGTCGCCGCGAACCGCCTTGCAGACGTCGTAGCCGCTGACGCCGGCCATGCCCACGTCGGCGATGACCACGCGCGGGCGCAGCTCCCGCGCCTTCGCAATCGCGGCCTGACCGGACGGCACCGCCACGACGTCCACGGGCTCGGCAGCGAACGTCTTTTCCATGATCGTTCGCATGGTGGCGCTGTCATCGGCGTACAGGATCGTCTTGTTGGCCACGTTCTCCTCCATGCACTGGCTCGTACGTTTCGAAAACGACTCGTAAATCCTAAACGCAACGGCAAGCATAGGTCAAGAAAGCCAATCCAAGAGCGAATCAGCTCGCCGCTTGCGCGATCTTCTCCTTGGAAAGCACGATCAACGACAGTATCGGCAACACGGAGAAAAAAACCGCGTTGGATATCGTCCCGACCAGCCCCAGGCCCGAGAGCGAGCCGAGCATCTTCGCCGGGACCCCGGAGGCGACCGCCTCGAAACCGTCTCCGGCGATCTCGTCGGTGAGCGCGAGCGCCACGCGATCCAGCGCCGGCAGCACCAGCGAGGCGTCCACCACCACGTCCGCGACCAGGAAACAGAGCCCGACCGCGGCCCAGACCAGCGCCAGCGTGACCCCCCAGCGCCGGCGGCGCAGCAGCCCGATCCCCGCTATCGCCGCCGCCAGCGAGAGGCTCGCCAGCAGGAGCAACATCCCGCCCTTGACCTCGAGCACGACGCCGAGATCCGAGATCAGAGCGCGGAAGGCCTCGTCGCTTCCCCGAGCGGCCAGGTCGCTCGCCGCTCCGAGCGCCGCGTCCGCGACCAGGGCCAGCGCTCCGGCACCGCCGGCCAGCAGCAGCATCCCCGCGCCGCAGACGAGCATCAGCGCGCCGAAGACGCGGATCGGCCCCCGCCCGAAGGAACGCTCTTTTGGACGTGGCGAACCCCTCTCCTCCGCCGCGCCTTGCCGCTTTGCGATCTCGCTCATCCCATCTCCGAACGAACTCCATTGAAGCACAAAAAGTAGGCATGCCCAACGGATCTGTTCTAGAATGCTTTTTCGAGTCAACGTGGGAGGCCTGCGATGAGCGATCCCCTCTTCAACAAATACGGTCGCAGCGCCGCGGCCGGCGAGGTGCTGTTCAGCGCCGGGGAGAAGGGCGCGGAGATGTACGTGGTGCGTTCGGGCGCGGTGCGTGTCACGGTCGCTTCTCGCGGCGTGGAGAAGACGCTGGCCGTGCTGGGTCCCGGCGAGTTCGTCGGCGAGATGTCGATCCTGACCGACCAGCCCCGCTCGGCCACGGCCGTGGTCGAGGAGGACGCCGAGCTGCTGGTGGTCGGAGTGCGCGTGCTCGAGGAGATGATCGTGCACAACACCGAGATCGCGCTGCGCCTGGTCCGCAAGCTGGCCCGGCGGCTCGAGTCGGCCGACGCGCTGATCCGGGTGCTGCTCCACCGCGATCCCAAAGAGCGGGTGATCGAGAACCTCAAGCGGCTGGCCGCGATCCACCGCGCCGGAGAGGACGGACGCGAGGTGAGAATCGAGGCCGACCTGGACAGCTTCGCCGAGCAGGTCGGCCTGGAGAGCGAAGAGGTCCAGGACGTGATGGGCCGCCTGGTCGGCGCCGGCTTCATCGAGCTCGACGAGGGCGACTGGGTGATCACTCGGGTCGACGACATCGACGACTTCCTCGGCTTCCTCAAGCTCAAGGAACAGTACCGCTGACGCGATCGACTCCGCCGCTGGCCGAGCTGCTGGAACGGGTCTACGCGCTCGCTCCCCGCGGGATCCGCCTCGGCCTCGATCGCGTCCGCCGCGCCGCCGCCGAGCTGGGAGATCCGCAAGGGCGCCCGCCCCGGGCGGTGCGAATCGCGGGCACCAACGGCAAGGGCGCCGTGGCCTGCGTGCTGGAGGCCGCGGCACGCCGCGCCGGGCTGCGCACCGGACTGTTCACCTCGCCGCACCTGCACCGCTTCGCCGAGCGGATTCGGATCGACGGCCGACCGCTCCCCGACGATCGCCTGGCCATCCACCTCGATCGGGCGCTGCGCGCGGTCCCGCGGGATCGCGGCGCGTCGCTGACCTTCTTCGAGGTCGCGACGCTGGCCGCGTTCGAGGCGTTCGCCGCCGAGCGGGTCGAGCTGGCCGTGCTGGAGGTGGGGCTGGGGGGCAGGCTCGACGCGACCGCGATCGCCCCGGTCGACGCCGCGGCCGTGGTCTCGATCGGTCTCGATCACACCGAGCTGCTCGGCTCGACGCTCGGCGAGGTGGCGCGCGAGAAGGCTGGCGCGGCCCAGCCGGGAGCGCCGCTGGTCGCCGGGCCGCTGGCTCCCGAAGCTCTAGAGGAGGTGACTCGGGCCGCCGCGGCGATCGGCTCGCCGCTGTCGATCTGCGGGCGGGATTTCCACCTCGACCCCGAGCTGCGAGCTCCCTGGCCCGGCCGCCACCAGCGGGAGAACCTGGCGGTCGCCCGACGGCTCTGGGAGCTGCTGGCCCGCGAGGATCCGCGCTTGACGAGCGCCGCCT
This sequence comes from uncultured Myxococcales bacterium, assembly GCA_964530995.1. Classification (GTDB taxonomy): domain Bacteria; phylum Myxococcota_A; class Polyangia; order JAAYKL01; family JAAYKL01; genus CAZHCG01. The sequence goes on from CAZHCG010000101.1 coordinate 6,402, forward strand.
TCGTCGAAGCGCTCGAGGATATCGAGCGGCCGGGTCGCTACGAGACGATCGAGACCGAGCGGCGCTACCTGCTGGACGGCGCGCACAACCTGGAGGCGGTGCGCGGGCTGGTCGACGCGATCGAGGAGCGCGGCGATCGCTTCGAGGTGCTGCTCTTCGGCGCGCTGAAGGGCAAGCCCGCCGAGGCGATGCTCGATCTGCTGCTGCCCCGGGTGCGCGAAGCGGTGCTCGCTCCGCCGCCGGTGCCCCGCGCGCTCGATCCCGCCGAGCTGGTCTCCCGCCGCGGCCTTCGAAGCGCGGCCGGCGTCGAGCGTGCGCTGGAGCTGCTGCCCCCCGGGCCGGCGCTGGTGACCGGCTCGCTGTTCACCGTGGCCGAGGCGCGCCGCATCCTGCTGGGCGAGAGGGTCGATCCGCCAATTGCGATGTGAGGAATGCGCCGCCGCCTCGTCCGGCATCTGTCAGCGCGAGATGGGCTTGCGCTCCACCTCGATCTGCACCGCGACCCGCTCCCCGTCGCGCAGCACGTCGAGCGCAACGCTGTTGCCCACGCCGGCCGTGTTGGTCATCCAGGCCAGCTCCTCCACGTTGTGGATCGGAGCGCGGTCGAAGCGCAGGATCACGTCGCCGGGCCGCAGCCCGTCGTCGGCGGCCGCCGGGCCGCCCTGGTAGACGCGCGTGACCATCACCCCGAACTCCACGTCCAGCTTGTCCCGCAGCGCCTGGGACAGCTCGCGGATGCCGATGCCGATCCAGGCCGGGACCACCCGTCCGCTGCGCTTGAGCTGCGGCAGGATGTGCTGGATCATCCCGATCGGAACCGCGAAGCCGATCCCCTGACCGGCCGCGGCGATCGCGGTGTTGATCCCCACCACCTCTCCCTCCACGTTGACCAGCGGTCCGCCCGAGTTGCCCGGGTTGATCGAGGCGTCGGTCTGGATGAAGTTCTGGTAGCCGCGCTGCCGCATGCCCATGTCGCGGTAGTCGCGGCCCAGGGCGCTGACGATGCCCGCGGTGACCGTGTGCGAGAGGCCGAACGGATTGCCGATCGCCATCACCCACTCTCCCACCTGGAGAGCGCCGGAGTTCCCCAGCTCGGCCGGGGTCAGATCGCGCTCGTTCAGGTGCAAAAGCGCGATGTCGATCCCCGGCTCGGCCCCGACCGGCATCGCCGGGATCTCGCGGCCGCCCTCGAGCTGCACCAGGATCTCCTGGGCGCCGCGCACCACGTGGTAGTTGGTCAGCACGTAGCCCTGGCCGTCGATGATCACCCCCGAGCCCAGCGAGCGCTGAATGCGGTCGCGGTGCGGCAGGCCGAACAGGTCGCCGAAGCCCGGCAGCCCCCGCAGCGGGCTCTCCCGCACCAGCTGGGCGGTGAAGACGTTGACCACCGCAGGCTTGACCTTCTTGGCCACGCCGACGAACGAGCCGGGCACGTTGGGATGCACGACCTTGACCCGCTGGGCGGGCCGGCTGCTCGCCGAGGCGGCGGGCGCGGACGAGCGCGCCGGGCGAGGGGACTCCTCCACCGGTCGGCACGCGGCCAGCAGCAGCGCGGCGACGAGGGCGCTACCCGCCCTGATCAGCGTCGGATCGTCCCCGTTGCGACGCACTGACGTACTCCATGCGCATCTTGTACAGAACCTCGCCGAGCAGGCGCTCCTCCTCGCCGGTCAGGTTGCCCCTGGTCTTCTCCTGGAGCAGGCCGAGGATGTCGATCGTCTGCTTGGCCATCGGAAGGTTGAGGCCGGGCTCGTCGTGCTCTGGATGCGGCGCCAGGTCCAGGTGCACCGCCGCGTTGGAGCTCAAGGAGAGGACGAAGGTGGTGAAATCGATCGGAAAGTCGTCGCCGGGCTCGCCGCTGTCCCTGCGTTCGTCGTCCGACTCACCCATCTTCGTCCGCCTTCTTCTTCTCGTCCAGCTTCAGCGTCTCGTACTCGCCCTCGAGGTCGGGCGCCTGCTTGAGGTAGTCGCGGTACGCCTTCATCGAGAGAACGCCCTCGTCCAGGTTGCGTCTTACGACGCGCTTGTCGAACAACCATTTACGGGGATCCATTTCAGTCGCCTCCCTTCGAGCCGTGCAAAATATAGATTCGAGCCCAAGGCTGTCAAGCCCGCGCTACCAAAAGCACTCCGCGCTGTGAGGAGCAGGAGCTGTTCGACGAGCTGGCGCGCGACCTGGCCTTCGGCCTGCACGAGATCGCCACGGCCCGCCGGCTGGAGGAGAGCGAGGCGCTGATCGCAGAGCGAATGATGCTCGCCGCCGGCGTGGCTCACGAGATCAACAACCCGCTGACGTACATCCTCTACAACCTGGAGAGCCTGACCGAGGACCTCCCCGACCTGATACGGACCATCCGGGAGCTCCAGGCGGAGATCGAATCGCTGGTCACCTTATCGGGCTGGAGAAGCCCTTCGACATGGCCGGCTTGAAGAAAATCGTCAACGACCGGCTCATGATCGCCAAGGGGAACGAATCTCGACCGACGAAGTGAGCGCCGGCCCGGAAACGCGCACCGGCGCAGATCGCAGATCGAGCCTCTGTCCAGTACTTGACACCCATGCAGCAGGATTGCACATACTGCTCTCGAAGGAGCGAAAATGATCCGGGCTGACCTCGATCTGGAAAAACACGAAGCGCCGCCGATTGCACCGGCTGTGGCGTTTGGCCGGGTCGAGTGCGCCGGCTCCTGCGCGATATCCTGTCCGCCGTGAGACGTTCCGGGCCGGGCCCGACGCCGTCATCTTCGCCCGCGCGCCGTATGCGGGCCGAGGTGAGAGATTGTCGGGCCTCGGGCGACAAAGGAGGGCACGCGTAAGCAACGAGGAATCCGAACGAGGACGTCATCATGGCCGATCAGAAGCTCATCGAAGCCGAAGCAAAACGGCGCCGCACCTTCGCCATCATCTCCCATCCGGATGCCGGGAAGACCACGCTCACCGAGAAGCTTCTCCTGTACGGCGGGGTCATTCAGCTCGCCGGCGCCGTCAAGGCCAAGCGAGGTCGAGCCACGGCCGTCAGCGACTGGATGGAGATGGAGCGCGAGCGCGGCATCTCTGTGAGCACCAGCGTCTTGCAGTTTCCGTATCGCGGCCTGCAGATGAACCTGCTCGACACCCCCGGTCACGCCGACTTCTCCGAGGACACCTACCGGACGCTCCACGCGGTGGACGGCGCGGTGATGCTGCTCGATTGCGCCAAGGGCGTCGAGTCGCAGACCAAAAAGCTCTTCCGCGTCTGCCGGCACCGGTCGATTCCGATCTTCACCTTCGTGAACAAGATGGACCGGCCCGGCCGCGACCCCATCGATCTCATCGGAGAGGTGGAGTCGATCCTCGGCATCGGGGTCTTTCCGATAACCTGGCCGGTATTTCGTTCGGGCGTCTTTCGAGGCGTCTATCACCGCCTGGCCAGACAAGTCTACATTTTCGATGAACGCCGCGCCGGTTCGAGCGCGGCCCTGGGCAGCGACGTGCCCCTCTTCGAGGCCTCCGGAGTCGATGATCCGCAGCTCGAGCGGGAGCTCGACAGCGAGGGCTACGAGCGGCTGCGAGACGACATCGAGCTGCTGGATGCAGCCGGCGACGAGTTCGATCGCGCCCGCTTTCTCTCCGGCGAGACCTCTCCGATGTTCTTCGGCAGCGCGATCAACAATTTCGGGCTGGAGGCCTTCCTGGGGGACTTCTGCGATCTCATGCCGGCGCCGAGCTTTCGCGTGACGAGCCAGGGCCGGGTGCCGGCCGCGCAGGCGGAGTTCAGCGGGTTCGTGTTCAAGGTGCAGGCCAACATGAACCGGGCGCACCGCGACCGGGTGGCCTTCGTGCGCATCTGCTCGGGGCGCTTCGAGCGCGGGATGAAGACCTACCACGTTCGAACAGGGAGCGATGTTCGCCTGGCCAACCCCACTCAGTTCGTCGCGCAGGAACGAAACCTCGTCGATGAGGCCTACGCCGGGGACGTCATCGGCGTGTTCGATCCCGGCATTTTCGAGATCGGCGATACCCTGACAGCCGGCTCCAAGTACGAGTTCGAGAGCATTCCGAGCTTTGCGCCGGAGCATTTCGCCCTCCTCGTCTCCCAGAATCCGATGCGCAGGAAGCAGCTCACCCGCGGAATGGAGCAGCTCGCCAAAGAGGGGACCGTCCAGCTCTATCGTCCACCCGGCGGTCGATCCGGAGAGATGATCCTCGGCGCTATCGGTCAGCTTCAGATGGAGGTGACCAAGCACCGGCTCAAGGAGGAGTACGGAGCGGAGGTGAGGATGGAGCCGCTCGAATACCAGATGGCCCGCTGGGTCTCGCCGAAGAACGGCAAGCCGCTGGACTTTCGGAGGCTGGAGCAGGCCTGCACCGGGCTCGTCGTGCTCGACGTTCGCGAGCGCCCCGTGGTTCTTTTCGAACGCGACTGGTCGGTGCGCTTCGCTCGAGAGCGCCTGCCGGACGTCGAGTTCTCCGAAACAGCGCTGGGAGTAGTGGCTCGGGACGCGTAGCGGCAGGCGCTCGCCCCGAAGCATGGCGAACGATCCGACGCCCGGGCGGCGCTGGGCGCGGGAGAAATGCTCCAAGAAGGATGAAGGAGCTCAGCCACACCTCGGACGATCGGATGAAGAGCATCGTCGCCACGATCCAGCGCGACCAGAACGCCATCATCCGAAACGAAGACGCGGAGGCCTTGATCATCCAGGGGGTCGCGGGCTCCGGCAAGACATCGATCGCACTGCATCGAATCGCTTTTCTTCTCTACCGCGGCGACGTCAACCAATCCCTCACCAGGGCGATGCACGACCTCGTCGTCACTCATACGGGCACCCGCACTCCGTTCATCGCCGACGAGGCGCGATTCGAAGACGACGGGCGAGGCTCTGGCGTCCCGCTCGAGCAACAGAGGGAGCGACGAGCGTGAAGTGCCGATCGTGAAGCCCGACGCCATATCCCGGAGGACCACATGAGCGACGATGCGGACGGATTGAGCCAGGAACAGGTGGCAAGCCTGCGCGCACTGCTCGAAGCACGACTTGCGGAGGTGCAACAAGCGCTGGCGATCTCGACCGACAACGCTCGCCCCGTCGACCTGAACCTGTCGATCGGGCGCTTGACTCGCGTCGATGCGCTACAGCAGCAACACATGGCAAGCGCCCAGAAGAGCCGTCTTCAAACCCAGCTCGCGCAAATCCGGCAGGCTATGGCCAGAATAGCCAGCGGTACATACGGGGAATGCGTGCGCTGTGAAGAGCCTATCGGCTACGCACGCCTCCGGGTGCGCCCCGAAACGCCGTTTTGCATCGGCTGCCAGGGAGGCTCGGAGAGATAGTCCCCTCATATGGTCAGTTGACCACGCGCGCCTTCAAACGGGCTGCAGCGCACGCCAGGCCTTCCGCTGCTCGGCTCAGCTCTGGTGCCGCACGACCTCGCGACGCGCTCGCTCGGTGACCGCCTCCTTGGATCGAGAGCTCACCGGCTGTGTGCCGGGCCTTGCCGTGGCGCTCGCATTCGGCACTGCGTCTTGCAAACGCCACAGCAATGACGTATCGACAGGTGGTCTGGAGAACGTCGAGAGAACGAAGGCGAGGACTTGGCCAGGAAGACGAGGCGCCGCCCCATCGCAGACAAGCTCGTCAAGAAGACGAGCCGGCCGCACTCGAGCGTGAACGGCTGATGGGCCAGCGCTCCCTCGATAGCGCCGCCCAGGGCGGCGGCGAGACCCTCGTTTGTCGGCTGACGCCGAGCGGGCGCATCGACGTCCAGCCCGGATCGCCCGAGGACGGCCCGCTTGTCTCGGCCAAGGCCGCCGCACGGATCATCGAGGCCTTCAACGCCGGCCGTGGCAACGGAGTGTTGCATCTCGGCGCGGCAGAGCTCGCGACCGGTCTTCCGCCGTCGCTTTCGTACTGGCGCGATGTCGGTCGGGCGTTCGTCGGCCGGGTATGCGGTGCGCTCGACCCGACCGACCCGAAATCTCTCGTCATTCCGGATCCAGACGCGGACGAGATCGCGGCCCTGGTCCAGGCGGTCCCTCCCATGCAGGGCGCCGAGCTTCTCGATGCCGCGCTGCTCGGCGACATCTGGTCCGACATGGGCGCGGCGCTTGCGACGGAGGCCAAGGGGTTCAAAGAGGGGGTCCAGGGGTACCTGAGAAAGCACAGCTCCGTCTGGAACGTGGTGGGCCGGGTCTGCTTCCATCTCGCCGAGAACAAGCGCGACCCGGAGTACCCCTTCGCCTTCATCGCCACCTACGTCCACAAGGTCTCCAAACAGGCCAAACCGCAGCACCTGCCGCTGGGCCGGGCTCTCAAGGATTATGCCGGCGCCAAGAACCGGCAAAAGCTGCTTGCCTTGCTGGCGCCGCTATCCCGCGCGGCAGAACAGAGCGAGTTCATCCGCGAACTGGTCGACGCCGGGGACATCTACCACCCGCTCTCCTGGACCCCGAGGGAGGCTCACCGGTTCCTGTGCGAGATCGCCCTGTACGAGCAGGCCGGTCTGGTGGTGCGCATGCCCGACTGGTGGAGCGCCAAGAACCGGCCCCGGCCCAAGGTCTCGGTGTCGGTGGGCGGCAAGACGCCCTCGGCCCTGGGCATGGAAGCCCTGCTGGACTTCGATGTCGGCCTCACCCTGGACGGCAATAAGCTCACCAAACGGGAGATCGAGGAGCTGCTCGCGTCCAGCCACGGCCTGGTGCTGATCAAGGGCAAGTGGGTCGAGGTGGACCGCGACAGGCTCTCGCAGGTTCTCGACCAGTGGCGCGACGTGCAGAAACAGGCGCAGGCCGGCGGGGTCAGCTTCGGCGAGGCCATGCGCATGCTCTCCGGTGCCCGGCTCGACGGTGATGACGAGGGCATGGAAGACGCGCGCCCCGAGTGGTCGGAGGTCATCGCCGGCAAGTGGCTCTCCTCCAGGATCGATGCGCTCCGCTCGCCCGAGCTGCGCGAAGATGTCCGGGCCAACGCGGGCCTCGATGCCGAGCTGCGCCCCTACCAGAAGCACGGCGTCCAGTGGCTACAGACCCTGCGCGGCCTCGAGCTGGGCGGCTGCCTGGCCGACGACATGGGCCTGGGCAAGACCATCCAGGTTCTCGGCGTCCTCAATTCGAGTCGCCGCAAGAAAGAGAAGGGAACCGACCTGCTGGTGGTCCCGGCCTCGCTGGTGGACAACTGGCGCCTCGAGATCGAACGCTTCGCCCCCAAGTTGAAGGCGCTCATCGCCCACCCCTCGCAGATTCCCTCGGCCGAGCTGAAGAAGCTCTCGAAGAAGCGTGTGGATGCCCACGACGCCGTGATCACGACCTACGGCACGGCCATGCGCACCGAGTGGATGAAGGAGTATCCCTGGCGCCACGTGATCCTCGACGAGGCCCAGGCCATCAAGAACCCGGGCGCCAAGCAGACCGAGGCGGTCAAGGCCATGCCGGCAAAGTGGCGCCTGGCGCTGACGGGAACGCCCGTCGAGAACCGGCTCGGCGATCTGTGGTCCATCTTCGACTTCCTGAATCCCGGCCTGCTCGGCTCGGCCAAGGCGTTCAACGGGCTCTGCAAGTCCATGGCCAAGAGCCAGCAGGGCTATGCCCCGCTGCGCCGGCTGGTTCAGCCCTACATCCTGCGCCGCCTCAAGACCGACGAGAACGTCATCGCGGATCTGCCCGACAAGACCGAGGTCACCGCTCACTGCCTGCTCAGCAAGCGCCAGGCCGCCCTCTACCAGCAGTCGGTCGACGAGATGAAGAGGACCATCGAAGAGCTCGACGGTATCGAGCGGCGCGGCGTGGTGCTGGCCTTCCTGATGCGCTTCAAGCAGATCTGCAACCACCCGTCGCAGTGGCTGGGCGACGCTGCCTACGAGCCCGGGGACAGCGGCAAGCTCTCCCGCCTGCGCGAGCTGTGCGAATCCATCGTCGCCCGGCAGGACAAGGTGCTGGTGTTCACCCAGTTCCGCGAGATGACCGAGCCGCTGTCGGGCTACCTGGCCGAGGTCTTCGGCCGAAGCGGCCTCGTGCTGCACGGCGGTACGCCGGTGAAAAAACGCCAGGGATTGGTCGAGAGCTTCCAGCAGGACGACCGGGTGCCCTTCATGGTGCTCTCGCTCAAGGCCGGCGGCACCGGGCTCAACCTGACCGCGGCCTCGCACGTGATCCACTTCGACCGCTGGTGGAACCCGGCGGTGGAGAACCAGGCCACGGATCGCGCCTTCCGCATCGGGCAGAAGAAGAACGTGCTGGTGCACAAGTTCGTCTGCCGGGGCACGGTGGAGGAGCGGATCGACGAGCTGATCGCGGGCAAGCAGAAGCTCGCAGGCGAGGTACTCTCCCAGGGTGCCGAGTCGTCCTTGACGGAGATGAGCGACGAGGAGCTGATATCGATGGTGTCGCTCGATCTGAGCAGCGCGCTGGAGGGATAGAGGGAGCCGAAGTATCCCGGCTTCAAAGACAGCGTTACGTCGCTGAATGATCAGATAGTTGGACCATGTTCCCAACGCCTAGAACATGGCCAGAGAGGCATACCCCATGGAAGGACAGCTGATCGTAAGAATGCAAGGGCAGCTCGACGCGCTGGCCCAGGAAATACCTGGTGAGGATGTCGAGTACTGGTTTGCTCGGGATCTACAGAAGGTATTGGGCTACGCCCAGTGGCGGAATTTCCAAGAGGTTATCGCGAAGGCCAAAGACTCCTGTAAAAACGCCGGGGTAGCCATCGAGGACCATTTTGCCGAGGTCAGCAAAAAGGTCGAGATCGGCTCTGGCGCAGAGCGCTCCATCGAAGACGTGATGCTCACCCGCTACGCCTGCTACCTCATCGCGCAAAACGGCGACCCGCGCAAGGAACCCATCGCGTTTGCCCAGGGCTACTTCGCTATCCAAACCAGGAAGCAGGAGCTTATCGAAGAACGTATCCGGCTCCAGGAGCGGCTTCAGGCCCGCCAGAAGCTTCGCGAATCCGAGACAGAGCTTTCAAAGAACATCTACGAGCGTGGCGTTGATGATCGGGGCTTTGGCCGCATCCGCTCCAAGGGCGACGCAGCGCTTTTTGGCGGCAAGACGACCGGCCAGATGAAGAGCCAACTGGGAGTGCCCAAGAACCGGCCCTTGGCCGACTTCCTTCCCACGGTGACCATCACCGCCAAGAATCTCGCCACGGAGATCACCAACTACAATGTCCGAAGGGATGATCTCCAGGGTGAGTTTTGCATTACCGCAGAGCACATCCAGAACAACAAGAGCATCCGTTCGGTACTGCTCGAGCGGGGAATTCAACCGGAAGCGCTGCCACCAGAGGAAGACCTGAAGAAGCTCGAACGGCGGGTTCGGGCCGGCGAAAAGGCCCTGGTCAAGGTATCGGCGCTTCCACCAGGTACGACCGACGAACCCTCGACCGAGGAAGAACCGTGAGGTGAGCCCATGGGCAGATACTACGATAGCTACTGGCCCCCATATGTGCCGGTCGCCGAACGTCGTCGACGAGCGGCGCAGAAGGTCGCTAGGATGAAGAAGGCCGGCCAGCACGTCTCGCCAGTCGAGATCGCCGGCCGAAAGATCGCCACGACCTTCTGGGGCAACGCCTGGTGCAAGAACCTCGAGGCCTACAGCGATTTCTCCAATCGTCTTCCCCGCGGGCGAACCTACGTTCGAAACGGATCGGTGATCGACCTGCAGATCGAAGCCGGGCACGTTCGAGCGCTGGTCAGCGGAACGGACCTGTACACCGTGGACATCGAGATCAAGCCGCTGCCCAAAAAGAAGTGGACGAAGATCAAGGGGCAGTGCGCGGGCCGGATCGATTCGCTGGTTGAGCTTCTGCAGGGGGCTCTCTCCAGGGGCGTGATGGAGATCGTCACCCGCAAGGGCGAGGGGCTGTTCCCATCGCCGCGCGAGATCACGCTGAGCTGCTCGTGCCCGGACTGGGCCACCATGTGCAAGCACGTCGCCGCGACGCTGTACGGTGTCGGCGCCCGCCTCGACCACGAGCCCGAGCTGCTGTTCACTCTGCGCGGAGTCGACCCGACCGAGATGGTGGAGGCCGCCATCGATCAGCCGACCGGCGCGGGCAAGTCGCGCAAGGGTCGCGTGCTCGAGACCGACGAGCTGTCGTCGGTCTTCGGTGTCGATATCGACACGGATGGAGTGTCAGCAAACGCACCTTCCATCTCGGCTGCGCCCACCAGGCGAACGCGGCGCGCGGCGAAAACCCGAAAACCGGCGGCGGCCGGGGCGACCAGGAAGAAGAGCGCAGCCAAATCCGCGACAAAGAAAACAGCAGCCAAGAAGAAGAGCACCGCCAAGAAATCCAGCCCCAAGAGAGCAGGAGCGAAGAAGACGACTACCAAGAAGACCACCGCGAAGAAGCCTGCTCGCAAGAAAGCGGCTGCCACCGCCAGCGGCGAGAGATCGACCACCAAGAAGCCGGCACCCAAGAAGAAGACGGCAGCGAAGAAGACGGCCACCAAAAGGAAAGCCGATCCCAAGAAGAAGACAACCAAGCGGAAGCCGTCTACGAAGAGGGCAAACGAGAAGGCCGAGGGGTAACGCGATGGGAAGACGACACGGCGGTTGGCCCGAGGGAGTGCCAGGGCCCAAGGCGGCCGAGCTCTCCGAGGACCGGGCTCTCGTCCGCTTTGTCGCGTTCGGGAGCTCGGGGTCCTTTTCACGGTGGCGGGTCAGCGTCGCGCGGAACGAGCGCGTGTGCGCCAGGAGGTCGTAGTGGGCAGGCGCATCGTCCATGAGCGGCCGCAGCAGATTCCCTTCGACGAGCTCCACTACGAGCTCCGGCCGGACCTGGTCGGCAGGCTCACGTGGGCCCACGGAAATGCCGGCCGTGTCGCCGCCATGCGGTTCTCCCACTTCGGATTGAAGCGCCTCCAGGCCGACGCGGGCAAGCGCCGCATCGCGTACCTCGTCATGCGCGCCGGCTACAGCGCCGTCACCCTGGACGACGTGGTGCACGTCATCGCCGGCAACGTCCCGCCCCCGACGATGAGGACGACGGCGAGCCTGATCCGCCGCGGAGCCGTGCTTTGCGAGGCGGCCCGGCAGTTCGGGCAGCGCGGCGACACCAGCAACGCGGAGACGGCCGCGACGTACGTGGATTTCGTCGACAGCGGCTCCGGCACATGGGCCCGCTTCGTGGGCCAGCCGCGCGAGAGGCTCCTCGAGGCACACCGCGGATCCGTCCAGGTTCCGCCCGCCGTGCGGCAGCTCTACGCATGGATCGAAGAGGACGAGATGATCGCGCAGGAGCCGATCCTTCGAGCCGCCGTGCTCCACTGGGGCCTGTCGATCCTGTACCGCGACTCGACTCGACGCATGGCCGTCGATGCGGTGATCGACCACGAGCTGCGTGGCGGCGGCCTCGACTCCCACGGCCTGCTCGTGCTTGCGGACAGCGACCCGGGCGCCCGGGCGCTGCGCCTGGACGACCTCACCGTCGGCCGCGCAGACGCAGAGGGCGACCTGACCAGCTTCCTCGAGCACTTCTCGATGGAGATCGCGCGCGCGCTTGGCGAGCTCCACCGAAGGCTCGAGTCCTTCCAGGACCGAGAGGATCGCCTGCCCTGGCTGGTGGTGCGCCCGCCCGACGAGCTCGACCGCGCGATCTTCGACGCCGTCGAGCGCATGGGCGCCGCGAGGAGCAGCCAGATCATCGAAGCCCTTCACGAACCACCCCCGCTCCGCACCCTCCAGCGCCGCCTTCAACGCCTGTGCA
>CAZHCG010000102.1:0-17859 GCA_964530995.1 uncultured Myxococcales bacterium
ATTGAATAAAAAGCCGCTGGCCGAGATCAGAGAACAAAACACAGACTCGACCAGCTGAAGGTAGAGCTGCCCGAGCTGGGAAAGAAAACCGCCGTGGACTCCAAGGCGATTCCTTCGTTCGGCAGGCCGGTGCGCGACGAGGAGAAGCGCGCCGAAAAGGACGGACGCCGCGACCTCGACCCCCACCTCCGGACGCCCCCCGTCCGTCTCACAACCATCACTACCGTGATCGCACACTGGGATCAGATCACGAAATCCGGGACGAACAGCCTCTCAGGCGGGAGTGATCGCCGGGATGGGACACTCGGCCGACAGCAGCGGCCCGGCGTCGGCCTGGAAGACCAGCAGCACGCGGCCGGCCCGGATCAACGCCTGGTCGCGCAGCTCGACCGGGGCGCCTATCGGCTCTCCGTCCACGAAGGTGCCGTTCTTGGAGCCCAGGTCCTCGACGAAGCAGCGCCCCGCGTCGTTGCGGATGCGCAGGTGCACGCGCGAGAGTCGAACTTCTCGGGCCTCGGAACCGTGGATCGAACGATGCAACCATCCATCCCCCGGCGCTCCAAAGTTCCGACCGCAGGGTTCGTTCAAACGTGGGTATGAAAGCGGAGCGGTCGGGACTTGGGGTCGCCGGGGAGGGTGAGGTTTTTGGAGTTGATGGTCTGGAAGAGCGCGGCGATCGCCTGGCGCTCGTCTTTGCGGGCGGCGATCTCTAGGCGGAGGGTGATTGCCTTGTCGCCGACGCGGAGGTCGCCGGGGGCGGCGAAGACGCTGGCGAGTCGCCGGTCTGCGGCGTTGCCACAGCGGCGGCGATTTGTGCTATCTTTTGTTCCTCTGAAAACGACGGGAGCCGCGAGGGGATATGGCGGCCTAGAAAAGGAGGTGCGTGATGGCGGAATCCGGCTGGCAGGACTTCGACACCCTGGAGAGCTACATCGCCAAGGAGCAGCGGATGCACCCCGAGAGCCGGGGCGTGTTCACCGACCTGCTGCGTCGCATCGGGGTGGCGACCAAGGTCGTCTCGATCAAGGTGCAGAAGGCGGGGTTGCTCAACGTGCTCGGCCGCCACGGCGGGGAGAACGTGCAGGGCGAGCAGCAGATGAAGCTCGACGTGATCGCCAACGATATCATGAAGGCGACCTTCCACTGGATGCCCCCCGTCGCCGGAATCGCGACCGAGGAGGAGGAGGAGTACACGGTCTTCCCCTCCCCGGCCGAGTCGCAGGGCGATCGCTACATGATCCTGTTCGATCCGTTGGACGGCTCGTCCAACATCGACGCCAACGTCTCGGTCGGCACGATCTTCTCGATCCACCGGCTGCCCGCCGGGCGCGAGCCCACGCTCGACGATTTCCTCAAGCCCGGTTTCCAGCAGGAGGCCGCCGGCTACGTGATCTACGGATCGAGCACGATGTTCGTCTACACCACCGGCCACGGGGTGCACGGCTTCACCCTCGATCCGGAGGTCGGCGAGTACGTGCTCAGCCACCCGGGAGTCCAGATCCCCGACCGCTGCAAGTGCTTCTCGGCCAACGAGGCCAACTACGACAAGTGGGACGAGCCGACGCAGAAGTTCGCCGACACGGTGCGCTACGGAGACGACGATCGATACGCCAAGACGTCGTCGCGCTACATCGGCTCGCTGGTCGCCGACTTCCATCGCAACCTTCTCTACGGCGGTGTGTTCATGTATCCGGCGAACAGTAAGACCGGCAAGGGCAAGCTGCGCCTGCTCTACGAGTGCGCGCCGATGGCGATGCTCGCCGAGCAGGCGGGCGGCGGCGCCACCACCGGCAAAGAGCGGATTCTGGACATCCAGCCCACCGAGCTGCACCAGCGCGTTCCCGTCGTGATCGGCAACAGGCACGAGGTCGAGCTCTACGAGAAGATGGTGCGCGAACAGGGGGGCGGCGAATGACCCCGGCAGAGATTCTCGGTAGCACCGAGGTCTTCTCCTCTCTGCCGGCGCAGCACATCGAGCAGATCTCCTCGCGGCTGGAGCGCCGAGAGATCCCCGAGGCCAAGGAGCTGGTCGTCCAGGGGCAGCCGGGCGACGCGCTCTACGTGATCGAGTCCGGGCGCTTCGGCGTCTACGTCCGCGACGAGGACTTCGGGCTGGCGATCGAGGTCGCCCAGCTCGGACCGGGCGACTGCCTGGGCGAGCTGGCGCTGCTGACCGGCGCGCCACGCAGCGCCACCTGCACGGCTTTGGTCGACTCGGTGGTCCACCGCCTCGACCGGGCCGTGTTCGACGCGGTGATCAAGCAGTCGCAGAGCGTGCTGGTGGATCTGACCAGGGTGCTGGCCAAGCGGCTGGGCGCCACGGGGGCCAGGCAGGGGATCCCGTTCGTCTCGATCGCTCGCTGGGAGCCCGACCCCAAGCTTACCGCGCTGGTGCCGGAGCAGCTGATCCGCCGCCACGAGGTGCTGCCGGTCGCGTTCGAGGACGGCGCGGTGACGCTCGCCTCCGCCGATCCCTCCAACGCGGCCGCGATCGACGAGGTGCGCCGCCAGCTGCACGGTGTACGGGTGCGCACGGTCGCGGTCGCTCGCGAGGATCTGCAGCGCTTCGCCGAGCGGCTGGGCGTCTCGTCCAGCAAGCCGGGCGCGCCGCGCGGCGCGGAGCAGCAGATCCGCTTCATAACCGAGGTCGACGACTCGGAACGGCCGGCGCAGATCAGCGGCCAGGAGGTGATGAGCCTGGTCAACCGCATCATCGCGACCGGGATTCAGGCCGGAGCCAGCGACATCCACGTCGAGCCCGGACGCGACGGCACCCACGTGCGCTTCCGCGTCCACGGCCGACTCGAGGAGCGGCTCGGCGTCGTCCCCGGCGAGGCCCACAGGTCGCTGCTGAGCCGCTTCAAGGTGCTGGCCAGGCTGGACATCACCGAGACGCGCAAGCCCCAGGAGGGGCGCATCTCGCTGGAGGTCGGCGGGCGCTCGGTCGATCTGCGCCTATCGCTGGTCCCGACGAAGCTGGGTCAGAAGCTGGTGATGCGGATCCTCGACTCGGCGACGGCGTTGGTCGACCTGGAGAAGATCGTGCTGGCCGAGAAGGTGCGCCAGGCGATCCGCAAAATGTTCTACGCGCCGCACGGCGTGGTGCTGATCACCGGCCCGACCGGCTCGGGCAAGACCACGACGCTCTACTCCGGCCTTCTGGAGCGCCGCAATCCCGAGATCAACATCGTCACGGTCGAGGACCCGGTCGAGTTTCATCTCGACGACCTGGCCCAGGTCGAGGTCGGAGCGACTCCGGGCCTCGGCTTCTCCGGCGTGCTGCGCTCCTTTCTGCGGCAGGACCCGGACGTGATCCTGGTCGGCGAGACCCGCGACGCCGAGACCGCCAAGCTGGCACTGCAGGCCGGAATGAGCGGGCGGCTGGTCTTCACCAGCTTTCACACCAACGACTGCGCCAGCGCGGTGATGCGGTTGTTCGAGATGGGAATGGAGCCGTTCGCGATGGCCGGCTCGCTGGTGGGGGTCGTCCACCAGCGGCTGGTGGGACGCCTCTGCCCCCACTGCAGGACGCCGTTCGAGTTCTACCCGCAGATACTCGAGAACCTGCGCCTGGCCGGAGTGATCGGAGACAAGCCGCCGACTCTCTACCGCGCCGAGGGCTGCGAGCGCTGCGAGGGAAAGGGCTACCTGGGCCGCGTGGCCGCCTTCGAGATCCTGGTGGGCGGCGACGAGGTGCGAGCCGCGATCGCGCGCCAGGCTCCAGCCGAGGAGATCATCGAGATCGGCTCGCGCTGCGGGGGATTCGTGCCGCTCTCGCGCTACCTGGGCTTTTTGATCCAACACGGCGTCACCACGCCCGGCGAGGCGCTCTCGGTCCTGCCGCGGCGCGCATCCTGAGCTTCGAGAGGACGCGATGAGAGAAATCGAGTTCGAGTTCGACGAAAGCGGCGCCGGCGAGTTCAAGCCCGCCGGAAACGTGATCGGCGCGATCACCGCTCACCTGCAGAAGGGTGAGGTCGATCGCGCGGCCTCGCTGCTGGCCGCCTCCGGTCCCGAGGTGGGCGACGACCTGATCGCCGAGGCCGAGAGCGGAGCCAGCCGCGAGCTGTGGCGTCGCCTCGCCGCCCTGTTCGGCGAGGCGCGCGACGTGGCCCGCGCGGCCAGGTGCGCCGAGGCGATCGAGGACCACGAGCTGGCCGCCGGCTACCTGGAGGCCGCCTACGAGTGGGAGCGGGCCGCCGACGCCTACGCGCGCGCCGGCAACCTGCGCAAGGCCGCCGAGATGTACGAGCGCGGGCTGGCTTTCGACAAGGCGGCGGCCGCGTACATGAAGTGCGGCGATCACCTGCGCGCCGCCGAGTGCTTCGCCCGCGCCGGCGCCTACTACCACGCGGGCCAGCTCTACATGCGGCTGGGTCGCTACGAGCAGGCGGTCGAGGTCTTGCAGCGCGTGGAGCGGATGCAGCGCTGGTACGTCGAATCCACCGAGCTGCTGGGCAAGTTCTTCGAGCGCAGCGGCAACGCCCGGATGGCGATGCAGCGCTACGCCGAGCTGGTTCGCAGCAAACCGCTGGACGGGAGCACCCTGGAGGTGCACCACCGGCTGGCGACCCTGCTCTCCCAGGGCGGCTACTCCGACAAGGCGCGCCAGCTCTGGTCGGGAGTGATCGGGCTCGATCCCGGCCACGAGGGCGCCCGGGCCGGGATCAAGATGCTGACCGCGGGCGGGCCCGTCCCTCCCGCCTCCGCGCCGCCCGCCGCGAAGGAGCAGCCGCCCTTGCCGCACCAAGAGCCTCCGGCCGCGGCACCGGCCGCACGGGCCCCGAACGTGGCGCCGCTGGTGCTGCCGGGCGAAGAGCAGCGGCCCGCCGCAGCCGAGAGCCGAGGCGGCGTCGTCGCGGTGCGCGGCGACTTCGACGTGCTGCGCGGTCTGCCGATCTTCGGCGAGCTGAGCCTGGACGAGCTGCGCGAGATGCACACCCTGGCAGACCGGCGCAGCTTCGCTCCAGGTCGGGTCCTGATCGAGCAGGACCGCGCGGGTGAGAATCTCTTCGTCCTGGTCTCGGGTCTGGTGGCGGTCGAGGTCGCGGGTGAAGGCGCTCTGGTGGAGGTCGCCCGCCTCGGCACCGGCGCTTCGATCGGAGAGATGGCGATGGTCGACAGCGCTCCGGCCTCGGCGCGGGTCACCGCGATCGAGGAGACCGCCGCGTTCGCCTTTCCGCTCGAGAGGCTGGCCTCGCACCTCGCCTCGGATCCGCGCGTGGGGTTCAAGGTGATGCAGGTGCTGGGCAGGATCCTCTCCTCGCGGCTGAGAGAAGCCAACCGCAAGATCTCCGCATAGCGACCCGAGCTCACGAGCACGCGAGACCGCGGACAGATCTCTCGGAAGATTTTGCAGCGCGGATGGCTCAAGCCGGCCCGCGTCGACCCGGGAGGCGCATCAGCGCCAGGTGGGCGGCGCGCAGCCAGCGCGGAGTGCGCAGCCGGGCGGCCCGCACCTTCGGGTCGGGATCGAAACGCCGCCGCAAAAAGGCGCGCGCCCGGTCGCGGGGCCTGAGGCCGCCGACCTCGAACGGGGTGTAGAGCCGCAGGATCGCGTCGTCGCCCGGAAACTCCTCGATTTCGAGCCCCAGCTCGCCGGCGCGCCGGGTCAGCTCGCAGTCGCGGGGCAGGTTGAACAGCGAGGTGTTGAGAAAATCGATCGCGCCGTCGCAGCCGCGCACCAGCTCGAGCGTGGCCTCGCGATCGGCTTCGCTCTCGCCGGGCAGGCCGAGCAGCAGGTAGACGTAGGTGCGGATTCCGGCGGCGGCCGCGATCTTCAGCACCCGGCTCGCCTCAACCGGATCTATACCCTTGTCGAAACGCTCCAGCAGCTCGCGGCTGCCGCTCTCCACGCCGAGCTGCAGCATGGCACAGCCGTTGGCCGCCGCCTCCTCCAGCAGCCCGCCGCGCGTCAGCCCCCGCGTCGGGCGGGCGAAGCCGTAGAAGCTCACGCCGTGCTCGCGGGCCAGCGGAAGGAAGGCGGCCAGCCGGGCGGGGGGCAGCGCCGAGTCGAGCAGGTGGCAGACGGGCCGGCGGTCGCGCACGCTCGCCGGCATCGAGGAGAGCAGGCCGCTCAGCGCTGAGAGCGGCACCGGCCGGAACGGCAGCGCGCGATCCGGGCAGAACAGGCAGCGGCTCCAGTGGCAGCCGGTCGACAGCGCCAGCGGCACGACCGGCCGCGCGCTGAGGTATGGCCTGTCGCCGAGCAGCAGGGGCCAGGTCAGGCGCTCGAGCGGAAATTCGCCGGTCAGCTCCGAGCCGTCGTCGGCGGAGAGGCCCGGCAGCGCGCGGGAGAGATCGTCCAGGCCGCGTCCGGTCATGGCCAGGCTGCGCACCAGCGATCCGCCGATGATCGTCTCCACGCCGCGCCGGGCCAGGTGGCGCGCCAGGTCGATCGCGGCGGCGAGCTGCGAGAGGTAGGCCAGCGAGATCAGCGCTCGCGAGGGACGCGTCGCCTCGAGCACCGGGTCGAGCGCTTCCGGCCACAGCCCGGCCAGCGGTCCGGATTCCTCTGCCAGCAGCCCGGCCAGCGCAAGGGGATCGTGCACGCGGGCCGGCGCCTCGAGATCCATCAAGGTGATCTTCCAGCCCGGATAAAGCGAGCCCAGGCCGCGCAGCAGGCGGTGAATCGAGCCGGTCGCGGAGCGGTGATCGTGCGGCGAGTAGCCGTCTTTCGCGTCGAGCAGGTAGCGGACCGCGGCCGCGGCCGGTCCGCGCGCGGGCAGGCGCTCCTCTTCCAGCAGCCGGCCGAACAGCTCCAGCGAGAGATCGAGCAGCGCCGCGCGGCGTCCTCGAGCGCGCAGAGCCGCGGCCAGCAGGAAGGCGCCCGAGGGCGGCTCGGCCGGCGTGGTGACGGGCGGGGAGATCACCAGGTCGTCGAGCTCGAGCGCGGTGCTCCGCCCCTGGATCACGAGCGCAGCGCCGCGCGGATCTCGTCGGGGCTCGCCGGCTTGCTCAGCAGCTCCTGCACCAGGCCGGAGCCGACGTGCGCGGACAGCTTTTCGCCGTCCTCGGCAGTGAGCAGCACGCGGCGCACCTCCGGGTGGCGGCGGCGGACCCGCTCGAGCAGCCAGAGGCCGTCGTGGCCGGGCATGCACAGGTCGCTGATCACGGTCTGGTAGGGAAACGCGTCGAGCAGAATCGCCGCCTGGGAAGCGCTGTCGGCCGTGGTCACGCGGCAGGTGCGGCACAGCATCCGCGAGACCGAGCGCAGCACGTTGGGATCGTCGTCCACGACCAGGACGCCGGCGTCGCGCGCATCGATAGGCTCGCGCCGCCTGGAGTCGGTGGTCGCGTGGGCGCCGGCGGGTCGAAGTGTGCTCGTCTGCCGCATCTGGAATCCGCGTCCATCAACTGAACGAATGAGCAGACACTAGCATGCGCGACACTGCATTGCAATATGAGCACAGTAGAGTTTCCGCTCAATCCAGGCAGACCTCGACCGAGCCGACCTCTATCTCCACTTCCTCTATCTCTATCTCCGAGGCGGATCCCGAGGTCTCGTCGGCCGAGACTGCAGCGAAGTCGTCCGGGCTCTCGACGTCGATCGGGGCGACGGCGGCCGCGGCCTTCGGTGCGGAAGGTCGCTCGAGCCGCTCGACAGCCTTTTTCAGCAGCTCGGAATCACGGTCCCGCGCCGGGCGCGGTTGCCCCCCGGCGACCAGGACGCGCGGCTCGCCCGGCGCGAGCGGATAGCGGATTTCGACCTCGAGGGGAGAGTCGCTCCGCTCGCCCGGCTCTTCGTCCTTCTCGGACGGCTCCTGCTCGTCAGAGGTCTCCTGCCCGTCCGGGCTCTCCTCCGGCTCGGGCCGCGGGGCAGGGGGGAGGATCACCCTCGCGCCCCCGGAGTCGGCCAGGGTTTTTCGCAGCGTGACGATCCAGCTCTCGCCCCGCCGCGCCAGCAGCAGCTCGGCCGAGACCGCGCGCAGCGTCGAGCCTCCGGCCCGAATCGAGAGGGGCTCCTTTCCCACGTGGACCAGGAACGCCCCCGACGAAAGCTCGACGCGAGGCGTGTCGTCGTCGTCGGGTCGGGAGGCCTCGACGCGCGATCCGAGAGTGGCGCTGATCACGGCGCGCCCGAACGCCACCAGCCTGGCCCCGTCCGCTCCGCGGGCCGCCAGCGAGCTCGGAGCGGAGTCGGAGCCGCCGAAGCGGGCCTGGGGAGATCCAGGCAGCGGAACGGGCAGCAGGGCCGGGGAGGGCGGAGCCTTTTCGTCGGCCCGCGCCCCGGAGGCAGGGAGCGCGCAGGTCATCGCCAGCGAGCAGGACAGCAGGTAAACGATAGCTCTCATCACGAGCCCATCGTCGATCCGAGAAGGGTCGCTGTCAACTGTACGGGGGTCCACTCTTCCGGTCACTTTCCCGGCCTTGCCAGCGCGGGTCCGTCGAGATACCTTCCCGCCGAGTCATTGCCCAAAGGACGAGGAGGAAGGTCTGATGTCCGGATACAGCACGAGAGGATTGATCGCCACGATCGCCGCCTGTTTCGCGGCGGCCGCCTGCGGCGGCGGACAGCCCCCCGCTCCCGCCGAGCCGGCTCCCGAGCCGGAGCCGGCCGTCGAGGTTCTTGCCAGCTACTCGGGCGTCGACCGCGTCGCGTTCAACCGCGCGGCGGCGAGGCTGGACCTGCCGCTGGTCTGGTACCAGGACGTCGACGACAACGGCGCGATCGAGCCCGAAGAGACGCTGGCGCTGATGTTCTACTCCAGCCGGGGCGACTGGGTGAGCGACGGGAGGTTCACCCCCGCCTTCCACGGGGCGTTCCAGCGGATCGAGGCGGCCGTCGACGGGCCGGACCTCGAGGGCCTCGAGCCCGAGGAGGCCGGGCGGCGCGAGCTGGTGGCCCGCGAGCTGGACCAGGGACGGCCCACTGTCGTGTACAACGATCTGAGCGAGATGAGCGACGAGGAGAAGGCCGTGCTCGAGCACCTGCTGGCCGCCTCGCGCATCACCGACGAGCTGTACGCCCTGCAGACCGGCGCCGCCGCTCTGCGCGACCGCGTTCCCCGGGACGACCCGGCCAGCCGCCGGCTGTTCGACCGCAACTGGGGACCGGAGTGCAAGGCGCCCAGGACCGAGGGAGAGCAAGGCTGCTCGGCGATCCCCGGCTCGCCGGAGCCGAGGGTCGACGTCTACCCTGCCGAGATGCAGAAGGACGACGAGTTCTGCGAGAAGCTGACCGAGCGCGACGACGCCGAGGAGCTGCTCGATCCGTTCGTCGCGGTGCGCGAGGTGGACGGCGAGTTGACCGCGCTGCCCTATCCCGAGGCCTATGCGGAGCTGACCGGGAAGATCGCCGCCGAGCTGGAGGCTGCCGCCGGAGCGATCGCCGATCCCGAAGAGGCCGCGCTGAAGAAGTACCTGCTCGCCGCGGCCGAGGGCTACCGCGGCAACGACTGGCAGCCGGCCGACGAGGCCTGGGCCGCGATGAACTCCCACAACTCGGCCTGGTACGTGCGCGCGGCGCCGGACGAGACCTACTGGGAGCCGTGCAACCGCAAGGCCGGCTTCCACCTCACCCTGGCGCGGATCAACGAGGAGTCGCTGGAGCTGCAGGACCGGCTGACCGAGATCCAGCAGGAGATGGAGGACACGCTCGCGGAGCTGATCGGCAGGTCCTACCGGGCGCGCGAGGTGGCGTTCCACATGCCGGACTTCATCGAGATCGTGACCAACGCGGGCGACGACCGTGCGCCGATGGGCGCGATCATCGGGCAGAGCCTGCCCAACTGGGGGCCGGTCGCCAACGAGGGCCGCGGGCGCACGGTGGTGATGACCAACCTCTACACCGACCCGGACAGCGAGGCGATCAAGCGCGCCAAGGCCGAGTCGCTGCTGGCGCCCGAGACGATGAAAGCCTACCCCGAGCGTGACGACGCCGAGCTGATCGGCGTGATCCTCCACGAGGCGAGCCACAACCTGGGCCCCTCGCACGAGTACCGCTTCGCGGGCAAGACCGACGACGAGGCGTTCGGCGGTCCGCTGGCGACCGTGATGGAGGAGCTCAAGGCGCAGACCGGCGCGCTGTACTTCGTCGATCTGCTGCGCGAAAAGGGAATCATCGACGACGAGCTGGCGCGCCAGGCCTACACCGCTGCCTTCAACTGGGCCTGCGGCCACATCTCGCGCGGAATGTACACCACCACGGACAGGCCCAAGCCCTACAGCCAGGTCTCCGCGATCCAGCTGGGCTTTTTGATGGACGAGGGAGCGATCTCGTTCGACGCCGAGGGCGAGGCGGCCAACGGCGAGGATCGCGGCGCGTTCACCCTCTGCCTCGAGAAGTTCCCGGCCGCGGTGCAGAAGCTGATGAAGAAGGTCGGGAGAATCAAGGCCAAGAATCAGAAGAAAGAGGCCGAGAAGCTGATCGAGCTGTACGTGGACGACGAGGAGAAGGTTCACCAGGAGCTGATCGCCGAGCGGATTTTGCGCCATCCCAAGGCGAGTTTCGTCTACGCGCTCGACTACTGAGATTGGAGCCGCAGATGAGCAGACTTGTTTTTGCAATCGTGCCGCTGGCCGCCTTGGCCGCTTGCGGCGGCGAGGAGCTGGATCCCGAGGTGGAGCGGCTGGGGCGGGCCTCGGGCGCCGTAAACGCCGGGCGGAGCGGGGAAGCGGCGCCGGCCGCGAGCCGGGCGAGCCAGGCGTCCAGCGGTCGCGTCCACCGCGGCAAGGTTGTCGAGACGATGGACGTCTCGCGCTACAGCTACATCCTGCTGGCCACCGACCGGGGCCAGGAGCTGTGGACCGCGGTGCCGCAGTCCGAGATCGAAAAAGATCAGAGCGTCGAGGTGATCGAGTCGGTGGTGATGCACGACTTCGCGAGCCCCTCGCTGGACCGCACCTTCGAGAAGATCGTGTTCGGCACGCTCGCCGGCGGCGGCAAGCCCGCTTTGGAGTCGCGGGGATCGAAGCGGGGCCCGCCGCCCGGGCATCCTCCAATCGAGGAGGGCGATGCGCCCCGGGAGCGCGCCGGGGCCGAGCTGCCGCCGGGCCACCCTCCGATCGACGCGGGGGCCGAGCCCTGAGCGGTGTTCTCCTTGCCCCTCAATGGATGTTGATCGTGAGCGTGGTCGGCTTGCCCTTGCGCGTCACGTCGAAGCTGAGCTGGTTCTCGCTGCGCAGGCTCTGGTAGGCGGCCAGCGCCTTGTCCACGCTGGTCAGATTCACCCCGTTGACCGAGTGGATGATGTCGCCCTTCTTGGCTCCCAGCATCTCCAGCGGGCTGCCGCGGCGAATCCTGCGAAGCCGGAACCCCGTCACCTCGCCGTTGCGCTTGTAGGGCCTGACGCGCACCGATTTGGCGAAACGTGCCGGGTTGGCCAGCGCCGCGTCGACGATACCCCGGTCCACGGTCCGCTCGTTGGGCCCGTCCACCTGGATCCCCTTGGCGATGTCCGACTTGTTGCGAATCGACCGCGTCGGCTTGCGGCGTTTGCTCTGCTCCTCCTCGCTGCCGAACAGGTCGACGTAGCACTCGTCGGTCGCTCCGCGCAGGAAGAGATAGCGCCAGGTGATGTTGGAGACGGTTCGATCGTCGATCGCGTCCCCGATCCGGTACAGCTCGGTCCGTTTGTTGACCGCGACCGTGGCGAACGACCACTCCGGGTTGTTCGAAGAGGCAACGGTGGCCAGCACGGTGTAGTCTCCGGCCTCGCACGGCACCAGCGGCAGCTCTCCGTCGGCGCTGGTGGTCTGGATTTCTTCGAACTCCTGCTCGGTGGGCATCACCGGGCCGACAGTGGAATCGAAGATGTTGCGCTTGAGGATGTCGCTGCCGTCGCGCCGGCGGTAGGTGCTCCTCTCATGCGAGGAGAGGTCGAGCGAAGAGAGCGACCCGCCTTCCGGCTCGGGGGCGGGCAGCATCTCCGCCGCACCGGCCGCCACCATCTGGCCGGTCGCGACCGCCGTCATGTAGGCCACCGCCGCCAGCGTCAGCAGGTTGATCACCCAGAAGTGCTTGGTCAGAGCTTTTTCCATCGCCTCGTTCGACTCGTGCGGCCCGCGACACGAAAACGCGCGGGCCGGCCGGGATCATTCCCGCGGCTCGGATAAAGAATACATCAATTCTCCCCGGTCGAGCCAGCCGATTGTGGTCCGGCGTCCGGCTCGGGCGCGGGACCGCCGTCCGCGACCGAGGCCTGCTCGAGCAGGAAGTCGTCGAGCGAGACGACCTCGGGCGGCAGCGCGCTCTCGGTGGGACTGGTGCCCTCGATGAAGACCTCCTCGACGGTCTCCTCCTGTCCCTCGTAGGCCAGCAGGCCGCTTCGGGGATCGATCCGCGCCGTGACCACCCCCTCGGGCCGCTCGAACTCCAGCTTCGGACGCCCCCTGTGCGCCCGCCGCATGAACCTCAGCCAGGTCGGAAGCGCGGCGCGGCTCCCGTACTCGCGGCGGCCGATCGGCCGAAAGTCGCTGTAACCGACCCAGACCGCGGTCGCGACGTCCGGCGTGTAGCCCACGAACCAGGCGTCACGCATCTCGTTGGACGTCCCTGTCTTTCCCGCGGCCGGCCGCCCCAGGGCCCGGGCGCGGCGGCCGGTCCCGGAGCCGATCACCGACTCCAGCAGCGAGGTGGCCAGGTAGGCCTCCTCCGCGGCGAGCACGCGCCTCTCGGAGCGGCCCACCAGCGGGATCTCGCGTCCGCCGGGGCCGGTCGCGCGCGCGACCACGCGCGGCGGCCGGTGGACTCCTCCGGCGGCGAGGGTTGCGTAGGCCGATGCCATTTCCAGCGGGCTGACCGCCGAGGCGCCGAGGGCCAGCGCGGGGCTCTCCTCCAGGCGCGAGCGAATGCCCATCGCGCGCGCCAACTCGGCGACGCGCCCGGGGCCCACGTCGCGGATCGTCTTGACCGCGGGCAGGTTCAACGAGCGGGCCAGCGCATCGCGCAGAGGGACGGCGCCGGCCAGCCCCTCGGCCGAGTGGTTGCCGGGGCGCCAATCTCCGTCCACCTCCGGGGAGTCGTCGAGCAGCGTGGCCGCGGTGTAGCGCCGCGAGCGGATCGCCTCGATGTAGACGAACGGCTTGAACGCGGATCCCGGCTGGCGGCGGGCGTCGGTAGCCCGATTGAAGCCGCCGGGCCGCCCGCGATCGCCGCCGACCAGCGCCAGGATTCTACCGGTGGAGGGATCCACGGCGGCCAGCGCGCCCTGGGGTCCGATCTCGGGCTGCAGATCCAGCGGCCCTTCTCCCTCGGGGAGCCGGATCGCGGAGACCCGCAAGAAGGTGCCGCGCTCGGCGAAGCGCGAGGGCGGAAGGTCTTCCGGGTTGTACCTGGCCAGCTCCCGCGTCGAGAGATGTCCGCGCCTGCCGCAGATGTCGAGCACCAGCCTGCCGGCCGGGTCGTCGCGCTCGACGACCTTCGCAACGTAGACCTTGCCCGGCGCGATTCCGTCGCGGCAGCCGGCCCCGCGGGGTTTGCGGCCCCTGGCCTCGAAAGGCGCGATTCTGCCGTGCCGCGCGTCGATCTCCCGCAGGCCCCGGCGAAGCGCGCGGCGCGCGGCGCGCTGCAGCTCGGGAACGATTGTCGTCTCGATCGTGTAGCCGCCGTGCCGCAGCGCGCCGGGATCGACGACGCCGTCGAGTTCCTCCAGCGCCCTGGAGATCGCCTCGGGGGCGAGCTCGGAGTCGGGACCGCGGCGCTCGGCCAGCTCCAGCGGCGCGGTCGCCGCCAGCTCGACCTCGGACTCGCTGATCATCCCGTTGCGCAGCATCTCGCCGAGCACGTAGCGCCTGCGCTGCTTGGCCGCCTCGGGATGATCGATCGGGTCGTAGATCGCCGGACCCTTGGGAATTCCGGCCAGCAGCGCGGCCTCGGCCAGGCCCAGCTCCTCGACGTCGCGGTCGAAGTAGTAGGCCGCGGCCTCGTGGACTCCGTAGCGGGCGTGACCGAAATTGATCTGGTTGAGGTACAAGAAGAGGATCTCCTCCTTGGTCAGCCGATCCTCGATGCGCCTCGTCAGCAGGATCTCGCGGATCTTGCGGGAAAAGGTCTTCTCGCGGGTCAGAAAGAAGGTGCGCGCCACCTGCTGGGTGATTGTGGAGGCGCCCTGGGCCAGCCTCCGCTCGCAGAGGTTGGCCATCAACGCACGCGCCATTCCGAGGTAGTCGATCCCGCGGTGCTCGAGAAAATCCGCGTCCTCGGCGGCGATCACCGCGTCTTTCAGCACGCTCGGAATCCGCTCGATCGGGACCACGGTGCGGCGCTCTTCGAACAGCTCGCCGATCACGGTGCCGTCCGCGGCCAGGATTCGAGATTTCTGCGGCGGATCGTAGCCCTCGAGCAGCGGGCCGATCGCCGGCAGGTCGAGCGAGAGCGCGTAGAACGCCGCGGCCAGGCCGGCCGCTCCTCCCAGCCCGACGAACAGCACGACCAGCACCGCGCGCTTCAGCGCGGTTCGAAAGCCGGACCGGGGCCTGCGGCTGCCGGCGGTTCTTCTGCGGATCGAGCCTGCGTGATTCATCGCCGCGCTGCCTCACCACCGGACGAGAACGTTCCGGTCGACATCTCCATTCCCGGCGTCGGGGCCGCCGTCTCCGGAGACGGCCTGGGTGACGTTGATGTCGGCCGCGATCGCGGTCTGGCCGGAGACGAGCACCATCTCTCCGCGCGGCCGGTTGGCGAACGGCTCGCCGCCCTGGTGGCGGAGCACGACCTCGAAACGGTAGCGCCCGGGCCGGTAGCCGTTCTCCGGGGTCACGACGATCGACCCGGCGGCGCAGGGCGCGGACAGCCCGGGATCGGTGTACGTCTCCTCGTCGCTGACCGGGTGCAGCAGGATCAGCTCCAGCGACTCGAGGTCCAGCTCGCCGCAGCTGGTCGAATCCGGGGTCTCGCCGTTCGTCGTCCAGACCATTTCCAGGCCGGCGTCCCCCGCGGCGGGCGGCCACGGAGCCCAGCCGTCCCCTTCGCCGCCTCCGTCGAGCGAGGCGGGCGGGCTGTCGCCGCCGCAGGCGCAGAGAGCCAGCGCGATCGGAGCCGCCAGCGCCGCGAGCCGGTTCGCGCGAGCCGTCATTCCACGATCGAGTGCCGCGCCTGCGGGGAGCCGATCTCGCGGCGGCGCAGCTCGGCCGTGGTCTCGCGGAAGCGCGCGACCACGATCGGCAGCATCGAGGCGGCGATCGTGGGGCGGCTGCGCATCAGCCCCTGGAAGCTCCACTGGGTCAGCACCAGGGTCTCGACCGGATCGATCGCTCTCAGCGAGGCGACCCGCTCGGCGCCGTCGATGATCGACAGCTCGCCCACCATCGCGCCCTGGGCCAGCTCGGCGACGGTCACGGTGCCGCCGCCTTGCAGCTCGCTGTCCACGGCGACCCGACCCGAGACGATCAGGAACGCGGCCACGCCGCGCTCGCCCTGGCGGCAGAGGTACTCGCCCTGCTCGAAGCTCGAGACCGAGCAAGACCTGGCCAGCGCCTTGAAATCCCGGCGTCCCAGACCGGAAAAGATCTCGACGCGGGAGAGAAAATTCCTGCGCACCTTCCAGTGCATCGCCCCTCCGTTCGCTCAGGGTCCGGTCGCCAGCAGCTCCCGGGCCGCGTTGCGGACCGCGTCGGTGACCTTTTCGCCGCCCAGCATGCGGGCCAGCTCGTCGACGCGGCGCTGACCGTCGACCCGGTCGATCCGCGTGACCGTGCGCCGTTTGCTTCGCACCTTGGATACCACGAAATGGGCGTCGGCCATCCCGGATATCTGCGGCAGATGCGTGATGCAGATCAGCTGGTGGTGCGAGGCCACCTCGCGCAGCTTGCGCCCGACCGTGGCGGCCACCGCTCCGCCGATTCCGGCGTCCACCTCGTCGAAGACGTAGGTTCCCACCGGGCCCACGCCGGCCAGCACGCGCCGCAGGGCCAGCATCAGGCGCGAGAGCTCGCCGCCCGAGGCGACGCGCCGCAGCGGATGGCTGCCCTCGCCGGGGTTGAGCTCCACCTCCAGCTCGACGCGATCGGCGCCGCTCGGTCCCGGATCCTCCTCCCGCGGCTGCAGGCGGACGCTCAGCTCGGCGCGGTCGAACGCCAGGTCGGACAGCTCGCGCGTCACCGCGCGAGCGAGCCGGGCGGCCGCCTTGCGCCGCGCGCGGGTCAACGCCGCGGCCCGGTCGGCGGCCTCGCTGCGGGCCGACTCGAGCCGCGCCTCGGCTTCGGCCAGCGACTCCTCGTAGCGCTGAAGATCCGCCTGCTCCCGGGCGAGGCTCTCGCCCAGCTCGAGCAGCCCCTCGCAGTCGGTGTCGTGCTTGCGCGTCAGGCGGCGCAGCTCCTCGCGGCGATCCTCGAGCAGCTCCAGCCGCTCGGGGTCGGCCTCCAGGCCGCCGCCGTAGGTCGCCAGGCGGCGCGCGGTGTCCTCGACCAGGGCCGCCGCCTCGGAGAGCTGGGCGGCCTCCTCGCCCAGGGCGGGATCGTGGCGCGCCGCGTCCTCGATCTCGCGCAGCGAGGCGCCGAGCCGCTCGTAGACCGAGCCGTCGGCCTCGTACAGCTCCTCGGCGCCGCCGCGCGCGGCTCTGAGCAGCTCCGCGCAGTGCCGCAGCCGCTCGATCTCCGTCTCGAGGCGGTCCAGCTCTCCGGGCGAGGGATCGAGCCGCTCGATCTCGGCGAGCTGGAACTCCAGGTAGTCGAGGCGTCCGGCCCGATCGCGCTCGCGCTCGGCCAGCTCGCGGTACCTCTCCGCGGCCCGCCGAGCCCCGGCGTGTGCTTCGGCCATCGCGGCGAGCAGCTCGCCGTGAGCGCCGAAGCCGTCGAGCAAAGCGAGCTGGGCCGCCGGCTCCAGCAGCGCGTGGTGCGCGTGCTGGCTGGTCACCGAGGCCAGGCCCTCGGCCAGCTGGGCCAGCACCGACAGCGACGAGAGCTTGCCGTTGACGTAGCAGCGATGACGGCCGGAGGCAGGAATCAGGCGCCGGATCAGCAGCTCGTCCTCGCACGGGAGCCCGGCTTGCTGGAGGCGCCCCCGCACCGCGGGCTCGTCCGAGATGTCGAACAGGCCCTCCACCTCGGCCTCGGCCGCGCCCTTGCGCACCAAGTCGCTGCGCGCGCGGCGGCCGAGCAGGATGTCGAGCGCGGTCGCGACCAGCGACTTGCCGGCCCCGGTCTCGCCGGTCAAGACGTTGAAGCCGTCGGCGAGCTCCAGATCCAGCTCGTCGATCAGCACCAGGTCGCGGACTCGAAGCTGGGCCAGCATCGTCGCTCTTCCCGCGGCCGGGCCGAAACGCTCCGGTCGATCTCCGACGAGCCGTCGGCGACCGGCACCGGCGCGCGCTCGCCCGTTGCTCGCGTCTCCAGCGGCAAGCTACCAAAACAGCGGCCGTTGTCCAATCCGCCTTCTTCCCTTCGGCTCTGAGCGGCTCGGAGGCGGCGGCTTTGCCTACTTCGTCATCTCCGTGCAGGCCTCGGGCCTGATCAGCCCCGGGGAGAAGGAGTCCTCGACGCACTCGCTTTTTTGAATCGCCTCGTAGCATCCGACCACGTCGATGTGATCGGCCAGCTGGCGGCAGAAGAGGTTGGCCTCGCGCCAGATGCACTCTTTTTTATTTTCGAACTCCACCTCGCCGTGGGCGGTGAAGTAGGCGCATCCCGAGTTTTCCGGCGTGCACTCGCAGGCGTGCCTGCACAACGCCCGGGCCAGGATCATGCAGTCTCCCTCCAGCGTCTCGCCGGGTTTCTCGCAGGCGCTCGCGGCCAGCGATGCCAGCATCGCGGCGGCGACCAGCCGGCAAAGAGCGCGGACCGTGTGACGTTTTTCCGAACGCATCTCGACGACGCTTATACACGAGCGCTCGGCGCGGTCGCGAAACTTTTGGGTGACAAAAAGGGGCTCATCCGGATCCAGCCGTGTCGTCTCCTGGCATGCAGCAGAAGCCCCAAACT
>CAZHCG010000103.1:0-17669 GCA_964530995.1 uncultured Myxococcales bacterium
CGCGGCGCACGGACGCGGAGATGAAAACGGCTGGATCCGGATGAGCCAGAAAAAAGCGGAGCGTGTTTTCTATGCACGACGATTACGAAGCGATTGCCCGGCAGTGGAAGGGGCGTGGCGACATGCGTCGCATCACGGCCGACCTGGAGCGCCGCGGGCGTGATCTGTCGCGCGCCCTGCCGGCGGATCTGCAGCTGCACGACCAGCTTCACGCCGGGCTGCTGGAGGCGACCGAGCTGTGGGCCGACTGGATCGGAGATCTGCGCGACAGGACCGTGCTCGACGTGGGCGCCGGCCTGGGCGGAGCCGCGCGCCACCTGGCGGCCGAGCGCGGGGCCAGGGTCGAAGCGCTGGAGCTGCTGCCCGAGCTGAGCCGGGCCGGCGAGGAGCTGACCCGGAGCGCCGGCCTCTCCGATCGCGTCCGCCACCTGCAGTGCGCGATCGAGGATCTCGAAAGCGAGCGGCGTTACGACGTGATCTGCATCCAGCACGTCGACATCCAGCTGGCCGACAAGCCCCTGCTCTACCGGCGCTGCCGCGAGCTGCTCGGCGACGGAGGGCGCGTCGTCTGGCACGACTGGCTGGCCGGCGGCGCCGGACCTCCCCGCTATCCGCTCTTCTGGAGCTCGGACGGCACCGCCTCGCACCTGGTGGAAAAGCCGCGCTTCGAGCAGCTCCTCTCCGGGGCCGGGCTGCGCCTCAACCGCTTCGAGGAGATCAGCGAGCGGACCGTCGTCTGGTTCTCCGGCTCGCAAACCGGGCTGCGCAAGGTGATCGGCAGGCTGGAGGAATCCGGAGACGACGGGCGCCTGGAGCGCCTGCGCGCTCTGCTGGCCGAGGTGGAGAACGCACTGTGGGGGATGAACGAAGAACGCCTGCTGCCGTTCTTCGGAGAAGCTGTCGCGGCGCCGCGCGATCTCTGTTAGAGTTCTACCGGCTCATTGGAACTCGCGGGAGGTGTCGAGTGGCCGAGAAACACATCGAACGGCTGGGAGACCTGCTGCTGGACGCGAATCTGATCGACGAGATCCAGCTGCGCGTGGCCCTCCAGGAGCAGACCGAGACGGGCGAGCGCCTGGGCAGCGCCCTGGTCCACCTGGGCTTCATCGACGAGGCGGTGCTGGCCGCCTTCCTCTCGCGCCAGGCCGACCTGCCCTGCGTCAACATCCACGGCCTGCACATCCCGGACGAGATCCTGGCGCTGATACCCCGCGAAATGGCGGTCGAGAGATCGATCATTCCGATTCGACGCTCCGGAGAGGTGCTCTACCTGGCGATGTCCGATCCTTTCGACGAGAAGAGCCTCTCGCTGGCGGCCGAGGCCTCCGGCCTCAACATCGTGCCGATGATCGCCCCGGAGTTCCGGCTCAAGCGCTCGATCGAGCGCTTCTACGCCGACGCTCCCGAAGACCCGGTGGAGAGACCGAGCGTGGAGCTGGGCAACCTGGTCGAGGAGATCGAGGAGGAGAACGTCGAAGCGCTGGCCGGCCGGGTCGGCGAGCTCAACGACAAGATCGACCGCCTGACCGAGATGGTGGAGGGCCTGCGCGAAGCGCTGGATGAGAAGCTCTGAGGGCGCCGGAGGCGGAGGACCCGCGAATGGACTGGAGCACGTTTCTCGAAGAGCTGAGGCGGGGCCTGGACCTCGAGCTCTTCGCCGCCGGAGACGAGGAGATCACGGTCGGCAGCGTGCTGCTGTTGCTGGTCGTGATCGTGGTCACCCTGCTGCTCTCCCGGCTGGCCAGGCGGAGGCTGGGCAGGCTGCTCGATCGCAGCGGCCTGGAGGGTCAGGCCTCCACCAGCGTAATCCCGAGGCTGGCGCACTACGCGATCCTGATCGGCGGGATGGTCGCGGCGCTGCAAGTGATCGGAATCGATCTGTCGACCCTCTTCGCCGCGGGCGCGATCTTCGCGGTCGGCCTCGGCTTTGCCATGCAGAACATCGTGCAGAACTTCGTCTCGGGCGTGATCCTGATGGTGGAACGTACGATCAAGCCCGACGACGTGCTCGAGGTCGAGGGGGACATCGTGCGCGTGCAGAAGATGAGAATCCGCGCCACCGTGGTGCGCACGCGCAACGAGGAGGAGCTGATCATCCCCAACTCCACGCTGGTCCAGGGCGCGGTCAAGAACTACACGCTGACCGACTCGCGCTTCCTTCTGGGAACCGTGGTCGGCGTGACCTACGGCTCCGACATGCAGCTGGTCCGCGAGGTGCTGACCCGGAATCACGATCGCGTTCCCCCAGCTGGACGTTCACTTCGATCCGCCGATCGAGAGCTCCCTGGAAAAGATATCAGGGGGTTGATCTCGAGCTCGTCCTTGCAGATTTCGCGCAGCAGAGAGGTGGCGTAGCAGCCGGAATCGAGCGCGAAGCTCAGCTCGATGTACTCGCCGCGCCCGTCCGATCCGGCCTCGACCTCCACCTCGCGCGGCCGCATCCGCAGCGGACGTCTCGCACCGGAGCAGCGCAGCGGACCGGAGGAGGGGAACAGATCCGCCTCGATCTCCTCTCGCTCGAGCACCTCTCTTTCGATCTCGGCGGGGCGTCCGCGCGCCCGCTTCATCTTGCGGCCGAACAGCGGGCCGGCGGCCGATATCTCGAACCGATCGGCTCGCGGCTGCTCGGCGCGCGGGTCCTCGACCAGGAACTGCGCCCCGCTGTCGTGCTTCCAGGCGACGTCGCCCTCCTCGATCCGGTCCAGCTCGTCGATCCGCGCCGCCAGCACGCGATCGAACAGTCGCGACTGGTAGGCCGAGGCGTACAGCCCCAGGGCGCGACGGTCGAGCGAGAGCACGGCGCGCCGCGGATCCCGCGGGGAGCGGGCCAGCTCCCGCGCCACCCGCGCGTTGTCATCGAAGCCCCGTGGCCAGGCGCGGGCCGCGTCCTCGAGCCGCCCCGCGGCGAACAGCTCCCTCGCCCGCAGCGCCCCCGGAGCGTCTCCGGGGCGCGGATCGCCGGCAATCAGCTCCGCCGCCAGCCGAAAGTCCCCGTGCAGCGCCGCGCGTCCGATCTCCCAGGTGTCGCCCCGAGTTCCGTAGCGCTGATGGCCGAAGTAGTTGGGCGCTCCGCCGCGGCTCATCTCTGCCAGCGCGGCGCGCACCTCCCCGGCCCGGCCCGGATCGGTCTCGCGCAGCCGCAGCGCGAAGCGGTTGCCGCGCAGGTGGCCGAGGCGCAGCTTGTTGCCGTGTCGCTCGGCCTCGAGCACGCGCAGCCCGGGAAGATCGATCGCGGCGGCGCGCGAGGGATCGAGGCGCTCGACGCTGATCAGCTGGCGGGTCACGCCGCGGGCGTCCTTGCGCCCGGCGAACCCGACGTTGCGCGGTCTGACTCCCAGCGCCCGGGCCACGGCCCGCACCGCCGCGATCGTGGACATCCCGCGCTTCTCGATCAACAGGTAGGTGTGATCGCCCTCTCCGCACGGGAGGTAGGCCGGAATCTCCTCGACCCGGAAGTCATCCTCGAAGGTCTTGATCGCGCCGGGAACGGCCGGCGTCTCGGCCGTCAGGTAGGGAAGCCTGGTCTCGGAGTCGTCCATCGCGCTGCCGGCGATGATACACGCCGGTCTTTTTTTTGCGAACGAGGTGGCTTCTCCGGGTTCGACCGAATACTATTCGGAGACTGAAAGCGAGGTGAAACACAGTGGGCTTCAGGGGCGAAGAGCTGTTGATCTTCGACGGAGCGTGCGGAGTCACCCTCCAGCAGATGGACATCCCGGCCGAAGCGTGGGGCGGACGCGACGGAAGCTGCACCGAACGGCTCAACCTGACCGCGCCCGACGCCGTGGTGCGCCTGCACCGCGGATTTCTCGACGCCGGCGCCAACGTGATCGAGACCAACACCTTCGGCGCGACCCGCGTCGTGCTCGGGGAGCACGGGCTCGCCGACCGGGTCGCGGAGATCAACCGCGAGGCGGTGCGGCTCGCGCGCGAGGCGATCGAAACCGCGACCGACAGGTACGTCGCCGGCTCGATCGGACCGACCAGCAGGCTGCCCTCGCTGGGACAGATATCGGTCGAGGATCTGCGCGCCGCCTACCTCGAGCAGATCGAGGCGCTGGTCGCGGCCGGCGCGGATGCCTTGATCATCGAGACCTGTCAGGACCTGCTGCAAGCGCGCACCGCGGTCGTCGCGGCCTTCGACGTGCTCGAGCGGCGCTCGGCGGACCTGCCGGTGCTGCTCTCGCTGACCTTCGAGACCGGCGGCACGATGCTGGTCGGCACCGACGTCGAGGCTGCTGCCGCCGCCTTCGAGCCGTTCGGGCTGTTCTCGCTGGGCCTCAACTGCGCGACCGGCCCCGACCGCATGATTCCGCACCTGGAGTGGCTGTCGCGGCACTGGCCCGGCCGCGTCTCGGCGATTCCCAACGCCGGCCTGCCCGAGGTGCGCGACGGCCGCCCGTTCTACCCGCTGACCCCGCAGAGCTTCGCGGAGCAGATGCGCGACTTCGCGCTCGAGCTGGGCGTCTCGGTGCTGGGCGGCTGCTGCGGCACCGTTCCCGAGCACATCCGCCGGCTGGTCGACAAGCTGGACGGGCGCGGCCCCCGGCCCCGCGATCCGAGCTGGCGCCCGGCGCTGAGCAGCCGCTACCAGGCGGTCGAGATCGAGCAGAGCCCGCGACCGTTGATCGTCGGCGAGCGGATGAACTCCAACGGCTCGCGCCGCTTCCGCAAGCGGCTGCTGGCCGACGACTTCGAAGGCTGCGCGCGGATCGGTCTCGAGCAGCAACAGCGCGGCGCCCACCTGCTCGACGTCTGCCCGGCCTACGCCGGCCGCGACGAGCGACGCGACCTGCTGCACCTCGGCGAGCTGCTGGCGGACCGAGCCCGCGCGCCGCTGGCGATCGACAGCACCGACCCGGACGCGATCGCCTCGGCGCTCTCGCGACTGCCCGGCCGCTGCCTGATCAACTCGATCAACCTCGAGGACGGCGGATCCACCGCCGAGCGCGTGCTGCGCATCGCCCGCCGCCACGGCGCGGCGCTGATCGCGCTGACGATCGGCCCCGAAGGGATGGCGATGACGGCTGCGGAGAAGCTGACCGTGGCGAGGGAAATCGGCGAGCTTGCGATCGAGCGCCACGGCCTGCGCCCGCAGGATCTGCTCTTCGACCCCCTGACCTTCACGCTGGGCTCCGGAGATCCCGGCTTGAGGCGCTCGGCGCTCGAGACGCTGGAGGCGATCGCCCTGATCAAGGAGCGGCTGCCCGGAACGTTCACCAGCCTGGGGGTCAGCAACGTCTCCTACGGGCTGCCCGTGCTCGCGCGCCGGCACCTCAACTCGGTCTTCCTCGCCGAGGCGATCAGCGCCGGGCTGGACGTGGCGATCGTGGACGCCGGCCGGATCCTGCCGCTGGCCGAGATCTCGGAGCGGGACCGTGAGGTCTGCCTCGACCTGATTCGCGATCGGCGGCGCTCGGACGACCTCTCTCCGCTGGAGGCGCTTCTGGAGCACTACTCCGGGCGGGAGAGCGATCGCGCCGAGGACCGCGAGACGGAAAAGGACGCCCCCGCCGAGCAGATCCTGGAGCGCAAGCTGCTGGCGGGCGAGCGCGACGGGCTCGACGATCTCGTGGCGATCCTGCTGGAGCGCCACGCGCCTTTCGAGATCGTCAATCGGATCCTGGTTCCGGCGATGCGCCGCGTGGGCGAGCTGTTCGGACGCGGCGAGATGCTGCTGCCTTTCGTCTTGCAGTCCGCCGAGGTGATGAAGGCCGCGGTCTCGCTGCTCGAGCCGCTGATGGAGCGTCACGAGGGCGAGGACGCGACCCGGGTCCTGCTGGCGACCGTGGCCGGCGACGTGCACGACATCGGCAAGAACCTGGTCGAGATCGTGCTCGCCAACAACGGCTGCCGGGTCCTGAACCTGGGCACCAACATCCCCTTCGAGCGGATCGTTTCGGCGGCTCGCGAGCAGCGCGCGGACCTGATCGGGCTCTCGGGGCTGCTGGTCAAGTCCGCGGTCGCCATGCAGCGCGGCCTGCCCCGCCTGCGCGACGCGGGCCTGCGCGTGCCGGTGCTGCTCGGCGGCGCGGCGCTGACCGAGAGCTTCGTCGCCGAGTCGTGCGCTTTGGGCTACGACGGCCCGGTGGTCTACTGCTCCGACGCCTTCGCCGGTCTCGAGGCGGTGCGGCGCCACGAGGCCGGAGAGCTGGAGCCCACGACCCCCCTGCCGAAACCGGATCGCGCCCGGCGCTCGGAGCGCTCCGATCGGCCACCCGTGCGCCGCGACGCCTCCGTGCCCTCCCCTCCCTTTCTCGGAGCGCGCTGGGAGCGGGAGATTCCGGTGGACGATCTGCTCGAGCGGATCAACCGCTCCTCGCTGTTCCGCGCTCGCTGGGGCTACCGCCGCGGCTCGTCGACCGCCGGGGAGCACGCCGCGCTGCTCGAGCGGGAAGCGGAGCCGTTGCTGGCCGAGCTGCAAAGCCGCGTGCGGGAGCGGAGCCTGGCCGAGCCCCGGGCGGCCTGGGGATGGTTCCGCTGCCGCGCCGAGGGCGAGACCCTGCGCGTCGAGAACGACGGGCGGGAGATATCCTTCGGCTTCCCGAGGCAACCCTTCCCCCCGCGGCTCTGCATCGCGGACTACTTTAAAAACAGCACAAAAGACGCCGATCTGGTTGGGTTTTTCGTCTCTACCGTCGGCGCGGGAATCAGCGAGGAGGCCCGGCGGCTGTTCGAGGGCGACTCCTACAGGGACTACCTGCTGCTGCACGGGCTCGGGGTGGAGCTGACCGAGGCGCTGGCAGATCTGTGGCACGCTCGGATGCGGGCCGAGATCGGAATCGACGAAGAATCCCGTCGTTCGCGCGCACAGGGACGCTGGGGCTTCGGCTACCCGGCCTGCCCGGATCTGGAAGCGCAGCGCTCGGTCTTCGAGCTGCTGCGCCCCGAGAAGATCGGCGTCTCGCTGACCGACTCGCTGGAGATGGTGCCCGAGCTGTCCACCTCCGCGATCGTCTCCCACCACCCGCAGGCCAGGTACTTCTCAGTCTGAATCCCGGCGTTCTCTTTCGACCGCGAAATCCTGTTTTGCAGCATTGCAAGAAGACGACGCGATCGGGACGGAGCGGAGCCGGTCTTCCCGATTCCGTCAGAAGACGATGGCTGATCATGCAAGGTATTGAAATATCAGGCATATCCAGCCGGAAAACCTGCCGGCAGACCGGCCGCGAGGAGCAATGGCACGCGGATTGCGTGCGATATCGGGCGTCATACGGCGAGCCGGCCCCAGGATTCCCCCCATCCGAAGGCCGGCTCGCCTTTTTTCATGCGTCGTTCTTCCTGCGCTGGCGGCGGTGGCGCGGCCAGAAAGCGATCGCCTCGACGAAGCCCATCCCCACGTAGACGAGCAGCAGGCAGATCAGAATGTACGCCGGCGAGTACCAGAGCCAGAGAAGGGCGCTGCTGGCGGCCACCAGGACCAGCAGCACGATCGAGGTGGCGCCGAGCTTGAGATCCTTGAACGAGCGGAAGCGGATCGAGCTGACCATCAGCAGGCCCAACAACACGATCACCACGGCCATCATCGGGTAGCCGATTCCCTTGATCGTCAAGCCGTGCTGCGTCATCCACGGCCAGCCGCCCATCGCCCGCGTGGCCACCACCAGCGCCACGACGAAGGCGGCGGCCATCGGAATCGGCAGCCCCAGCATGTACTTGCCCGGCCCCTCGGACTCCTCCCGCGGAAAGTGGGACAGCACGTTGAACCTGGCCAGCCGGATCGCGCCGGCCAGCACGTAGAAAAAGCAGACGAAGATGCCGGGCAGCCCCGAAGCGGACAGGGCGAAGCGGTAGGCGATCAGGGCCGGGGCCACCCCGAAAGAGATCAGGTCGGCCAGCGAGTCGAACTCGACGCCGAACTTGGACTGGGTGCGGGTCATCCGCGCCACGCGGCCGTCGAACAGATCGAAGAGAAACGCGTAGAGAAGCAGGATCGACGACTTGTAGACCGTGTCGTCGCTCACCTCCGGCGAGGCGCAGCGCAAGATGGCATAGACGCCGCAGAAGAGGCTCGCGGTGGTCAACAGGTTGGGGAGTATGAACAGGCTCTTTTTCAGATCCATGCTCCCTCCGCTTTTCCGGCGCCTCGCGGGTCGCGCTCACGACTCGATCTTGCGCGACGAAAGATCGTTTGTACTCGATTTCGGGCGGCGCGAGAAGTGCCGCGTCGGCTCGTCCCTCGTAAATCAGGGCGCCAGGTGACGCAGCAGGCCCAGCAGCGCCTCGTCCTCCCGCCCCTTCTCCCTGGCCGCGCGCAGCAGATCGTACGCCTCGGAGGCGCGGCCGCCCTCGCTGAGCGCCACGGCTCGCGCCATCACCGCGTCGTACGATCCGTCGCGCTCCGCCAGCTTCTCGATCGCCTCGAGCCGTCTCTCGACCTCCGCGGGCGGGGCGAATGCCGCGACGAAATCGAGATGGGCCGCGATCTCGACCCGCTCGAGATCCGCGTGGGCGTCCATTCCGGCCAGCATCCGCCAACGCACGCGGAACAGGACCGAAGGAAGGTGATCCGGGCCGCGCAGCGCGCCGTCCTCCGTCACCAGCCCGCGATCGACCGCGCGCTGGAAGAAGGCGCCGCCGAGCCGGACCAGCCGGGATCGGCGCTCGGCGTCGACCGACTCCAGCCCGCCGCTTCGCGCGGCGGCGAGCAGGTCGCGCATCGCCGAGTGGAAGAGCCAGGCCTGGCGATCGCCCAGCGCCAGGTATCCCTCGCGGTCGCGGGCAAGGGCGGACTGCGCCTCCTCGCGAATCACGCGCAGCAGCTCCTCGATCCGCCGCGCCGCATCCGGTCCGATCCGCTCCGCCGTCTCGCTGGCGTGCAGATCCTCGAGCAGCGAGAGCAGCTCACGATCGTCGTCCGACGGCTCGATCGAAGAGGCGCGGCGCTCCAGGTCGCGCAGCGACTCGGCGACGGCCGGCTCGGAAAAATCGACGCGCGGGATGGAGGGCGCGGAGCCACGCTCGCCGCCGGCCAGGAAGTAGACCAGCACTCCCAGACCGACCGCGCCGGAGATCAACACCAGCGCAGCCAGCCCTCGAGGCCGCGATCCACCGGGATCCGTGGTTGCTGGCGGGTTTTCAGCGCCGCCTGTCATGCTACACTTCCATTCGAATCAAACGGCTTTCGCCGGTACCAGCTACGGAGCCCTCTCGATGAACGACAACCGCAAACACGCCAGACACGACTGCGATTTCGAGGTGGAAATCGCAGTGGGCGACGAGATCCAGCCCGGCCGCGCGGTGAACATCAGCCGCGGCGGAATCTTCGTCCGCACCGATCCGGCTCCGGACTTCGGAGCCAGGGTTCGCCTCGTCATGCAGCTCCAGGGTGTCCCGGGGCGGAGCGAGATTCCCTGCGTGGTGCGCTGGCGCAAGCCCGGCGAGGGCATCGGCCTGCAGTTCGAGACGCTGCGGGCGATCGAGGTCTGGGCGCTGAACAAGCTGCTCCGCGACCCCGGCTGAGCCCGCGCTCATTTCAGCAACCACTCGGTGTTCTCCTCTTCCCAGCGACGGGCCTCCTCGTAGCGTTCGAATCCGCGCTCCAGGGCGCGGAACGAGTCGGTATGATAGCGGCTCCGCTCTCCGGCCCGCTCCACGGGCAGAACGTGGTGGAGCAGCTCGTGGTAGACCACCCATTCGACGACGTGGCGAGGCACGCGCCGCGAGTCCAGCACCGGGCTGACACGGATCGTGCAATCGTCGTAGCAGTAGGTCGCGAGCGCGCGGCTGACCCGTCCCGAGCGACGTCTCCTGCGCCTCTGCGCCCGGCGACCCCAGTGGATCCTCGCCTTGGTCTCGCCGCCGAAGTAGCGGGCGCTCACCCCGGCCAGGATCTCCTCGAGGTCGTATACCTCCCCGACCGCGGAACGGGTCGGAGCGTTGCGCGTCCGGGCCGCCCTGATCTCGCCCCGGTGGGCGGCGATGTAGCCGTTCAGCTCGGATTCGGCCGTGACGTCCTTGCCCCTCAGGTAGCGCGCCAGCGCCTCGAGGGTCCGGTCGTCGGCGCTGCGGAACATGCGATGCAGCCTCACCGCGATCCGTCCCCGCCTGGAGCGGAAGGAGATCATCGTCGAGCGGTTGTCGGTGAAGGTGAGGTCCACCGGATCCGGCAGAGAGAAGGTGAGAAAGCCCGCGATCCTGCGGCGCTGGCTCTCGAGCAGATCCGGGCCGCCTGAATCGCCCGCCTTCGGGCGAGCCCCTTGGAGATCGAGCTCGAGCTGAAAGCCGCGCGCCGGAGACATGCCTCGACGGTACGGAGGGCCTGAACACCTGTCAAGATCCGCGCCCCGAAACGTTATCACCTGAAAAAAGCGGGATTCGGGGAGGAATGTCGGGGTCGTCCCGCTCGTTCGAGTTACCGGGGGCCGCAAGGGTCGGCGCAAAGTTGAATCCGCCCGAGCCCCTGAAGTAGAATGGAGTCGATGCGGGCCTCGAAAAACGCCATCGCCGTTTTGATCTGTTTCGCCGCGGGTATTCCGCTCGCCGCGCGGGCGGACATCTACACTTTCACCGACGAGGACGGCACGGTCCATTTCACCAACTCGAAACCGCGGGGAAAGGCGCGCAAGAAGTACGACCTGTACATGAAGACCCCGAAGCAGCGGCGCGCGCGTCCGGGAGTCGTTCCGATCCCGGCGCGCGACACCAGTCCGGCGCGCTACTCCCGCTTCGACGCCTCGATTCGCGAGGCGGCCCGCTCCTACTCGATTCCGGAGCCGTTCATCCGCGCGGTGATCCGCGTGGAGTCGGACTACGATCCCCGGGTGATCTCGGTAGCCGGCGCCCAGGGGCTGATGCAGCTGATGCCGGCCACCGCCAAGAGGATGAACGTGGACGATCCCTTCGATCCGCACCAGAACATCATGGGCGGCACGCGCTACCTGCGCTACCTGGCCAACGCCTTCGGCGGCGACATGGTGCTGACGATCGCCGGCTACCACGCCGGCGAGGGGGCGGTGATGAAGCACGACGGCGTGCCGCCCTACCGCTCCACGCGCGGCTACATCCGCAAGGTCCTGCGCTTCTACTACCATTACAAGCAAGAGACGTCCTGATCCTCGAAGAGATCGAAAACGGACTCGAAAACAGCTCGAGAAAAAATCCGATTTTTTATTTGATCTCGTCGTCTCGAAAGTGTATCTAGAGACATCTGGACGAAATCGAGCGTCTCGAATGGCCGCCAAAAACGGCCGGAGAGAAGGTCGACGAAAACCGTAGGAGCTCACGAAAAAGGCTCTTTTTTGTTTGGACTGAATAACCTGGACTGGTAAAGGTCCAACCAGCAACCCGTATCCAAGGAGGAAAGAAAATGAAGAAGGTAATGATTTTCGTACTGGCCGCCCTGTTCGCTTCCCTGGGCCTCTTCGCCATCGCCTGCGACGACGACGATGATGACGGCGATGCTGACAACGTGGGCGCATGCGAGGACTGGTTGGCCTCGATGGAGTGCGGCGACTACGACTTCAGCGAAGTGGTCGACTGCTCGGCCTACGCAGACTACCCGTGCGATATCTCGGACTATTTCGACTGCCTGGCCGAGAATGGAAGCTGCGACGAGGACACCGGCGTCTACGACAGCAGCGGCTGGGGCGATTGCGCCGACCTCGCCTCCTGCGAGTAACCCACGCCCCCCCTCCTCCTCTCTCCGAATCTTTTCTCTTGAAATCAGCCGTTCGCCGGAGCGTGGTTCAATCCGCATGCTCCAGTTGCCCCCTTCAATCGGCTCGGAGCCGATATGAGGGGACCGGACCGCTCACCCAACCCGGCCGTTCGCCCCGCGCGGGATCCGCGCGGGCTGGGGGAAACGATCCTGCACGGGCCTGCTCTGCTCGGTCTCCGGCCGGACGGCTCACCGGACCCGCCCGTTCTACTATCTTGCGGGGGCGCTGGACGCGGCGTTGACCCGAAGGCGGTCGGTCGGATAATGGAGTCGTGATGACTCGACGCGCCTTGCACACGCCGCCGGTTTCTTTTCGAGCCGCTGGTCTCGCGATGCTCGCGGCCGCGCTGATCGCCGCGGTCTGCTGCGGGGATCGTGAGCCGGAGCGACCGCAGAAGGCGTTCGACAAGGGTGTCGAGCGCGACCGCGCCCAGGCGGCAGCAAGCGACGCGGCCGCGGCTGACGGGGGCGAGGCGAGCGACGCGGGCGAGCCAGAGCCGGACCCGCGCCTCGAGCGTCTTCGGGGACTATGGGAGCGCCACCGCGACGTCTCGATCGAGCACTCCGCCGCCGGGCTGAGCGAGGACGAGCGGCTGATGCTGCGCGAGCTGGAGCGCGCCGCGGGAATAGTGGAGGAGATCTACATCCTGCAGCTCGACGCTCGGGGCCTGGAGCGGCGCGAGCAGGTGGCCGAGCGCGGGGTCGGGATCGAGCGGCTGCTCTTCGAGCGCTATCGCTCGGAGACCTGCGGGCGCGAAGTGCGGCGCTGCGACCTGCTGCCCGACACGCCGCCGTCGGAGAAGAACGGTGTGCTGTGGCCCGAGGAGATCTCGAAAAGGGAGATCGAGCGCCTGCGCAGCCAGATCAACGGCCGCGAGCTGCTCAGCCCCTTCACCGCGGTCAGGCGGGCAAAGCGCGGACGGCTGCGCGCCGTGCCCTACGCGCGGGTCGACCGGCTGCGCGAGCCGCTGCAACGGTTGGCCGAGGCGCTGGAGCGGGCCGCCGAGCACGCCCCCCACGCCTCGCTGAAGAAGTTCCTGAGGTCGCGGGCCGAGGCCCTGGTCTCGGACGATACGTTTCCCTACGACGAGAGCGACAGGCTCTGGATTGCGATCGAAGGCGACTGGGAGGTCACGGTCGGCCCCTACGAGACCTACCGCGATCCGCACGGGATCAAGGCCATCTTCGAGATGGTGGTGGGCCGCCGGGACGCCGAGCTGACCGCCGAGATAGAGAGCGCGGCCGAAGGCCTGGAGGAGGCGGAGCGGGAGCTGCTCCGCTCGCTGGAGGCGGATGCCGGCCCGATCTCCGGCGGCGGGGCGAAGCGGCCCGCGATCCGCGCGATCGAGGTCTGGCTGGCTTCCGGCGACGCGCGGCGCCCGTCCGGGGCGATGCTGGCCTACCACCTGCCCAACCGCGGGGCGGCCGTGCGCGACGGCCTGTCCAAGAAGGTGCTGCTGGCCAACCACGCGCGGGCCTTCGACGAGGCGATGCAAGCGCGGGCGAGCCTGTTGATCGCTTTCGAGCAGGCCGGTCTCGTCGACACCCGGGCGCGGGTCGCCTGCGTGGCGTTCCACGAGCTGGCCCACGGCCTCGGCGCCGGAAGCGAGACGGAGATAGAGGTCGGCGGCAAGCGCACCACCGCGAGCGAGGCTCTGCCGGGCCGCTTCCGGCTGATCGAGGAGATCAAGGCGGACTCGGTCGGCCTCTGGCTTTCGCACAGAGAGGCGGGGCGGGGGGAGGACGGCTCCGGGGTCTTCGAGCGGCGCGCGCTGTCCTGGCTGGCGCAGCTGCTGGGACTGCTGGTCGGGCCGCTGGAGGGAATCCACGCCCGGGCCGCGGCGGTCGAGCTGGGCCGCTACTTCGACGCCGGCGCACTCGTCTGGGAGCTGGGTCGGGACGAGGGAGAGGCGCGGCTGCGCGTCGACTTCGACAAGCTGCCGTCCGCGGTGGAGGCGCTGGGGCGGGACGCGGTCGCGATCCAGCTCAGCGGGGACTCGAAGCGCGCCGGGGAGCTGGTTCGAAAATATGTCGTCGAAAAAGACGCAGACATCTCTTTGCTCGGGCTGGCGGGAGAGCTGCGACAGGCCGCGCTCGAGAGGCTGAAGGCGGCCGGGATGCGTCCGCCGTCGCTGCGCTACGAGATCGGCGACCTTTGAAACAGTTGAAGGCGGGCGGCAGGGTACTATCATCGAGGGTGGAAATCACTGGAAAGGGGAGGAGAGATGATGCGTTTTTTGATTCTGCTTGCAATGACGACGGCGCTGGCGGTCGGGGGGTGCGGGTCGAGCGGCGACTCCGAGCCCGATGACGGCGGACCCGACGCGGACACCGATGCGGACACGGACGCGGACAGCGATGCGGACACGGACGCGGACAGCGATGCGGACACGGACGCTGATAGCGACACCGACAGCGACAGCGACAGCGACGCCGATGCGGACAGCGACAGCGACACGGACACGCAGACGAGCTACGAGGAGTGGGGCGAGTGTGACGACAGCTCGGACTGTCCGGACGGAGACTGCGTGCGGGTTCCGGACGAGCCGGGCGGCTGGTGGGCCTGCCTCTCGACGCCGCCGGATCCGGTCGAGGGGCCGAGCCTCAACCCGGAGTCGGACTTGTGCGCAGACGAGACCGACTGCGCCCAAGGCTGCGATTGCTACCGCGTGCAGGAGATGTACGCCGGCTTCCTCCACCCGCACAACGAATGCTTCTGCGACGAGTGCGACCAGGCCTCGGACTGCGAGGATCCGGAGCAGCAGATCTGCGCGCCGGCCGGTGCCTGGAGATACCCGAAGGATCACTGCGTCTACACCGGCTGCAAGGTGGACGTCGAGTGCGGGGTCGTGAGCGGCGGTCACTGCATTCCGTACCTGGACGCGTGCAGCGCCCTGGAGCCCGGACCGTTCGCGGGCAAGCACTGCTGGTACCCGGGCGACTGCGCCGGCCACGATGACTGCATCGAGGAGTACCAGGCCTGCCTGCCGGACTTCGCGGACGAGACCGGTTTTTCTTGCCAGGACCTGATATGTCCCGGGAAATGAGACCAAAAAGCCGAGGCAAAAAACCGTAACACTACAATATCGCAAGAAAAAACCTTGCCAGAAGGCAGTCCGAGCAAAAGTTGACAAAAAAGTAGCATATGCTAGGCAAGCGTTCGTCGAGTCGCAGGATCGATTCGACGAAAAGGAGGATTGGGCAGATGGGAGGTCTCAATTCGAGTGACGCCCCCGGGCTGGAGCGGGTGTCGCGTATCGTGGCGGTGTCCAGTTGCAAGGGTGGAGTGGGCAAGTCGACGGTGGCGGTCAACACGGCCTTCGCGATGGCGGCTTCGGGTTTGAAGGTCGGGCTGTTCGATGCGGACATCTACGGGCCGAGCCTGACGACCCTGGTGGACGTGGAGGACACCACGTTGCGCGTCGAAGATGAGCTGGTGATTCCGATCGAGCGCGACGGCGTGCGGATGATGTCGTTCGGTTGGGCCACGCAGCGCAAGGACGAGGCCGCGATCATGCGCGGGCCGATGGTCTCCGGCGTCATCCGCCAGCTGCTGGCGACCACGCGCTGGGGAGAGCTGGACTACCTGGTGCTGGATCTGCCTCCGGGAACCGGAGACATCCAGCTGACGCTGACGCA
Organism: uncultured Myxococcales bacterium; assembly: GCA_964530995.1. Classification (GTDB taxonomy): domain Bacteria; phylum Myxococcota_A; class Polyangia; order JAAYKL01; family JAAYKL01; genus CAZHCG01. The sequence goes on from CAZHCG010000103.1 coordinate 15,299, forward strand.
GATCGTGCCGATCAGGGGCGCGGTGATCGTCACCACTCCCCAGGATCTGAGCTTCGTCGACGTGGTCAAGGGCATTCGCATGTTCCAGAAGCTGAAGGTGCCGACGCTGGGGGTCGTGGAGAACATGAGCTACTTCGTCTGCGAGAGCTGCGGGGCCAGGTCTCATCCGTTCGGCAGCGGAGCTCGCAAGAAGCTGACCGATCAGTTCGGCATCGAGTCGGCCTTCGAGCTGCCGATCGACTCGATGGTCTCGCGGATGGGAGATCGGGGCACTCCGGTCGTCGTGGGCGAGCCCGACAGCGAGCTGAGCGGTTCCTTCCGCCAGATCGCCGAGGCCGTGGTCGAGGAGGTGGACCGGTTGGAGAAGGGCGCGGTCGCTCCGCCCGAGGTGGAGTACGACGACAGCGAGAGCCGGATCGTGGTCTCCTGGAAAAAGGAGTCGTTCTCGGTCGAGCCCCGTGACCTGAGGCGACGCTGCCCCTGCGCCCTGTGCCGGGACGAGCGGACAGGGAAACCCAAGATCGAGCTAGACGCGATCCCCGAGGATCTCCATCCCACTTCGATCAGCCCGATGGGCAACTACGCCGTGGCGATCGACTGGTCGGACGGCCACAACTCGATCTACCCCCACGAGAAGCTGCGCGGCTAGTCGTCGTCTTCCGTGGAGTGGTAGCGCAGCACGCCGGGATCATAGGTTCCGCCAATACAAACCTGGGCCGCGACGAACAGCTCTCCGCCCTCGCCCCAGATCGCCTTCAGATGAGCGCCTCCGTACTCGTCCCAGTCTTCGTACCACGTGGGGATCGTGTCGGGGAGGGCTTCGGACTCGTCGGTCCAGTCCTGGCCGTCGAAGTGGAGCAGCACCGGGTTCACGAAGGAAGGATCCTCTTCCATGCGGAAGCCGACCACATGGACGTCTCCCTTTTCCGTGACCCATACGTCGCGAAAGCTCTCGCCGTCGTGCGTGTCGATCTCCGGGTGGGGGACTTCCACCTCCTCCCAGGACTTCATGTTTGTAGAACGCAGCACCAGTCCTATCCCAGGTTGATGAGAGTATTCGTCGAGACCAACCGCCCAGTAGCCGTGCTCCGGGTCGCCGTTCAGCCCATAGATGATACGATCCGGCGAGGCGGGCAGGTCGAGCTCTGTCGCGCCCTGCCCGTCGAAGAGAACGCCCCTTTCCTCGCCGCCGCCCAGGTAGTCTTCGCCGAACAGGTATATCTCGCTCGGAGAAAACCCTCTTGCAAGATCCAACGAGAGCCCGAAAGGCCAGAACTCGCCATCCGCGGATTCCGCCAGCCAGCTCCATTCCTCTCCGTCGTAGAGAGACAGCCGGGCCCGTAACGTGTCTCCATCGTCGAACAGGGAGAACAACGCCAAATTGTCTTCGTCCAGGCAATCCATGTGGATCTTGAAAAGGGGATGGTAACAATGTGGCTGAGATTGCGAGCACCAGTCCGGGGGGGGGATCTCCGTCCACTGACCGTCCTCGCGCGTGGCGACAAAGTCTTCCCCGGCCCCCGGCCCGTGAAACCCGGCGGCGTAGTAGGTCCCGTCCCCGGTCTTGCAGACCCGGGAAAAATTGTCGCCTCCTTCGTCCAAGGGCGGCTCGAGCTGCCAGGAGCAGCCGTCGTAGGTCAACATGCCGGTGTGGTGTATGTTTCCTCCCGCAACGATGTCGTCGAGAGAAATACCGACAATGTCGTGAAGATCCACCCCATGAGCGAAAACATCTTCGATGGGCAAATACATCCAGTGCCAGCCGGCGGGAACCGTGTCGGTGTCGCTCTCGGTGTCCGAATCCGAATCGGCATCGGCATCCGCGTCGGCGTCCGCATCCGAGTCGGCGTCGATGTCGCTCTGGCCCGCGTCGCCCCCGACCGACCGCCGCCCGCTCGAGCAGGCGACGATCAGCAAGACGCAAAGCGCGACGGCAAGACGCCTAGTCATCGCAGTTGTTTTCTTCATCACAGTTCGTGCAGACCGGATCAGAATCCGGGCCGCAGTCGCACTTGTTGTATCCTGAGCCTCCATTCAAGGTGTCGGATCCCTCGTTGCCGTAGAGGTTGTCGTCGCCTCCTTGACCATAGAGTGTGTCATCTCCCGGCTTGCCGTAGATGGTGTCGTCGCCACCACCACCCTCTATTGTGTCGTCGTTCGCCCCTCCGTAAAGATAGTCATCATTCTCGGTGCCGTAAATTTCGTCCTCGCCATTGAATCCACGTGCCACCGGGTTGGTTTGGTTGACACTATCCAAATGGATCTCGTCGTCTCCTTGTTGCCCCCACACGATCTCACCACCCTTCAAGACATCGTCCTGCGGCGAGGCGTAAATCGTGTCGGGTCCTCCGTCTTTCGCATCGACCTCCAC
>CAZHCG010000104.1:0-17578 GCA_964530995.1 uncultured Myxococcales bacterium
ACGAGACGGAGATCAGGCACCTCGAGAACCGCAAGCGGATGGTCGAGTCGGTGCTGAAAAAGCTGGAGGCGATCGCCGAGCGGTGATCCTGCGAGCCGGAGCTCAGCGATGTCGACCCAGCTCCCGTGCTTGGGCGTGTAATGGATTTCCAGCTTCTCGGCGAGACGCCTGGCCTCTGCTGGAGGAAACGCTTCGTAGAGCGACGCGGGCGAGTGCGTGTTCGGGTTGTCCATCACGACGACGAGCTTCTCAGCGTCGCGGTACGGGCCGTCGCACAGGTCGCGGATGAAGTGGGCGAAGTCGACCTTGGCGCGGTGCTCGGTGGCCTCGACGATGCTCTTGCCTTTCAAGGGCTCCACGCAGAGGAAGATGTTGGCGGTCCCGCAGCGCTTGTATTCGTCGTCCACGCGAGCCAGCGTTCCGGAGGATGCCGGTATCGGAATTCGGGTGTGCTCCAGTAGCTGCTTGCTTGAAGGTCAGGAAAAAACGATCGCGAACCTCTCTCATTGGCCCGAGGAAAAGGTGGAGACCCTGCGTCTGCTGCGCAAAGACAAGCGTCTCGCTCCCGTCGATGAGCTTTTCGAGTTTTCAACACGAGGCCAGTTATGGTATTTGATATCGACGCGAATCGGAGGTTGCATGTCGACGGACGAGCGACTCGGCGAGCTGATGGTCAGGGAGAAGCTGATCTCCCTAGAAGAGCTTCGGAAAGCTCAGGATCTGCAGCGCAAGAGCGGCGAGAACCTCAGCAAGAGCCTGGCCAAGCTGGGCTACGCCTCCGATGAGGATGTCACCGACTTTATCGCCGCTCAGTACAACGTGCCGGCCATCCAGCTCGAGGACTACGAGGTCGAGCAGGAGATTCTCGATCTGATTCCCCGCGAGGTGGCCGAGCGCCACAAGATCCTGCCCGTCTCGCGCGCCGGCACCTCGCTGGTCGTCGCGATGACGGATCCGACCAATCTGCATGCCATCGACGACGTGAAATTCCTGACCGGCTACAACGTCGAGCCGGTGGTCGCTGCCGAGGCCGCGCTCGATCAGGCGATCTCGAGCTACTACGCCGCGCCCCTGGCCTCCTACGACGAGGTGATGGAGGGCTTCGACGGGGAGGATTTCGACTTCGGCGAGGGGGACGAGGAGTCGATGAACGTCCTCGAGCTGGAGAAGATGAGCGAGGACGCTCCGGTGGTGCGGCTGGTCAACCTGATCCTGGTCAACGCGATCAAGAAAGGCGCTTCCGATATCCACGTCGAGCCGTACGAAAAGGCGCTGCGCATCCGCTACCGGATCGACGGCGTCCTCCACGAGGAGATGCAGCCGCCGCTCAAGCTGAAGAACGCGCTCACCAGCCGGCTCAAGATCATGAGCAGGCTCGATATCGCCGAGCGACGGCTGCCGCAGGACGGTCGCATCAAGCTCAAGCTGGGCAAGGGGCGCGAGATGGACTTCAGGGTCTCGGTGCTGCCCACGCTGTTCGGCGAGAAGGTGGTGCTGCGGCTGCTGGACAAGGCCAACCTGCAGCTCGACATGACCAAGCTGGGCTTCGATCCGAAGCCGCTCGAGCAGTTCAAGCAAGCGATCCACCAGCCGTACGGGATGGTGCTGGTCACCGGACCGACCGGCTCGGGCAAGACCACCACGCTGTACTCGGCGCTCTCCGAGCTCAACCGCACGGATGTCAACATCTCCACGGCCGAGGATCCGGTGGAGTACAACTTGCACGGGATCAACCAGGTCCAGATGCACGAGGAGATCGGCCTCAATTTCGCCTCGGGGCTGCGCTCGTTCCTGCGCCAGGATCCGGACATCATCATGGTCGGAGAGATTCGGGACTTCGAGACGGCGGAGATCGCGGTCAAGGCCGCGCTGACCGGCCACCTGGTGATGTCGACGCTGCACACCAACGACGCTCCGTCCACGGTCAGCCGCCTGCTGAACATGGGCGTGGAGCCGTTCCTCGTGACCGCTTCGGTGATCCTGGTGCTGGCCCAGCGGCTGGGTCGTCGCCTGTGCAAGGAGTGCAAGGAGCCGATCGACGTCCCCGCCGAGACGCTGCTGGCGACCGGCTTCAAGCCCGAGGAGGTGGCGTCGGGAGTCACCTGCTACGAGGGCAAGGGCTGCAAGGCCTGCAACGACACCGGCTACAAGGGGCGAGTCGCGCTGTACGAGGTGATGCCGTTCGGCGAGGAGCTGCGCGACCTGGTCTTGCAGGGATGCTCGACCGCGGAGCTGAAGTCCGAGGCGATCCGGCTGGGGATGGCCTCGCTGAGGATGGCCGGTCTGCAGAAGGTCAGGGAGGGGGTCACCTCGATCGAGGAGGTGCTCCGCATCTCCGCCGCCGACTGAGATTGAGGGCCCGCGAGCGGGCCGATGACGACCAGGGGAGAGTCAAGTGGCCAATCTGCACCAACTGCTCAAGGCGATGATCGAAAAAGGGGCTTCTGATCTCCACGTCACGACCGGATCCGCCCCCCAGCTGCGGATCGACGGCAGCCTGGTCCCGCTCAAGATGGAGCCGCTCTCGCCGGCCGAGACCAAGCGAATCTGCTACTCGATCCTGACCGAGGAGCAGAAGGTGCGCTTCGAGCAGGAGAACGAGCTGGACCTCTCGTTCGGAGTCAAGGGGCTGGCGCGGTTTCGCTCCAACCTGTTCGTGCAGCGCGGCGCGGTGGCCGGCGCCTTTCGCGCGATTCCGTTCAAGATCCTCTCCATCGAGGAGCTGGGCCTGCCCCCGGTGGTCAGCTCGCTGGCTCACAGGCCGCGGGGGCTGGTCTGCCTGACCGGACCCACCGGAGCCGGCAAGTCGACGACGCTGGCGGCGATCGTGGACCAGGTCAACGCGGCCGAGCGCCAGCACATTCTCACGATCGAGGATCCGATCGAGTACCTGCATCCGCACAAGCGCTCGGTGGTCAACCAGCGGGAGATCGGCACCGACACGGAGACGTTTTCGGACGCGTTGCGCTACGTGCTGCGCCAGGATCCGGACGTGGTGCTGATCGGCGAGATGCGCGACCGGGAGACCGTGCAGGCGGCGCTGACAATCTCGGAGACGGGCCACCTGGTGTTCACGACGTTGCACACCAACAGCTGCGTACAGACGATCACCAGGATCATCGACCTGTTTCCCCCGCACCAGCAACCGCAGATCAGGGCGCAGCTCTCTTTCGTGCTGCAGGGAGTGGTGACCCAGCAGCTCCTGCCGCGCGCCGGCGGCCCGGGACGCGTTGTGGCCTGCGAGGTGATGATTCCCAACGCCGCGATCCGCAATTTGATCAGGGAGGACAAGATTCACCAGGTTTATTCCCAGATGCAGGTGGGCCAGGGGCAGCACGGAATGATCACCTTCAACCAAGCGCTCTTCGCCCTGCTGCAGCGCAGGATGATCACGCTCGAGGAAGCGCTGGGGCGCAGCGGCGATCCCGATGATCTGAAGAAGATGATCGCGGATAAAAACGGGTGATTTTTCCAGGGTTTGACGAGGCCGGCCGCATTTTTGACCGCGGATCGAACGGCGGGTTAGAATCGGGCGTCGGAGCTCGTCGAGCCCGACACCGGGAGCGGGTGTGAGCCGATGGCCGATTACGTCTACGAGGCGCGCAACAACACCGGAAAGGTCGTCAAGGGCGTCCTGACCGCCGGCAACGAGGAAGAGGTCAACGCCAAGCTGCGCGCCCAGGGGCTCTCCCCCATCGCGGTCAAGAAGAAATCGATAGAGATCAACCTCAACTTCAGGCGCAAGGCGACCGCCAAGGACCTCAAGACGTTCACGCGCCAGTTCTCCACCATGATCGACGCCGGGCTGCCGCTGGTGCAATGCCTCGACATCCTGGGCTCCCAGGCCGAGAACAAGTGGTTCGGAAGCAAGCTTTTGGAGATCAAGCGTCTCGTCGAGGGCGGGTCCACTTTCTCCGAAGCGCTGGGCAGGTATCCCAAGATTTTCGACGAGCTTTTCGTCAACCTGGTCGCGGCCGGAGAGATGGGCGGAATCCTGGACACGATCATGAAAAGGCTCGCCGAGTACATCGAAAAGAGGGAGCAGCTGCAGCGCCGGATCAAGGGGGCGATGGTCTACCCGATCGGGATCCTGATCGTCACGGTCGCCGTGGTGGTCGTGCTGCTCAAGTGGGTGATCCCCACCTTCGAGAAGATGTTCTCCGACTTCGGCGCCGGAGGCGAGCTGCCGGCGCCCACGCAGTTCGTGATCAACCTGAGCAACAGCTTCCAGCAGAGCTGGTACATCTGGCTGATCGCGATCATCGCGATCATCGTCGCCTTCAGCCTGGCGAATGCGAGCCGCTCCGGCCGCTACATGCTCCATCGCTTCTACCTCAGGCTTCCGATCTTCGGCAGCGTGATCCGCAAGATCGCCGTGGCGCGCTTCACCCGCACCCTGGGAACGCTGTTGTCTTCGGGGGTTCCGATTCTCGACGCGCTGACCACGGTCGGCAAGTCGGCAGGCAACATGGTGATCGAGCGGGCGATATCGTTCGCCCGGGAACGCATCTCCGAGGGGCGCAACATGTCCGAGCCGCTACAGGACGCGCGCGTTTTTCCGGGGATGGTCGTGCAGATGATCGCCGTGGGCGAGCAGACCGGCGCGCTGGACGTGATGTGCAACAAGATTGCCGACTTCTACGACGAGGAGGTCGACGTGGCTGTCGCCGCCCTGACCAGCCTGCTCGAGCCGCTGATGATGGTGGTGATCGGCGGGATCGTGGGCGGGATGGTGATCGCCATGTACTTGCCGATCTTCGAGATCGCCGGCACCATTCAGGAATAGCCCGAGATGGAACGCTCAGCGGCCGAGGGGGTGGCGAGCGTCTCCGCGGCCGGCGCGCCGGGGCGCAGGCTGGTCTGGTTGATGCTGCTGCGGGTGGGGTTGATCTCGGCCCTGCTGGGCGGCACGCTGGCGCTCAACTACGAGGATTTCGACGCGCCTTCGCCGCGTTTCCTGCTGGGCCTGATCGCGTTCACCTACCTGGCGACGATCGCCTACGCGGTCTGGTATCGCGCCGGCGGGCGGCGCCTGCTGCTGGCTCGCTTCCAGCTCGCGGTCGACGTGCTGGCCTGGGGCTGTCTGGCCTACGCCACCGGCGGAGCGGCCTCGGGATTCAGCTTCCTGTTCGGCTTGTGGGTGATCGTGGCCGCCGTGGTGCTGGGCGGTGGCGCGGCCTTCCATGCGGCGATCGCCTCCAGCGTCGTGCTGGTCGCGCTGGGGGGGTCGATGTTCGCCGGCCTGCTGGATCCGCTGCCGGATCAGCTCGCGGCGGACAGCTCGATCTACGAGATCCTGTACTTTCTGAGCGTCAATGTCGCCAGCCTGTTTCTGGTCGCCGCGCTGGTCAGCTCGCTGGTGCGGCGGATCGAACGGACCGGACGCGGGCTGGAGCGCGAGCGGTCCGAAAGGGCGGATTTGACGGTGCTCCACGCCGACGCGATCCGTTCGTTGCCGGTCGGGCTCGCCACCACCGGGCTGGACGGAGAGGTTTTGACCCTCAATCCGGCGGGAGCGGCGATCCTCGGAACCGAGGGCGGGTCTCACCTGGGAAGCGAGCTGGCGAGGTGGATACCCGAGGCCGGAAAGGCGATTCGAGGAAAGATCGACGGCGAGATTCGGGGTCGAGCGACCGCTTTTTCCTCCGTCGGAGACCGGATTCCGGTGGAGTACACCGTGACCCCGCTGCTTTCCGCCGAGGGCGAGCGGCGCGGCAGCATCGTCGTCTTCGACGACCTGACCAAGATCCGCCAGCTGGAGCTGGAGCTGGAGCGATCGCGGCGACTGGCGGCGCTGGGAGAGCTGGCGGCCAGCCTGGCGCACGAGATCCGCAATCCCCTCGGAGCCGTTTCCGGCGCGGTTCAGCTGCTGGCCGAAAGACCCGATCTCAACGACGAAGATCGTTCCCTGGGCGAGATCATCGGGCGCGAGCTCGATCGGGTGGAGCGGTTGATAGGAGACATGCTCGATTTCGCCCGGCCGCGCGATCCGGCGCGTAAACGAGTCGAGCTGAGCCGCGTGGCGGAGGAGGTGGTGGCGGCTTTCGCCAGGGGCAGCGAGGCCGAGGGGCGCGCGATCGAGTTTCGGGCGACGGCGGATGGAGGTGCCGAGGTGGACGAGTCGCAGCTGCGGCAGGTCCTCTGGAATCTGCTGCGCAACGCCGCCCAGGTGACCGAGGAGGGAGACGGGATACACGTCGAGCTGGGAGGCGACGAGGAGCTGGTTCGCTTGTCCGTGGCGGACACAGGCCCCGGAATAGATGCGCGGGACCGCGAGCGTATTTTCGATCCCTTCTACAGCACGCGCGAGCGCGGTCTCGGGATCGGGCTCGCCTTGTGCCGCAGGGTCGCGGAGACCCACGGGGGCTCGATTCGGGCGGGCGCCGGCGCCGGGGGCGGGGCCGAGATCGCGATCGAGATACCGCGCCGAGCGGGAAGCGATGCCGGGCGGAGTTGACTCCGGAGACGGCGGGAGGAACGATCGCGGCGTGACTGACGACGACCGGCCCGAATCCTCCCGGCGGCGGGGAAGCCGTTTCGATCGAATCGCGGAGCGCTGGCTGCGCGGTCCGCTGGCGTTGCTCGAGGGCGTGGGCGAAATCGCGATCATGGGAGCGCAGGTCGCGTACTGGACGGTGCGTCCTCCCTACCGGCCGCGCGTGTTTCTCGATGCGTTCTACTTCGTCGGGGTCGGTTCGGTGTTCATCATCCTGCTCGTGGCGAGCTTCATGGGCGGCGTGATCGCCCTGCAGTCGATCTCCGGTTTCGCTGACTTCGGCGCGGAGAACATGACCGGCGGCGTGATCGGTCTCTCGTTCACCCGCGAGCTGGCGCCGGTCTTCACCGCGCTGATGCTGACCGCCCGCGCCGGCGCCGCGATGACCACCGAGCTGGGCACGATGCGCGTCACCGACCAGATCGACGCGTTGACCACGATGGGGATCAACCCGATCCAGTACCTGGTCGCGCCGCGCGTGGTGGCCAGCACGGCGATGGCTCCGGTGCTGTGCTACCTGTTCAACGTGGTCGGGATGGTCGGCGCCTACGGCGTGGCGGTCGGGTTGATGAACCTGGATCCCGGAATCTTCGTCGACGAGATGGCCTGGGCGGTCGACACCGACGACGTGCTGGGCGGCATGCTCAAGGCGACGGTGCTGGGCTACTTCGTCAGCCTGATCGCCTGCCACCAGGGCTTCTACGCGCGCGGCGGCGCGGCCGGGGTCGGTGTGGCGACGACTCGGGCGGTTGTCCACAGCTTCGTCACGGTTTTCATTCTCGACTATTTTCTGACCGACCTGATTCGCGGTTGAGCGCGGTGTTCCCTTGCCGCGCGAAAGGCGGTCTTCTACACTGCCGGTCATGCGATTCACGAGCTTGTCCTCGCTGGCTTTTTCGATCGCCGTCTGCGCGGCTGCGGTCGGGTGTCCCCGCTCTCCGCGTCCACTGGAGCCTTCCGCGACCGCCTCCGCCGATCCCGCGGTGGAGCGCGAGTTCGCGGAGGCGCGCAAGCTGTTCGAAAAGGATCGGCTCGAGTTCGCCGACCGCGCCTTCGCCTCGCTGATCGAGGCGCACCGATCGGATCCGCTGGCGCGCGAGGCCACGGTCTACCGCGCCCGGATCGCGTTGCGCCGCGAGGATCCAAAGACAGCGCGGCGCCTGCTCGCGGATCTCGTCGAGTCCGGGCGAGGCTCCGTTTCCCGGCGCGCCCGCTTCTACGACGGAGTCGCCTTGCAGCGGCTCGGCAGGGATCGCGAGGCGATCGAGACGCTCGAGCCGTTCGTCGGACGCCTGCCCGATCCGCGCGAGAACATGCTGCTGCTGGATACCCTGTGGCTGGCGGGCGTGCGAGTCGGCGAGCCGAAGAAGGCGATCGAGTGGCTCGACAGCTACCTGGATGCCGAGCCGGGCGTCGAAAAGAGCGGTGCTCGCATCGAGAAGCTGCTCGAGGTGCTGGAGGGCATCGACGACGATCGCCTGCTGGAGGAGATCGAGGACCGGCTCCGCGAGGACGGACGAGCAATCGCCGCGGTTCGCGCGCGCCGGGCCGGGTTGGCCTACGAGCGCGGCGAGATCGAGCGCGCCTCGCAAATCGCAGAGGAGATCCGCAAAAGCGGGGCGGTCGACGATCCGCGCGTGGCCGAGATCGTCGAGCTGCTGGAACGCCGCACCGAGCTGGACCTAGACGTGGTCGGGGCGGTGCTGCCGCTCTCCGGTCGATCGCGGCTGGTGGGCGAGGCGGTGCTGCAAGGTCTGATGATCGGAGCCAAGAGCCCGCGGCGGGGCGGCCTGCCGGAGCTGGAGGTCGTGATTCGCGATTCCAGGGGCGATCCCGAAAAGGCGGCCGAAGCCGTCGATCAGCTGGTGCTCGAGGATCGGGCCGCCGCCGTGATCGGACCGGTCGACGCCGCCGTCTCGGAGGCCGCGGCGCGGCGAGCCGAGGATCTCGGCGTTCCCATCCTGTGCCTCTCGGTGCGACCCGGGGTCGCCGAGCTGGGTGAGTACGTGTTTCGCAACTTCGCCTCCAACCGGGCGGAGGTGCGCAGCCTGGTGGACGAGGCTCGCCGCCGCGGCGGCGAGCGCTTCGCCGTTCTCCATCCCACTGACGGCTACGGCGAGGCGATGAGAAGGGAGCTGGCCGAGGAGCTGCGCGGCTCGGGCGAAGAGCCGGTGGTCGAGGTCGCCTACGATCCCGAGCTGACGGATTTCAGCGAGATCGCCCGGCGGCTGGCCGAGGAGGACTTCGACGTGCTGTTCGCGCCGGACAGGGCGCAACGAATCGCGCTGCTGGCTCCGGCGCTGGCCGCGGCCGGGATCTGGCCCACGGCGCCGGGGGAGGAACCGGGCGGACCGGAACGCGCGGTGCAGCTGCTGGTTCCGTCGGTCGGCTTTTCCGCGGACCTGCGGCGTCGGGCCGGTCGCTACCTGGAAGGAGCGTTGTTCGCCACCTATTTCCACGAGCGGGCCGGGGAGGGCAGCGAGAGCTTCGCCTTTCGGTATCGCGACGAGTACGGCAGGGAGCCGACGCATTTTTCCGCTTTCGGTCACGATGCGGTCAGGCTGGTTGCGGCGGCGATCGGATCGGGAATGAGCACGCGCTACGCGATCAGGGGCTGGCTGGACGATGCGCAGGCGGAGGCGGGACGGATGTTTTCGCTGGCCGCGCCGTTTTCCGGTTTCGACCAGGACGGCGGCTCGGAGGCGGGAGCCTGGCTGTTGACCCTGGTCGGCGGAGATGTCGAGGTGCTGCGGTGAGCGAGAGCCGGGCGGTCGCCAACCGAAATGGGACGGAAATCTCGTTGACGGAGAGCGTCGGCCGCTCCCGGGCCGTGATCTGCATCGGCTCCGGCGGCGTGGGCAAGACCACGGTCGCCGCCGCGATCGGCGTTCGGCAGGCGCGCCGCGGGCGGCGGGTCGTCTGCCTGACCATCGATCCGGCCCGCCGGCTCGCGGACAGCCTCGGGGTCGACACCGGCAGGAGCGCGGGAGAGCTCCGCGATATAACGGATTCGTTGGGCGAGACCGACGGCGGGAGGCTCTCGTTCGGGATGCTCGATCCGGTCGCGACCTTCGCCGAGTTCGTGCGACGGCGCACCTCCTCTCCGGCCAAGGCGGAGCGCATCTTGCAAAACGCCATGTACCGATATCTTTCGGGGTCGCTGAGCGGCATGCAGGAGTACATGGCGCTGGAGAAGCTCTGCGAGATACTGGCCGATCCCGGCACCGACCTGGTCGTGCTCGACACGCCGCCGACGGCCAACGCGCTCGATTTTTTCACCGCGCCGCACCGCATGGTCGCGGCGCTGGACGGGAAGCTGGTGCGCGCGATGCGGCGGGCCTACGGCGGTCCGGGGCGGCTCGGAATCGACGTGGTCGGCCGCGGGGCCGGCGGCGTGCTGAGGGCGATCGGCAGGGTCACCGGAGCCGAGCTGCTCGACGAGATCATGGGCTTCGTCGACGCGCTGGCCGACCTGTTCGGCAGCTTTTCCGAGAGGGCCTCGACCGTGGAGCGCGTGCTGGCGGGCGACGACGTCTCCTTCTGCCTGGTGGTCACCCCCGACCGGGCGACCCTGCGCGAGGCGCGGGAGTTCCGCCAGCGGCTCTGCCGGCTGGGGCTCGGGATCGATTTCGCGGTCTTCAACCGGGCGCACCATCCTCCGGTTCCGGACCCTCCCGCGGACGTTTCGGACGAGGTCCGCCGGGCGTTGGCTCCGATCGACGAGGAGTGGAATAGAGCCGGCCAGCGGGAGTCGCGTTTGATCGAGGGCCTGGCGGCCGGTTGGGAGGACCTGGCAGGCACGGCGATCGTGCCGCTGCTGCCCGAAGGTGCGACGCGGATCGCCGCCCTGGATCGCATCGGCGAGGCGCTCAGCGATAGCGGCGCATTCGGAACACGGGCCGCGAGCCGACCTCCACGATGAAGTGGAAGCTGAACTTGACCAGCCCGTCGCGCCGATCGCGGAGCCCGGCCGGCACGTTGGGGAACGGCGAGGCCTGCCGGACCGCCTCGTACGCCTCGTCGTCGAGAAAGGGCGCGCCGCAGGGATTCATCACGTAGAGGTTCTTCAGCGAGCCGTCGCCGCGCAGCACGACCAGCAGCACGGTGGTGCGGTCCTTGAGACCGTAGATGTTGCCGTACGGATCGCGTTTTTTCCACTCCAGATCCGGATGCCAGTAGCGCTCCACCGAGCGCTTGACGCGGTTGAAGAAGGAGGCGTAGTCCCACCCGGCGGTATTGAGCGCCGTGCGGTCGGCGCGAATCACGTCGTCGAGGTTGTCGAGACCGGTTCCGGCCAGCGCGCCGGCCATCGCGCTCATCGAGGGCTCGAGGCTGATGTCCTCCAGCGCGGGCGGGGCGCGGCGCTCGGCGGCGGCTTCGCCCCGCTCGGCGCGCTCCAGCTCAGAGGGAAGCGGCGCCACGCCCATTCGCTCGGCGGTCATTCCTCCCGGCGCCTCGCGCGCGTCCTTTCCGCTGCTCTCGGCTTCGGGGCTGGACGGCGCGCTGGCGGCTCCCCGCGAGCGGGTGCCGGCCTGGGTCTCTTGCTCGACCCGGGAGTCGCGCTCCGCCAGGTAGCGGGGTTTCTTCGGGCGGCGGCGGTCGGGCGCGGGCGGGGCCTCGACGACCTGGCCTTCCGGGAGCTCCTCGCGGGGCTCGTAGTCCTCGATCTCCTCCTCGGGGGTCTTCTCCTCTTCGTCGGCGGTCGCGCCTTGCGATTCCCGGTTCCAGAGATCGACGCGGAATCGCGACGGTTCCTCGGCGGGACGGTAGCTGAGCAGCCAGTGCACCGCCGGGACGACCAGCGCCAGGTGGAGCAGCAGGGCCAGCAGCACCGCGATGCGCAAAGTGTCGTTCTCGCGGTCGACCAGCGCGCGCCCCAGCTGCAAGAGCGCCGCGACCGGGACGAGTATCGCCAGCGCGGTGCAGTGCGCGAGCAGCGAGAGCAAAGAGGCGATTCCGAGCCGGAGCCGATCGTTGCTGCTGGTCATGGCGTGCCTCGCCCGCCCCGCGGGACAGCGGCAGGTTAGCCAGCGCCAGCGGACGGGTCAAACGGCATCGGGTCGTCCGAATGATCTAGTTCACGGGAACTGGTGGGGGAGTGATCCCGTGCTTCTTGGCGGTCTCGCAGGCGGTCTCCACGCCGGTGGGCACGCCGTCGACCACCAGCACCTTGAACTCCACCCGGCGGTTCTGCTCCCAGGCCGCCTCGTTGTGACCCGTGTCGACCGGGCAGTACTCGCCGTAGCCCATCGAGCGCAGCTTCTTGGGCTTGACGCCCTTGTTGACCAGGTACTTGACCACCGAGGCGGCGCGGTCCGTGGTCAGCTTGAGGTTGTAGTCGTCGTCGCCGCGCTCGTCGGCGTGCCCCTGCACCTCGACCAGCTCGATCTGAGGGTTGTTCACGACCGTGGCGGCCACGGCGTCGAGGATGTCGTAGGAGACCTCCTTGATCACCGCCGAGTCGTACTCGAAGTAGACCTTCTTGAGAATCTTGATGTCGGTGTCGGTCAGCACCACGTCGCCCTGGTCGGGGCAGCCGTCCTCGTCGTCCTTGCCGTTGTAGGTCTCCGGCTCGTTGGGGCACATATCGTCCACGTCCGGAATGCGGTCGCCGTCGTTGTCCGGATCCGGGCAACCGTCCTCGTCCTCCCAGCCGTCCATGTCCTCCGGCTCGTTGGGACACTCGTCGTCCACGTCCAGGATGCCATCGTTGTCGTTGTCCACATCCGGACAACCGTCTTCGTCCTCGAACCCGTCCATATCTTCGGGGTCGTCTGGACATTGATCGGCATCGTCGAGGATCCCGTCGCCATCGCGGTCGCTTTCGCCGCGCTCGGGGCAGCCGTCCTCGTCGGCGTCGCCGTCCATGTCCTCGGGCACCAGCGGGCATTCGTCGTCTACGTCGAGGATGCCGTCGCGGTCGTTGTCCGGATCCGGGCAACCGTCTGTATCCTCGAAGCCGTCCATGTCCTCCGGGTCGTCCGGGCACTGGTCGACATCGTCCTTGATCCCGTCGCCGTCGCGGTCGCCCATCGAGGGCTCGAAGGCGAAGCCGAGGAACATGCGGTGCTCGGCCGCCTGCACGCCGTAGCCCGGATTGTCGCCCGCGCCGCCCGAGACCGGGATGCCGTGGGCGTAGCCGGCCATCAGGTAGGAGTTTCGCTCGACGAACACCTTGAGCCCCGCCGCGCCCTCCATCGAGAAGTAGTTGCCGTCCGCGAAGTCGGTCAGCAGGTGGTTGCCGTACAGCTCGACCACCAGGTCCATCACGCCGGGCACCAGCGTGAAGCTCTGGCCCAGCCCGAAGTTCATCATCGGGCCGTACTCGAACAGGAGTCGTTCCTCGTCGCTGCCGAAAGGCTGTTCGTTTTCGTTCAGCCAGAAACCGCCGGCCGAGGAGTTGAGGTAGTTCTCGTTGTGCGCGCCGAAAGCGAAGCGCGCACCCAGGTTGAGCGCGGCGCGGTACCAGGAGATCGGCTGCAGGCTGAGGATCATCTTGCCCGAGGCCGCCCCGCCGCCCGGCTCGCCCATCAGCAGCTCGGGCCGGCCCACCGGAGCCTGGTACTGGAGAACGGTCCCCAGGCCGATAACGTGGCGATCGGCGCGAATCCAGCGCAGCTTCACGTGTACGCCGATATCGCCTATTCCGCCCTTGGTGCCCCAGCCGTCCTTCTGCGCCGAGTCCTCGGGGCCCAGACCGTCGAACGCCTGGCCCTTGGGGATCACCAGTGGAATCTTGGCACCGATCACGATCATGTCGAGCAGGCCGAAGTTGAACATCAGGACCGAGCTGATGTAGTTCTCGACCATGGTGCGGTTGTAGAAGTCGTTCTTGTCGGACCAGCCCACCGCCTTGTCGGCCTGCTCCGGCGCGATCCACTGGTGAAAACCGAAGTCGAGCATCAACCCGAGCGAGATCGCCAGGTGCGGCAGGATCTGCGTGCCGTCCACGGTGAAGTGCCCCTTGGTGTCGACCGCGGAGCGGAACAGGCGGGCCTCCATGCCCTCGTCCTTGTTGACGACGTTGGTGTCGGCGCGTGCCGACTGCGACGCCAGCAGCATCGCGGCCGCGACGAGCGCGACGAAGACCCGGTTTCGCGAACCTTTCATTTAGACCTCCGACCTCGGGAAACCTTCGATTTTACTCGGTGAATCGAAATCTCCCGAACGGTATACCAGCAAGAATTCCTTGTCAATTGGCCATACTCCTTATCAACTTTTTTGCCGCGCATCTACTCGTTTTTTGGGTTGAGCCGCCGTGTTTTTCTTTTCGAATGAAGAAAACTCGACGTGGGGTCGTCTCTAGATTCAAGCGATCTCTTTTTTTCGAGGCGCGTGCAACCCTTGCTTGAACAAAAGGGGAATCGAGAGTATAAGCGACGAGATCTTTTGGGTACCAAAAACCTGACCGTGAGATGGCCGACGGGGGTCGGCCGCGGGCCATCGGAAAGAGGCCCGACCGAGGAAGGAGAACAAAATGAAGAGTATTAAGAGCTTGCTTGCCGCGGCCCTGCTGATCGTTTCTTTCGGAACGATCACCTCGTGCGACGAGATCACCAAGGCCTCCGAGGGCCTCTGCGGCCCGTGCGGAGACATCTACGACGGGGACGCCTTCATCTCGGGCAACGCCCGGATCGACGGCGTGTTCAAGGCCGTGGGCACCTTCGGCAACGCCACGGCCAAGATCGACGCCAACTTCCGCTCCGAGCTGGAGGGGCTGGCCGAGGTGTTCGGCGTCACCGGCGCGGCCGAGATGTCGGTCGACCAGCTGGCCGCCCAGGTCGAGGGCGCGATCCAGGCCGAGATCAGCGCCAACGTCGAGGGCGGGCTGAGCGTCGAGTTCGTTCCGCCCCAGTGCAAGGCCGAGGCCAGCGTGGCGGTCGAGGCCCAGGCCGAGTGCGAGGCTTCCGCGGGCTGCGAGGTCTCTGCCGAGTGCGAGGCCGGGGAGCTGTCGGTCAGCTGCGAGGGCCAGTGCACCGGCGGATGCTCGGGCGACTGCTCGGGCGGTTGCACGTTGGAGGCCAGCGGCGAGTGCGACGGCACCTGCACCGGGTCGTGCCAGCTCGACGTCGGCGCTGCGTGCGAGGGCACCTGCCACGGCGAGTGCGAGGGCACCTGCTCCCTGGTGAACACCGAGGGCGAGTGCGAGGGCGAGTGCGACGGCACCTGCACCGGGACCTGCGAGCTCGAGGCCGGCGGCGAGTGCTCCGGCGAGTGCCACGGCGAGTGCACCGTGGATATCGAGGGCGAGTGCGAGGGCGAGTGCTCCGGCGAGTGCTCCGGCGAGTGCTCCGGCTCCTGCGAGGGAACGGTGGATCCGCCTTCTTGCAGCGCCGAGGGCGAGTGCGAGGCCAGCGCGGACTGCGAGGCCCAGGCATCAGCCCAGGCGTCCGCCAGCGTGGAGTGCACCCCGCCTTCGCTCGACATCGCGTTCAAGTTCGCCGCGGGCGTTGACGCCAGCGCCCAGGCCGAGTTCATCGCCAAGATGAGCGAGCTCAAGGTCCGCATGGTCGCGATCGTGCAGGGCATGTTCCAGCTGCGCGCGCTGGTCGACGTGGACTACGCCGCCGAGATCGGGATCGAGCCGCCGGTGGGCCAGATCACCGCGGCGGTGCAGGGTCTGCTCGAGATCAACATCGACGAGCTCGACATTCCGGCCGGCCGCCTGGCCTGCGTCGTGCCGGCGCTCGAGGACTCCGCCGACATCCTGGCCTCGGCCGCAACCGACCTGACGGTCACGGTCCAGGCCCAGCTCGACATCGTGGGCGTGCTCGGCATCATGTAACTGCGAGACAGCGCCTGGTAAGCGACCGCCGGTCCCTCTGCGGGGCCGGCGGTTTTTTTTGCACGTTTTTCCCGGCATGATCCGGTATCAGACACCGAGACGAACCAGGGGGGCGTTCGTTCGCCGTGGGCGGCCCGAACGTCCCGACCGGAAACTCTGGGCCCTGCGCGAGATACCGCCAGGAACGGAACTTACCAATCAGTAGACTATCCACACACGCTGCGCTTCAGTCTCTCCGAGGGGAGTGTTGGGCGTTGATTTTTTGCTTTGCGAGGGTAGGATTCCTTCATGATTACATTCAGCGACAATCCGCAGATCGCCGAGCAACAGATGCAGGCGATCATCTTCTACCTGACGACCTTCGGTTACATCGACGGCGATTTCGATGCTTCAGAGCGCGAGTTTGTCGCCAAGTACATCGAGGACCTGGTCGCTCGGCGCGTCAAGATCGCGATGCTGGACGCGGAAGACAATCTACGCAACGAGCTGTCGGAAAAATATACGCGGCATTTCCACGAGGAATTCGAACGCATAGACCGCCGGGTGAGGGATCTCTTCACCGAGGCGGTTGCCGCCGACGAGGAGCAGGACGAGTTCGTGCGCTCCAGGCTCAAGCTTCGCTGCTTCGAGATATTCGACAGCTTCGATTCGGCCGGCCGCGAGGCGCTGATGGAGACAGTGGACGAGCTGTTGATGGCCGACGGCGTTGCCCATCCCGCGGAGCTCAAGTTTCGCGCCGAGCTCTCCGAGTTGCTCGATGCAGAGGTCGAGGTGGAGCTGCTGGAGGATGGAACGAGGCCGCCCGTAAACGTTACGGAGGCAGTGGATCGAGTCGCCGAGGCGCTGGCCCACCCCTTTTTCGATCGATCCGAGCAGCATTATTCCGCGGACCGCGAGGTGCTCGAGCAACAGCTGCAGTCCGACATCGACTTGATAGAAAAGACGCTGGACGTCATCGGGGAGCAGCGCCTGCGCGGCGCCGGAAAGCTGCGGGGCGTGCAAAAGGTGAATGATCTGGCCGGCCAGGAGCAGTTTTTGGACGGTCACGTCTACGTCAATCCCCTTCGTCCCGGAAAGGAGTACGAGCTGACCGTGCTCGGAGACATACACGGTTGCTACAGCTGCCTCAAGGCGGCGGTGATGCAGTCGCGTTTTTTCGAAAAGGTAGACGCCTACCGCAAGGATCCGGGCAACAACCCCAATCCGAAGCTGGTCTTGTTGGGCGACTATATAGATCGCGGGATGTTCAGCCTGAACGGCGTGCTGCGCACGGTGATGAAGATCTTCACCACCGCGCCGGACCACGTCTACATGCTACGCGGCAACCACGAGATGTACATAGAGTACAAGGGCAAGGTCTTCGGCGGCGTGCGTCCGGCGGAGGCGATCAACTCGATCAAACCTTACGTGTCCACGGATATTCTGCGCCATTACATTCGATTGTTCGATGTCATGCCGAGCTCCTTGCTTCTCGGAGAGATCCTGTTCGTCCACGGCGGTATTCCGCGCGATTTGTTGCTCAAGGAACGCTGGGAGGATCTCTCGAGCCTCGACGACCCTGACATCCGTTTTCAGATGATGTGGAGCGATCCCTCCACCGCGGATGTCATTCCGGCGGAGCTCCAGGAGCAGACGGCCCGGTTTCCGTTCGGCCGCCTGCAGGCCGCCGCCTTCCTGGAACGTCTCGGCTGCCACACGATGGTGCGCGGACACGAGAAGGTCGAGTCTGGCTTCGAGCGAACCTACGACGACAACGACCTGATGCTGCTGACTCTCTTCTCGGCGGGAGGCGAGGACAACGACGACCTTCCCGGGGACTCCAGCTACCGGAGTGTGACTCCGATGGCGCTCACGATGAACGTCAGGGACGGAGACGTGCGCATCTCGCCCTGGCGCATCCAGTACAAGTCTTTCAACGACCCCGAGCACAATCGATTTTTCAAGCAAGAGCCCGAGATAGAGCACCGCAGGGAATAGCAGTCGATATTCGCGTGCAACTCCCTTAGAATGTTTATCCAAAGCGAGATGTCTCGATCCGATCAGGAGGGGCGAGATGCGTTTCTATTGGTTTTTCTTGGCGTTGTTCGCGGTGGGGTGCTCCTACACCTCGCCGCTCGAGTACGGTGACGGAGGTGCCGGGCCGGACGCGGACGCGGACGCGGACACCGACACGGACACGGACACGGACACGGACACGGACACGGACGTGGACACCGACACGGACACGGACACGGACACGGACACCGACACGGACACGGACACCGACGCGGACGCGGACACGGACACGGACACGGACA
>CAZHCG010000105.1:0-17371 GCA_964530995.1 uncultured Myxococcales bacterium
AGTTTGGAGCTTCTGCTGCATGCCAGGAGACGACACGGCTGGATCCGGATGAGCCGGTTTTTTGGTGTCGTCGACGGAGATGGGCGTCCCTACGGCGATATCCGGTCGGGGCTGGAGGGGGAAGGTCAGATGTTCTCCTGGCCCTCCTACTCGATAGAGAACATGCTGGCGTTGACGGATTGGCCCGAGAACTGGGGCGAGGAACCGGACTGGACTGAAGTGCTCCGCGAGTACGCTTCGCTAGCGGCGCTCGGTCTGTTGCGCCGCAGGCTGGCCAAGGACGTGAGGGGTCTCTTTCACCAGCGCACGCGGGAGCCGCGACCGGATGAGGCGGCGCCGACTCCCGACTATGTTGTACAAGAGTTGAGCAAAGATGCGTCACGTCTCGGCGGCGACATCGATCTGGTCGGCATGTTCAAGAAAAGCTTGGAACAGGTCGAAGGCTCGATAGAGCGCGATCTGCGCGAAGGACACGCCGTGATCAACGGTAAGTGGCTCGTGGAGCACATGGCGCCGCGGCGCACCGGTCTTTCCGGCGACGAGTGCCGCAGCGCATGGTCTGCTTGGATAGGAAGGCGGGGAGGGTCGCCGACGGTGATCGACTTTTGGAAAAGGATAGCCGCCGGCCCGAGCTGAATCGGTCCTTTCGGAGATTCAGAAGAACGCCGTTTTCGACCGGGATCGATGGGTTGCCGGTTTGTGGATATTCCCGTCGTTTTGATGCATATCTGCGGCCAGGAGGTACGCGATGACATTCACCGAGGCGGCTCTCGAAATACTGCAAAGCGAGGGTCGGCCGTTGCACGCAAAAGAGATCGCCGCCAAGGCGCTCGAGCGCGGGTTGCTCTCGCACGTGGGCAAGACGCCGGTGCAGACCATGTCCGCGCGGCTGTCGGCCGCGGTGGCCAAGGGTTCCGACAAGCAGCCCTTCCGCCGAGAGCGGCCCGGCGTGTTCGCCCTGAGCGAGTGGGGCGACTCCCCGCCCGGACCCAGAGAGCCGCGTCCCGGAGACGAGCCGCAGAAGAAGGATGCCGCTCGCGACGAGGGAGGGAAGGAATCCGCGCCCGAGGAGCAGGGGCGAACGCCGGGGGAGGGCGGCAAGAAGAAGAAGAAGAAGAGGAGGAGCAGGGCCAAGAAGAAGAAGGACGCCGGCGGACAGGACGCCGCGGCGCAAGAGCCCAAGCCCGAGAAGAGCGGCTCCGAGCGGCAGGCCGAGGCGGGCCGGGAGAAGAAGCCCACCAAGAAGAAGCGCGGCCGCAAGAAGGGGCCCGCCGCCGCCGAGCCGGCCGGAAACGAGAAGCGCCGCGAGCCGGAACAGCGCGGCGGCGAGAAGCAGGCTCAGCCCAAGCCGAAACCGAAGACCAGGGCTGCTCCCGGCGTGGAGCCGGCCGATCGGGTCGAGGAGATCCTGCGCGAGCACACCAAGTCGGTGCCCGTGGACAAGCTGGCCGACGAGATCGGGGTCGCGGGACGCGGTGCCAGCGCTCTGCTCGAGGCGCTGCTGGTGGCGGACGGCATCGACCGCGAGCGCAGCGGCATCCGGCCGCGCTTCGTCAGGCACCGCGCCGGCTGGGCGCTGGCCGAACGCGAGATCAGCACCGAGATCATCCAGCTCGAAAACGGAGTGGTCGACGCGACCAGGCGGCTGTCGCGGATCGCCGAGAAGCAGATGCTGAAGAAGATCCGCGGTCTGTCTCTGTCCGCCCTGGTGCGTCTCGTCGTGACCTTCCTGCGCCGCACCGGCTTCAGCACGATGAGGGCCGTCGACCGCGGCGGAGGAGACTCCTTCCACCTATCGATGCAGGACCGCCGCCGCGATGGACGCTTCCGCACCGCGGTGGTCGTGCGCCGCGACGCGCCCGACTCCCCGGTGGGCGAGGCCGAGGTGACCGCCGTGCGGGGCGCCTTGCACCACTACGACTCGACCAGCGCGATGATCCTGACCACCGGAGAGATATCCGACGTTGCTCGGCGCGAGGCCGAGGTGCCCAACCTGGCACCGGTCGCCCTGGTCGACGGGGAATCGCTGGCGCGCGAGATCGTCGAGGCGGGCGTGGGAGTCCGCGCGCGACGCGTGAGCCTGCCGACCTTCGACGAGGAGTTCTTCGGCGCGCTGGCCGACTGACGGCGCGGGATCTTCGGGGAGAGCATGGCCGACAAGGGCGACAGCTCCTGGTTCACCTTCGCCGACAGGGAGATGCCGGTCCGGTTCGGCCGCTACCATTTGCTGGAACGGACCGCAGTCGACCCGGTCGGCGAGGAGTTCCTGGCGGCCTGGGGCGTCGACGAGGGCGTCGAGCAACTGCGCACGCTCAAGTGCATCTACCCGCGGATCGCCGAGGAGGAGGAGTTCATCGCGCTCTTCTCCGAGGAGGCCCGCGCGCTGTCGAGGCTCTCCAGCGCCAACGTCGTGCGCGTGATGGAGGTCGGCGTCGAGGGGGCCGTTCCGTTCGTCGCCAGAGAGCACGTCGAGGGTCTCCCGGTGGCGCGCCTGCTGGAGCTGGCCGAGAGCCGCGGCTCGCCCTGGCCCTGGGAGCTGGCCCTGCACGTGGCCGCCGAGGTGCTGCGCGGGCTCGACTACGTGCACCGCAGGGAGGACATCCACGGCCAGCCGATGGGGATGCGGCACGGAGACGTGCGTCCCGCCAACGTGGTCGTTTCCTTTGACGGCGAGATCAAGCTGACCAACTTCGGCACTACGCTGCGCTTCATCGTCGACGAGAAGACCAACGCCCGCCTGCGCGATCTGCGCCGCCGTTTCGATCCGCCCGAGGGGCGCGACGGGCTCGAGCCCACCGTGAGCGGAGACCTGTGGGGAGCGGCGATGACGCTGCTGGCGATGCTGATCGGCCGCGCCCCGCGCAGCTCTCCAGCCGAGGACGGCGCGAGCTGGTCGCCGCCCCGGATGGCGTCGCGAGTGGAGTCGCTGCCGCCGGTGGTCGACACCTTTCTCGGCCGCGCGCTGAACACGGCCGAGAGCTACCGCTTCGACGACGCGGCCTCGATGCGGGCCGCGCTCTTGGAGATACTGGGCAGCCACGCGCTCGGCCATCCGCCGGACGATCTGGCGGCCTGGGCCGGCGACCTGGGCCGCGAGTCGCGCGAGCGTGAGCGCGAGCAGATCCGTCGCCGGCTGGGGCGCGAGGCGGTGCTGAAGGTGGAGGGAACCGACGGCGCCACCGCGCTGGCTCCGGGCAATGTGCTGGACGGTCGCTATCACCTGCTGCGCCAGATAGGCGAGGGCGGGATGGGCGTCGTGTTCGAGGCCGAGCACACCGGGCTGGGCAAGCGCCTGGCGCTCAAGGTGCTTCACGAGCGCGTGCTGGACGACGACAGCGCGGTGGAGCGCTTCCGCCGGGAGGCCCGCATCGTCGGCGGGCTGGGACACCCGGCGATCGTGGGCGCCTCGGACTTCGGCGTGACCGAGGAGGGCTATCACTTCCTGGCGATGGAGCTGCTCGAGGGCGAGTCGCTGGCGGACAGGATCGCCGCGGGCTCGATCGCTCCGTCCGAGCTGACCCGCGCGCTGGCCGAGGTCTGCGACGGGTTGCAGGCCGCGCACGAGGCCGGCGTGATCCACCGCGACCTGAAGCCGGACAACATCCACCTGACGCCTCGGGGGGCGCGCATCCTGGATTTCGGGATCGCCAAGCGCACCGGGTTGGAGGCCGAGGACCGCGCGCTGACCCGCACCGGGCACATCTGCGGGACGGTCGACTACATCGCGCCGGAGCAGATCCGCGGCCTGGACGAGGATCCGCGCTCGGACATCTACGGGGTTGGCGTGATCCTCTACGAGGCGCTGACCGGCGAGACTCCGTTTCACGGCCGCACCGTTGGCGAGACGCTGCACCGCGTGATCAACGACAAGCTGGTGCCGCCGCGCAAGCGGACCGGCGACAAGACGATACCGGCGGAGCTGGAGGCGATCTGCACGAAGGCGCTGCGCCGCCACCCGGAGAAGCGCTTCCAGTCGACCGGAGAGCTGGCCGCCGCGCTGCGCTCGCTGCTGCCGTCGGCCGGAGCCGGCGCGGTCGCGCCGCGGCGTCGCGGGAAGAAGGTCGCGCTCGCGGCGGGAGCCGGAGGAGCGGCAGCGTTGCTCGCGGCGGCGGGGTGGATCGCGCTGGGCGATCGGGGAGGCGGCCGCGGCGAGGAGCGCGTCGCGGCGATCGTCCCGGCCGCGGCGGACGCCGGGACGCCCGCGGCGGATTCGGACGGCGGGCCGGAGGACGAGCCGCTCGTGGTCTCGCTGAGCGACGCCGCCGCCGGCGCGCGGGGCGGGGGAGCGGCCGGCCGGAACACGGAAGCGCCCGTAGAGACGGCCGGGCCGGAGGCCGAGACCGCCGGGAAAAGCGACGCGGAGCAGACGCGCGAGCTGGTCGCCGAACGGATCGGGCAGGGCAACGCCGCGCTGAGATCGATGCGCCTCGACCGCGCCTCCGAGCTGTTCGTCGAGGCGCTGCGCCTCGACTCCGGGTCGGCCGCGGCGCGTTTCGGTCTGGGTCGCGTCGCCTTCGAGCAGGGGCGCTACGACGCGGCGCTGACAGAGATCGGGCGGGCGCTGCGTCTCCGTCCCGGGCGGCCGAGGTACCGCAACTTCCTGGGCCAGATCCACCTGGCGCGAGGCGAGCGCGAGCGGGCCGTCGAGCAGTGGAAGACCGTCTTGCGCGTGCACCCCGAAAACGAAGAGGCCCGCAGGCTGCTGGAGGCGGCGGGCGTCAGTCCTTAGCTCCGCCCGGAGAGCCGAGGTAGCCCAGCTTTTCGAGCAGCTCTTCCAGATCCTCGTCCAGCTCGAAGCTCTTCTCGTCCGTCTCGCCGATCCGCTCGGAGAGCGCGGACAGAAGCGCGACCGTCGCGGGCGCGGACTCCAGCTCAGAGAAGCGGTTGCGCCGCTCCGAGGGGTCCCCGACCATGTCGTACAGCTCCCAGCGCTCCTCGTTCCAGGCCACGCTCGGCAGCTCGCGAGGATCGGGAGTGGGGCGGCCGGGATGCAGCTCGTTGAGGCGGGTGATGATCGCCGGGTCGACGGGATGGTGGTGGACCAGCTTCCAGCGCGAATCGCGGATCGCCTCGCGGCGGATTCCGTGCGCGTCGTGCTGGCTGAAGATCAGCCGCTCGCGCCCGGCGGCCGGATCGGCCAGCGCCTCGACCAGCGAGCTGCCGGGCAGCTCGTCGTCCTCGCGCCCGATCCCGGCCAGGTCGAGCAGGGTCGGGGCGATGTCCACGTGGGTGAACGCCCGGTCGTCGTAAGAGCCCTCGAGCGGAATCGCCGGCGATCTGACCACGAACGGGACGCGCAGGACCGGCTCCCACATGTGGTAGGTGTGCTGGAAGCAGTCGTGCTCGCCGAACGCCTCGCCGTGATCGGCGGTGACCGCGATCGTGGTCTTCTCCAGCAGGCCGCGCTTCTTCAGGTGGGCGAGCAGGGCTCCCAGCTGGGCGTCGCCGTAGAGTATTTCGCCGTCGTAGGCGGCCTTGGTCCAGGCCAGGTCGCCGGGATCCATTCCGCCGCGGTACTCGCGCCTGGGCACCCGGATCGGCGTGCCGGGCGGCAGCCCCTCGCCGAAGCGCCTGAACTCGCGGGGCGGCTTGTAGGGCGAGTGGGGCGAGACGAGGAGCAGCAGCAGGAAGAACGGCTCGTCTCCGCCCTCGTCGATCCAGCGGATCGCGCGGCGCACCAGATCCTTGTCGTCGGCAAAGCCGAAGTGGTTGAGCTCGGTGGCGTCGACGTACGGGTCCAGCCCCTGGCCGTAGCCCCACTTGGCCTGGACCAGCGGGTTGCCGACGAAGCCGGCGGCGCGGTAGCCGGCCGCGGCGAAGCGCTCGGCCAGGGTCTCGATCTCCTCGGAGATCGGCGGGCAGTTCAGCTCCATCCCGTGCACCGACTTGGGCTGGCCGGTGACGATCGTGGCGAAGCTGGGCCGCGTCCACGAGGAGTTGGAGAAGTAGTGGGTCAGGGTCAGGCCCTCCCTGGCGAGACGGTCCAGGTTGGGGCTGGTGCGGCGGTCGTTGCCGTAGAGGTGGAGGCGCTTGGGGGTCAGCGCGTCGAAGACGACCAGCACCACCGGAGAGCCCTCGGACGGCTCCACCTCGACCGGGTCGATAACGCGATCGAGGCCCAAATCGCCGAAGTACGCCTCCGGCGCGGGCGCGGGCTCGGGGACGTCCCCGGCGTCGGAGGCCGCGTCGGCCGCGAGGGAGGCGTCGGGAGTCCGAGCCGCGGGGCGAGAGGCCGCGGGCGCGGGAGGCGCGGGAGCCGGAGGCTCGGAGCTCTTCTCTCCGCCGCAGCCGGCCTGGAGCCACGGGCAGCCCAGCAGCAGCAGCGAGACGATCCAGAATCGGACCGAGCGGCAACGCATGAAAGCAAGTACAGCCGCCCGGGGCGCTTCTGTCAATGTTGCCGGGATTTCAAAAGCTCTCGGCTTTCCTCCTCTGCTCGGACCAGGTGACCCTCGACCTGGTCGCCAGGGGGCAGAGCGCCTGGTCCCACGACCAGAAGGCCGCCTACCAGACCGGAGACGAGGCGTACGCGGGCAGCCGCAACTTCCTGAGCCTGATCGAAACGGCCAGGCGGACGCTCGGCGTCGAGCGCCTGGTGCCGACCCACAACGGGATCGGCGCCGAGAAGCTGCTGGCCACCACGATGCTCGAGGCCGGGCAGCTGGTGCTGCACAACCGCGGCCGCGACGAGGGTCTGTCCGCCGCCTGCGGCGGAGAGCCGGTCGAGATCGCGCGCGAGGACGCCGACCTGACGGCGCCGGATCGCTTCGGTGCAGATGCCGATCTGGACCGCCTCGGTGAGCTGCTCTCCGAGCACGGCTCCGAAAAGATCGCCTGCGTCCTGCTCGCGACCTGCCCCGAGGGGCTCGGCGGTCAACCGATCTCGCTGGCGAACATCGAGACGGCCGCCGAGCTGACGGCGAAAGCCGGCGTGCCGCTGGTGCTCGACGCGTCGAACGGGCTGATCAACGGCCTCTGGAATCTGCGCGCGCGGTGCGCGGGCCGTGACGTTGAGCGTCGGCGATCTCCTCGGCCATCTGGAGCCGGCGGACAACCCCAAGCTCGCGCTGGCCGCTGCTCTTTACTTGCACGGATCGATCCGGGCCCGGGTCGACGGGCGCTACGAGTGGCACAAGAGCGGCGCCGGGAAGGACAGGCTCCAGCTCGAGCTGCCCAGGCTGTCGTTGACGAACGATCACGTCCGTCACATCGCGACGCGGATCGCCGAGCTGTGGGAGGAGCGGGGAAAGATCCGCGGTCTCAGGGCCGTGCACGAGGGCGAGTGGTGCGACGAGGCGATCTTTGCGCCGGCCTCCCAGCGAATCCTCGTCGAGACCCCGGCGGCCGAGGAGCGGAGCTGCGAGCCTTGCCGGACCGCGATCCTGGAGCCGGTCGAGGTGGTGGACAAGGCGGCGCGCAAGGCGGCGATCGAGCGCGCGGGCGAGGGCGAGATCGCCTACGTCAGCTTCGAGATGTCGGTCAACATGGCCGGCGGCCAGCCGTTCTCGATGAACAACGTGCGCGAGGTCTCGGCCTGGTGCCAGCGCCACGACGTACCGCTGATGTTCGATGCGACCCGCTGCTGCGAAAACGCGCGGATGGTCCAGCTCGGGGATCCGGCCTACCGGCACGTGACGATCCGCGAGATCCTGCGCGAGATGATGAGCTACGGCGACGGCTGCACGGTCAGCTGCAAGAAGGACTTCCTGGTCAACATGGGCGGGCTGCTGGCCTGCAACGACGACGATCTCGCCCACCGCTTCCGCGAAATGCTGCGGATCTGGGAGGGGGAGGTCACCACCGGCGGGATGGATCCCAAGGACATGGAGGCGATGCGGATCGGTCTGCTCGAGTCGTTCGACGACAACTACATCGCGGCGCGGGTCGGGCAGACGCGGGAGCTGGGGCGCAAGCTCAACGAGGCCGGCATCCCGATCGTGAACCCGCCCGGCAGCCACGCGATCTTCCTCGACGCCAGGAGCTTTTTGCCGCACCTCGACCAGGACGAGTACCCGGCCCAGGCGCTGGCCGCCGCGATCTTCATCGAGACCGGCGTGCGCGCCATGGAGCGCGGCAACGTCTCCAAGGGGCGCGATCCGAAGACGAAGAAGAACTACCGCCCCGCGCTCGAGCTGGTCAGGCTGACCATTCCGCGGCGCGTCTACACCAACGCCCACTTCGATTTCGTGGTCGAGGGGATCTCGCGGCTATGGGAACGACGCGAGCGGATCTCGGGGCTCGAGTTCGCTTACGAGCCGGAGCTGCTGCGCTTCTTCCAGGGTCGCTTCGAGCCCAAGAAGCCCTGGGATTTCTAGTGCCTCGTCAGCAGCTTCACGTCCTGCTCGGCCAGCTCTTACGTGCAGGCGGCTCGCGATCGGGCTGCACTCCTTCATGCGGCCCGTTGCCCCTCGCCCGCCCGGTCTTCGTTCGGCGGGCGGGTGCGCCAGCGATCGTGGAGCCACACCCACTGGCTGGGACGCAGGCGAACGCGCCTTTCCAGCTCGGCGTTGAGCACGCGGGCGGCGCCGGCATCGTCATCGGGAAGGGGCGGCTCCTCGATCGATATCCGGTGGCTTCCGTCCCGCAGCCTGTGGATCGATCCGACCAGCAGCGGCGCTCCGGTGCGGCGCGCGATCGCGACGGGGCCGATCGGAGTGTGCGCCTCGCGGCCGAAGAACGGCGCGAAGACGCCCTCGACGCGCGTGTCCTGATCGATCAGGAAGCCGAGGATCCGGTTGGCGCGCAGCGCCCTCAGCATCCGAGCCGCGGTCCCGGGGCGTCCGCGGAAGATCGAGCTCACCTGGAACGAGGAGCGCCCGCGGTCCAGCAGACGGGTGAAGCGCGGATCGTAGCTCTCGCCGGCCACGGTTGAGATCGGGTAGCCCAGGCTCGCCAGCGAGATCGCCATCAGCTCCCAGTTGCCGATGTGCCCCGTGACGAAGACCGCTCCGCGGCCGCGCGACAACGACCGATCGAGAGCCGCCCTGGAAGAGGAGGGCAGCTCCACGCGCGGCCGGGAAGCGGGCCGGCGCAGCAGGCGGCACAGCTCGATCGCCCCGCCGCCGAGATGCGAGAAGACCCCGCGCAGCAGAATCCGGACGCGGCGCCCGTGGAGCGGAAGCGAGAAGGCCGCGGCCAGCTGACGGCGGGCCCGCTCGCGCTCCCGGGGAGCCAGCAGGAGGGCCAGCGATCCGAGAGCCGCGCCCCAGGGCCGGACCAGGCCCGCGGGAACCAGGCCCGCGAGCGCGACGGCCGCGCGGGCGACGAGATAGATCACGGTGTTCTTCGAGCGGCGCATCGAATCGGACGCATCGTACCACATTTGACAACCGTCTGGGACTCTGGCAACGATGAGCCGTTTTCTGGAACGATCATGGGCCCGCGGCGCCGGCCTCGAGGAGAAAATGTCGGAGGTATACGAGTTTCTGGAAAAGGGCGGGGTGATCATGATCCCGATCGCGCTGGGATCGGTGATCGCCCTGGCGGTCTTCCTCGAGCGAATCTGGAGCTTGCAGCAGGGGCGGATCAACCCGCCCGGCCTAGTCGGCGAGATCCTGGAGCTGGTCGTTCGGGGCGAGGTGGCCGCGGCGCGGGACGCGTGCCTGAAGAGCAACACGCCGATGGCGCGCCTGCTGGTCGCCGCGATCGACTCGCGCTCCCTGTCCCGCGAAGAGCTGAAGGCCGCCCTCGAGGAGCGCGGCAAGCGCGAGGTGGCCCGCATGGAGCGCTACATCGAGGCGATGGGCACCACCGCCTCGGTCGAGCCGCTGCTCGGGCTGCTCGGCACGGTGGTCGGCATGATCCAGGTCTTCCAGCGGGTGGTCATGACCTCGCGCCAGGGGGCGGTCGACCCGGGGCAGCTGGCCAACGGAATCTGGCAGGCGCTGATCACCACCGCGGCCGGGCTCAGCGTTGCGATTGTGGCCTTCGTCGGCTACCGCTACCTGCTGGCGCGCACCTCGCGGCATGCGCTCGACCTGGAGGATGGCTCTTTGCGGATCGTGGACGAGCTGGCTCCTTCGGCCGAGCCCGAAGACGAAGAAGAGAAGAGATGAACTTCAGCAGCGGCTCGCGACGAAGAGGGATCGGTGCTCTCGAGGTGACGCCGCTGGTGGACATCGTCTTTCTGCTCCTGATCTTCTTTTTGCTGACCGCGACCTACGTGAAGAATCCCAACCTCGACATCCAGCTTCCCAAGGCCTCGATCAACCAGGCCACCGGGGACGACATCGACGTGGCGGTGGTGATCACGACCGACGGCGAGCTGCGCTACGGAAACGAGGAGGTCTCGCTGGAGAAGCTCGAGGGCATCCTGCGCGCCGAGTTCTCCCAGAACGAGACGGCCGTGGTCGTGATCAGGGCCGACGACGGTTCGCGCCACGGCCGGGTCGTGGAGGTGATGGACCTGGCCAAGAAGGTCGGGTTCGGCAGGTTGGCGATCGCCACCCGCCACGATCCCGGAAACGGCGAGTAGCGGCGTGGGACGACGCCGGCGAGCGCTGGTCGAGCGCGCGGCGGTCGTCGCCGCGGTCGCGTTTTTCGCGTCGATCCCGTCCGCGAGGTCCGCAGAGGGGCTGGGGGCCTACCTGAAACCTTCGATCGGACACAGCTGGCTGACGATCAAGACCCTGGAGATAGAAAAGACGTTCATCTCGGCCCCGCTCGATCCCGACACGGGCGAGGTTGACGAGGAGGCGGCCGAGCAGCTCGCGATGAGCGCGGCGCGGCGCCCGGTGGGGCGCAAGGCCTTCTACGAGGGGTCGGGGATGTCCTACGGGGTGGCCGGAGGGCTGCGGCTCTACTCGCTGTGGATCGGCGTCGACTACAGCTGGATTCCGGCGCGGCTGCACGGGTACTCCAAGCGATATCGCTACGATCCGGAAAAGCTCCGCGCGCGGGGTCGCAAGTTCTACGACGAGGCCACCGTCGACTTCCAGCGCGTGCTGTGCGAGCTGAAGTACGGCTTTCCGATCGGGCGCTTCGAGCTGCAGTTCCGCACGCGCTTCGGCGGGGTGTTCATCGACGAGGGCGCGCTGGTGATGGGGCGCTCGGTTGACCAGGGGGCCGGCTTCACCGGGGACGTGGGAGCCGGGCTGTCGTTCGCTCCGCTCGGCTGGCTGAGCGTCTCGGCGACCGGGTTCGCCGGGATGAACGCCTTCACCGGGGTCTACCACGGGGCGTACGGATCCATCGGCGGGCTGGACATCTCGCTGGTGGCGCACATCTGAGCCGCGCTGCGTCTCGCATCGCGCGCCGTTGACACCCGGGGGCTTTCTCTCCTACTCTCCAGGGAATGGAGTGAGTTCGGACGGATGCGGGCCACCGCCTCAACCCGAGGAGCGAGTAGATGTCGGCAAAGAACCTCCTGGCCTTCGAGCCGGATCCGCTGTACGCGCAGATG
This sequence comes from uncultured Myxococcales bacterium, assembly GCA_964530995.1. GTDB lineage: Bacteria > Myxococcota_A > Polyangia > JAAYKL01 > JAAYKL01 > CAZHCG01. The sequence continues at coordinate 11,402 of CAZHCG010000105.1, forward strand.
CTCAAGGACGAGCTCGAGGCACGCGGCTTGGCCATCGAGATCGTCAGCGACGGAGCCGAGGGGCTCGAGAGAGCCACGGAAGCCCAGCCGGATCTGATCTACCTGAGCGTCGAGATGCCCAGGATCAGCGGCTTTTCGATCTGCAACAAGCTGCGCAAGAACAAGAAGACCTCGTCGATTCCGCTGATCATCGTCTCGGCCGAGGCCACCACCGAGACCTTCGAGAAGCACAAGAAGCTCAAGGTGCGGGCCGAGGAGTACATTCTCAAGCCTTTCGACGCGGGAAAGCTGGTCTCGACCGTCGGCGGGATCGTGAATTTGGACGACGAGATAGAGCTGGAGGAGGCCGAAGAGATCCCGCTCGAAGATGATGACATGATCATCGAAGACGAGATCGAACTCGAAGAGATAGACGACATCGAAGAAGGGGAGCCAGCTCCCGCCCAGGGAGGGGGCGGCGAGGACGTGGAGTCGCTGACCGACGCGGCTTTCGATGCGATATCGATGGAGGACGAAGGCGGAGAGCCGGAGCCCGCGCCGGAGCCGGAGCCCGCGCCGGAGCCGGAGCCGGCCGCGGCGGTGGACAGCGCCGCGGTGGAGAAGCTGTCGCGCGAGAACGAGTCTCTGCGCGACCAGGTCTCGCGCCTCGAAAAGGAGGTGGCCGAGGCCAAGACCTCCAAGGGCGGAGGCGTCTCCAGCCGCGAATTCCTCGATCTGAGGGAGTTGCTCAACAAGAAGGATCGCGAGCTGCTCGATCTCAAGGACTCGGTCAACAGCAAGGAGAAGCAGCTGCTCGAGACCCGCGAGCGCCTCACCGAGCTGGAACGGGCCAAGGCCGACCTGGAGGATCAGAGCCTCAAGTTCGAGAAAAAGAGCTCGGAGCTGGAGGAGAAGCTCGAGGAGGTAGGCGCGGACAAGGAGGTGATGGCCAAGAAGGCCGACGATCTCCAGGCGCGCCTCGAGACGCTGCAAGACAAGCTGGAGGGGACGGAGAAGGAGCTCGAGGAGGAGCGCGGGGCGCGCAAGGCCGACGCCGAGCGCCTGGAGGCCGAGAAGGCGGCCGAGCTGGAGAAGCTCTCGGGCGAGAAGGACGGCGAGCGCGAGGCGGCGCTGAACGAGCTGAGAGCCGAGCTGCAGCAGCAGCAGAGCAGCGCCCTGGAGGAGCAGCGCGCCGAGCTGGAGGCCGAGGCCGAGAAGAAGCGCGAGGCCGACCTGACCGAGCAGCGGCTGCGCCACGAGGCGGCCGTGGAGGAGCTCAACGACCAGGCCGCCGTGGACAGGAAGGCGGCGCTGGAGGAGCGGGACGCCCGGCACGCCTCGGAGATCGAGAAGCTGAACGAGAAGCACGCCGCCGAGATTTCCGAGCGCGAGGAGAAGGTAGGCGGTCTCGAAGCGCGTATCCAGGAGCTGGAGGACAAGCTGGAGGAGACCGGCACCTCGTTGAGCGAGGCGCGCGAGGAGCTGTCCAGCACTCAGGGGCTGCTGGACGAGAAGACCTCCGAGCTGCAGGCCTCCGAGTCAAGGCTGGAGGACCACAAGGCGCGGGTCTCGCGCCTGGAGGGCGACCTCGAGAAACGTGACGAGAAGGTCGCCGCGCTGGACGGGGAGGTGGAGGAGCTCGGAGAGGTGCTGGAACGCAACGAGGCGATCGTGGAAAAGACGCGCCAGGCGCTCGAGATCGCGACCAAGTTGCTCGACGAGATCGCGGAGGAGGGCGGCGAGGAGGAGGAAGACAGCGAGTAGTCGCCCTGCCTTCCGTCGCCACGAATCAGCTCTTCGTCAACTCCGGATCGAGAACCAGCCTGATTTCCTCGACAACTCCGGGGCCGACCTGATCGGCCAGGTTGTCCAGCAGCCGCGGCCCGAGAAAGCTGAGCTCCTGCAGCCAGGGAGAGGATCCGACGGCGATCAGCAGCGTGCGGCCCCGCAGCGAGCGAGGGATCGCGCGGCCGGCCAGCTGTGGTCCGGCGATCTGCGGCCAGCGCGCCCAGATCTCGGGATGGACGTTCCTGCCACGGGAAAAGACGCGCCGCAGCACCGAGGTCACCTCGGTGCCGAGGGCGGTGGGTCGACCGGAGCGCTTGCGCCTTGCCATGCAAGGCAGTGTAGGCCGTCGCGGGCCAAAGGAAAAGGCGCCGCCGCGGCGGGAGTTGTGAGCGGCGGCGCCTTCGGCTATAACCCCGTCGCGACGCCGATTTTCGGAGGTGGAGATGAAGGACGAGAATTGCATCTTTTGCAAAATCGCCGGCGGAGAGGTACCGGCCGAGAAGCTCTACGAGGACGAGCGGGTGGTGGCGTTCGAAGACGCCAAGCCGGCGGCCCCGGTGCACTTCCTGGTCATACCCAGGGAGCACATCGAGACTCTCGACGACACAGGACCCGAGCACTCGGAGCTGCTGGGCCACATGCTGCTCACCGCGGCGCGCATCGCTCGCGACAAGGGTGTGGCGGAAGACGGCTACCGCCAGGTGATCAACTGCCGGAAGCACGGCGGCCAGGTCGTCTTCCACCTGCACGTGCACATCATGGGAGGCAAGCAGCTGCGCCTCATGGGTTGAAACACCAAGGCGCGGATTCGAAACGATCATGGACGACGAACGACAACCGCGCGAGTGCTCCGAGTGCAAGACGGTCAATCCCTGGACCAACGAGACCTGCCGCAGCTGCGGAGCCTCGCTAAAGAACGCGGCCCCGTTCGATCCCGGTCGGCCTCCCGACGAGTCGGTGCGCCTGGAGCGAGAAGCCGCCGTGGAGCCGGAGGACGCCTCGGGCTACCGCCGCGCGCCGCGAGTCAACATCCGCTGGATTCTGGTCGGAGCGGCCCTGACCTTCGTGGTCTTCTGGCTCTCCCAGCGTGCCCTGATCGAGAGCTTTCTGGCCGACGACTCGCCGGAGCTGGCGCCGATCCAGAACAGGATTCGGGCCGACATGGGGCGCAGCGTCGAGCCGGGCGCGCCGATGATCGAGAGCGGAACCGAGTTCTCCGAGGAGGAGAAGGAGCGGATCCATTCGGTGCTGGCGGACAACACCGCCTTCGTCGTCTCGTTGCTCCTGTTGCTGCTGGCGCCTCCGCTGTTGACCGGCCTGCTGATCTCCTACTTCACCGGGAGCGTGCGCGAAGGCTTGATCGCATGCCTGGTCGGCGCCCTGGTTTCCGGCCTGATCAGCGAGGGAGGCAGGCTCGACGTCGGGTTGCTGATCGCCGCGCTCTACCTGGTGCCGGCGGCGCTGGCCGCGCTGGGCGGGCGCCGGTTGCGTCGGCGGCGCGAGGGCTGAAATCCCCTGTTTTCCCGAGACCTTCGCCCCCCCTGTGCCGTTGACCGCGAAAAACGGATGTGCTATGGCAATTTATTGCGAGGCGCGAGGGCGATCTCGAGGAGGCGCATACGGATCCGGACGCACGCGAGATGCTGAAGAGGTCCGGCCGCTTTGCAGCGGTCGGGCTGGAGATGGGCATCGCGGTGATCGTCGGGATCATGGGCGGACGCTTTCTCGACGACTACTTCGGAACCGAGCCCCTGCTGTTCTGGATCGGATTCGCCTTCGGCCTCGCGGCTGCGGCGAAAGCCCTGATCGACGCGGCCAGGAAGGCCAAAAAGGAGATCGATGGCGACCAGGGATCTGACCAGAACTGATCCGTATGTCATCGGCTGGGCGGCGGCGATTTCGATCGCCGCACTCGTCTGGGGCGGGACGCCCGTGATCCTGGGCGCGCTGGCGGGCGGAGCGTTGGCCGTCGTCAACTGGATCGGCTTTCGCTGGGCAGGGGTACGCATGGCGGCCACCGGGAACCGCGGCCGCTTCTTCGTCTTTCTCGCGGTCAAGATGAGCGTCGTGCTCGCCGCCGTCTCGCTGCTGGTGCTGAGCGGGTCCGTGAGCCCGCTGGCGTTGATGCTGGGGCTGTCGGCGCTGGTGCTGGGAATCTTGACGCGATCGGGAGTGCGGGCGCTCGCCGAAGGCGAGGCCGCTTTGCGAGAGCACGAGTAGATGCCTGATCACACGACCTGGTTCAACCTGCTGCCCGACTTCTCGACGCTGGTCTCGCGTTTTCGAGAAGCGCTCGGGATGTCCTACCTGGAGCACGCGCCGATCAGCGTGCAATACGTGATCGGCTTCATCTTCGTCGGGCTGCTGATCCTGCTGCTGGCGCTGACGGCGCGCGGCCGGCTCGCCAAGACCGACGAGGCGCTCGTGCCCGACGACAGGCTGAGCCTGCGCACCTTCTTCGAAATGATGGTCGAGGGGACGCTGAGCACGATGGACGGGATGATGGACCGCAGATCCGCGATCTTCTTCCTGCCGCTGATCGGATCGTGCGCCTTCATCATCTTCTTCTCGAACCTGCTGGGGCTGGTGCCCGGCTTCCTGCCGCCGACGAGCAACTGGAACACCACGCTGGCGATGTCGCTGGTGATCTTCTTCACGACCCACATCTACGGCATCAAGGAGCACGGGATCGGCTACTTCGCCCACTGGTTCGGACCGATCAGGAAGTGGTACGCGCTGCCGCTGATGCTGCTCATTTTCTTAATCGAGGTGATCAGCCACCTGGCGCGGCCGCTTTCCCTCTCGATCAGGCTGATGGGGAACATGTTCGCCGACCACGCCGTGGTGGCGACCTTCACCTTGCTGGTGCCGATCCTGGTGCCGTTGCCGATGCTGATCATGGGCGTGCTGGTCTGTCTCGTGCAGACCGCCGTCTTCTGCATCCTGTCGATGGTGTACATCGGGATGGCGATTGCTCACGAGGAACACTGATCCCCAAGGAAAAGGACCAAAAGGAGAACCGTCATGCAGATTCGCAAGGTACTCGCTTTCCTGTACGCGACCGTTGCCACGCTGCTCGTTTCGGGAGCGGTATTTGCGCAGGAGGCCGGCGCCGAAGAGGCCGGCGGTGAGGACATCGGTTGGCGCGCGCTGGCCGCGGGGCTCGGTATCGGGATGGCGGCGTTGGGAGGATCGCTCGGGCAGGGGCGCGTCGCGAGCGCGGCCCTGGAGGGTATCGCCCGCAACCCGAACGCCTCGGGCAAGATCTTCACGCCGATGATTCTGGGCCTGGCGCTGATCGAGTCCCTCGTGATCTACGCTCTGATCATCTCGCTGATGATCCAGCCGTGAGCGACCAGCGCTCTCGCCGATCCGGAAGCTCGAGTTGCGGCGAGCGACTCGAGCTTCTAGCTGGTCTCGTATTCATCGGCTGCGGCGGTTTCGTCGCAACCGGAGCGCCTGATGGCGAAACGGAACAGCCTTCCAACCAGGAAGAGCTCTTCCGGGTTCCGGAACCCGAGCCGGTCTCTGACAGCCCGGAGGTCACGGACAGGGTCGAGCTGGTCACATCCCGCGGCACGATCGTGATCGGACTGTACGGAAAGGCCGCTTTGCGGACGGTCGAGAACTTTCTAGGGTACGTCGACTCCGGGTTCTACGAGGGCAAGATCTTTCACCGCGTGATCCCGACCTTCGTGGTCCAGGGCGGCGGTTTCGACGCGGAGCTGAATCGCGCCGAGACCGGAGAGCCGATTCCGCTGGAGCTGATTCCCGGAGCGCGTCACCTGCCGGGGACGGTCTCGATGGCGCGCAGGCCGTCCGAGCCCGACAGCGCCACCTCCCAGTTCTTCATCTGTCTGTCCGAGGCGCCCCAGCTCAACGGCGGCTACGCCCTGTTCGGAGAGGTGGAGGAGGGCTACGACATGGTAATGGACATCTCATCGGTGCCGACCGCGACGGCGGATGCGCCCGGAGGCGAGATGGAAGGCGTGCCGGTCACACCGATCGAGATCGAAAAGGCTCGTCGCCTGGACTAATTCTCCAGGTAGTCCCAGTCGACGAACACGTTCAGCTCCTCGGCGAAATCCCGCAGATCTCCTTCCAGGATCTTGATCGCCAGCCCGCCCGTGGTGTTGTAGGCCTTGAGGCCGTGCTTGCGAATCCAACGTCGAATCGTCTCGTTGGAAACCCGGCACATCTGGG
>CAZHCG010000106.1:0-17121 GCA_964530995.1 uncultured Myxococcales bacterium
GATGCGCTTGGAAATTCCCCAGAACGCTCTCCAGAATGTGCGGAACGTAGGTTGGAAAGCGGCCTTTGCTTTATTTTTCGATTGTCCGACCGAAACACGGAAAGGAGTGACCAGATGATGAGAATCGTGCTGGGATGTTTGCTCTTGGGTCTGATCTGCGGAGCCTGCGGCGGCAAGAAGGAGGCCGAGCAGGAGCCCGCGGACGAGGAAGCGCAGGACGAGGTCGCCGAGGCCGAGGAGGGCGAGGCCGATGAAGGCGAGGCCGAAGAGGGCGAGGCCGAGGAGGGCGAGGCCGATGAAGGCGAGGCCGAAGAGGGCGAGGCCGAAGAGGGCGAAGCCGAAGAGGGCAAGGCCGAAGAGGGCGAGGCCGAAGGCGAGGGTCCGCCGGAGGTGATCGAGCTCGAGGACGAGGACGGCACCAAGGACGCGGTGATCTTCCCCCACGAGAAGCACGCCGAGCTCGACGAGAAGATCAACGAGAAGGGGTGCGAGACCTGCCACCACGAGCCCAAGGGCGAGGAGAAGAATCCGGCCTGCGACGTGGAGGGCTGCCACGACGGCGAGACCGAGGGCGTTCCCTCGTCCAAGGACGCCCACCACACTCTCTGCAAGGACGGCTGTCACAAGAAGCAGCTCGAGGCCAATCCGGACAACGAGGCGCTGAAGAAGGTCAAGGGCTGCAGCGGCTGTCACTCCGGCAAGGGCGAGAAAGAGTAGCGCCCCTGTTTTCCCCGTATCCCTTTCGAGACCGAAGCTATTCGTTCTGGTTCCAGATATTTGACTCGCTCGGGCGAGCATGAGAGATCTTGCTCATGCGCTCATCATCGACGGGTTGCGCCGCATCTCGGACACCGGCCCTCCGACGCGAGAGACGAAGCCGCAGGCGAGCCGATCCGTCCCGCGGCAGCAGGCGGTCCCGAGGCGGGGCCGTCGTCGAGATGGTCGATCCGGCGGACGGGGCGATCCCTTTCGGGCATTTCGATCTGAGCGCCGTGGGGGTCTACCTCTACTCGGATTTGCTGCTCTCCGAGGGCGAAAAGGTCGAGCTGCGCCTCTCCTTGCCGTGCAGCTTCGAGCCGATCACGGTCGACGGTGTGGTGGTCCGCGCCCAGGTCGGAGACGAGCAGCAACCGTCCGGAATGGGCGTCGTGTTCCGCGATACCGACGAGGATGCGCTCGCAGCGCTCCGCCTCTACGTCGCCGGGAGGTTCGCCGGAAGTGTCTGAAACGGGCGAATCGTCGATGGAGCAGTGGATATCGGTCCAGACCGAGCTGACCAAGCTCTACGTCCACGACCTGAAGAACCCGATCTCGGCGCTCGCGGCGAACCTCTCCTTTCTGGACACTTCCGACGAGGAGATCGCGGAGATCGTCGGGGACTGCAAGATAGCGGTGGACACGCTGCTGCAGATGGTCGAGCAGCTGCACTTGATCGCCAAGCTGGAGAAAGCCGAGGCGGAAAAATCTGGCGAGGTGGAGATCTCAACGCTGCTCGAGGTCGCAGTCGACAGGATCGCCAGATTGATCGTCGAAGGTCCGTCTTTGCGGATCGTGAAGCCCCTCCCGAAAGCCGCGCTCCGCTGCGAGCCCAAGTACGCCCGACTGGCGCTGGAGGCGCTGATCTTCACCTCCGTGCAGAACTGTCCGGCGGACGGCTCCGTGGGCGTCGAGGCCGCGCTCGAGAACGATCTCGTGCGCATCTCGGTGCGGGACGACGGCCCGGTGGTCGAGCCTCGTTACAGGGAGAGCCTTTTTTCGCGCGATCGGCAGGCCGCGATCAAGAGCGCCACCGGCGCGCGCTACGGCAGGGCGCTGGGTCTGTACGCGGTCGGGCTGGCCGTCGATCGCCTGGGTTGGAGCGTGGAGGCCGGCGAGCACGAGGGGCGCGCGTCGTTCACGATCCGGATTCCGCCGGACGTCTCCGAGTGCTGAGCCGCGCCGCTTCTTCCAGGATCCAGTGGTGCACCAGGCGGCGGGCGCGCGGCCCGCAGCGAATCACGGCCACCTCGACCAGATCGCGGCCCACGCCTCGCTCCTCCAGCACGCGCAGAGCCGTGGCGATCGTGCGGCCCGAGCTGGCCGAGTCGTCGAGCAGGGCGATCCGCGTTCCCGGCGGCGGGAGCGAGGTGCCGGACGGTAGATGTCGAGGGCGCGTCAGCCGGTAGGCGATCTCCTTGCAGGCCAGCAGCGCGATCTCGACCGGAGCCGGGCTGCCCTCGATCAGCCTGCTCAACGGATAACGAACATCGAGCGGGTGGATCGGGACGCCCAGTTCGGAGCCGACCGCCTCCGCCGCGATCCTGCCGCCATCGCGCAGGTAGACCACAGCCCGCGGGTCGAACGGCGCCAGCCTCCCGGCCAGCTCCCGCGCCATGCGGCGCTGATCGCCCACTGTGATGTGTCGTTTCACGAGTAGACTGGAATGATAACTGATCGGCGATGATCTCCAAAGCGGTATCCACCGAAGGCCAGGCCTCGTCGACGGAGATCGACCGCCGCACACCGGGGAGACCTGCAACACCGGTCGAACGGATTCCTCCACGCCAGCCGGGACCGCTCGGGCGGGTAATTCCTTGGCTTTGAGGCTCGGCTCTGGTCAAATACGCTCTGTTTTTTTTCGCAGGCGAGGTGTCCCACGTCCGAGTCGAGCCAGAAACGAGCCGGCCTCGAGCGGCCGCCGGGAGAGGGCGGCGGCGACATCCGTCGGCGCACGGCCAGGGGGCTGAGCTGGCGCTTCGTGACGGTCGCCACCCAGTTCCTCTTGCAGATGGGCGTCGCGATCGTGCTGGCCCGGCTGCTGCCTCCCGAGGACTTCGGCCTGATCGGGCTGGCGCTGATCGCGATCAACTTCGGCCGGATCGTCAGCGACCTGGGCCTGGCCCAGTCGATGATCCAGCGCGAGGAGCTGACCTCGCGGCAGATTCGGGTGGGGTTCACCTCGTCGACGCTGCTGGGCTGCGCGGTGGCGGGCTGCGTCTTTCTGATCGCCCCCTGGTTCGCGGGGTTCTTCTCCGAGCCGCGGGTCACCGACGTTCTGCGCGTCATCTCCGGGACGTTCGTCTTCATCGGGGTAGGGATCACCAGCGAGGCGCTGCTCAAGCGCCGGCTGGAGTTCTCGCGGCTGATGGCGGTCGAGATCACCAGCTACGGGCTGGGCTACGGGCTGGTCGCGGTCGGGATGGCGCTGGCGGGCTACGGCGTCTGGAGCCTGGTTGGCGGCACGCTGGCCCAGGCCTCGCTCAAGACGTTCGTGGCCTACTCGCTGGTGCGGCACCCGGCGCTGCCGCTGCTGCGCGGCAGGGAGTTCGGCCAGCTGGCCAGCTTCGGGATCGGCGCCTCGCTGCACAAGCTGTTCAACTTCTTCGCGCGCAAGGGCGACTACTTCGTGATCGGGCACCTGATGGGTGCCGCGCCGCTGGGGCTGTACGAGCGCGCCTACCGCACGATGGAGGGGCCGCTGGCCCAGACCGGTCACGTGCTGGCGACCGTGCTGTTCCCGGCCGTCTCCCGCATCCAGAAGGACGTGCCGCGCGTCCGCTCCGCCTACGGCAAGGCGATGTCGATGACCAGCCTGGTGATCCTGCCGGTGATGGTGATGATGATCCTGCTGGCCGAGGAGCTGATCGTGGGCCTGCTGGGAGACAAGTGGCAGGGCGCCGTGCAGCCGTTTCGCATTCTGTGCGCCTTCGGGCTGTTCCGCGCCACCTACCACGTGGCCGGCAGCTTCGTGAAGGCCACGGGGCGCATCTACCGGCTGGTGCTCTTGCAGATCGTCTACGCGGGGCTGATCCTGGGCGGGACCTGGATCGCCTGCTCCCGCTTCGGGCTCGAGGAGGCGGCGCTGGCGGTGGGGCTGGCGATCACGGTCATGTACCTGATGCAGGTCGCCGTGGCCAACTCGGCGGTGCGGATGCCGATCGTCGACTTCCTGGCGCTGCACGCTGCTCCGCTGGTCGCCGGAGCGCTGACGGCGGCGATCTGCGCCGCGCTGCGCCAGGCGCTGGTGGCGCTGGCGGCTCCCAGGCTGGTCGTGCTCGGAGCGGTGGTTCCGCTGACGCCTGTGCTGCTGATCGCCTCGCTGCACTTGCTGCCCCGCGCCGTGGTCCGGCCGGTGACGAGCCTGCTGCACGAGGTGCTCGACCAGGGCGTGCTGCCCGCGGCCTTCGCCGAGAAGCTGAGGAGGCTGCTGCCGCGCCGCGCGGAAAGCGGCGGGGAGGAAAGAGGATGAGCGGCGGATCGTCCCGGCCGGAGCGGATCAGCCGCCGGCTGTTCGTGGTCGGCTGCTCGCGCTCGGGGACCACCATGCTGCAAGTGGCGCTGGCTTCGCATCCGCGCGTCTGCTCGTTTCCCGAGACCTTCTTCTTCCGCCGGCTGACCAGGGGGTTCTCGCGGCTGCCGGCCCGGCTGGGGCTGCCCACCGGGCGCAGGCGGGCGGCGTTCGAGCGGCTGCTGGCCGAGATCGAGCGTCCGGACCTGGCGCGGATGGCGCCGCGGCGCGTCGTGCCGGTCGCTTCCAGCGCGGCCGCCTTCACCGCGATTCTCGATCGCGTCGCGCTGGAGAAGGGCTGCGATATCTGGCTGGAGAAGACACCGATGCACATGCTCAACATCGGCTTCATCCGCCGCCACGTTCCCGCGCTGCGCTTCGTCCACCTGATCCGGGACGGCCGCGACGTGGTCGCCTCGATCCACGATCGCGCCCAAAGGCATCCCGAGCTCTTTCCGCGCCAGCAGGAGGTCTCGTTCGGGATCGAGCGCTGGAACCGGTCGCTGCGCATCTCGGAGCGCCACTTCGGCAGGCCGGGTCACTCCTTCGCCGTCTACGAGGATCTCGTCGAAGATCCGGAGCGCACGCTGCGCCGCCTCTGTCGCGAGATCGGAATCGACTACCGCGAGGAGATGCTCTCCGAGCGCGAGCGGACCGCCGGCAGCGTGATTCCCGAGCACCGTTTTTGGATCGGCAACGCGGCCGAGCCGCCCCGGCGGCGTCCCTCCAAGTTCCAGGAGATATTCGATGCCCGGCAACGCGACGAGATCACCGCCGCGCTGGACCTGGCCCGCTACGAGAGGCTGCGGGGACGGATCGAAAAGCTCCCCTGACATCGCCTGTTGTGTTAGGGACTGGGGCGCGGGTCATGATTGACGAGAGCACCGGCAGGCGGCTTCCCGACTTCTTCATCACCGGCGCGATGAAGTCGGGCACCTCCACCTTCTACGCGATCCTCGCGCAGCATCCGCGGATCTGCGGATCGGTCCCCAAGGAGCCCCACTTTCTCAGCCGCGACGATCTCGACGCGCAGGGTCGCTACTACCTCTGGGAGTTTCCCGAGCGCTGGCGCGAGCTCGACTGGGAGAAGCGGGAGAGCGAGCTGCTCGAGGAGTACTCCGGCCTGTTCCACCCCGACTCCGAGGACCAGCTACTGTTCGAGGCCTCGACCCACTACCTGGAGTCGGGCAAGGCCGCTTCGCGGATCGCGCGGATCAACCCCCGCGCGAAGCTGATCTTCATGCTGCGCAACCCCGTGGATCGCGCCTACTCCCACTACTGGCACTGGGTCAAGCGCGGCCGGGCGATCTACCGCTTCGAGGATCAGCTCAGGCTCGAGACGCCGGCGATTCTCGAGATCGGGCTCTACGCGCGGCACCTGCGCACCTACTTCGAGCTGTTCGGCCGCGGGCAGATGGCGTTCGTGATCTTCGAGCGCTTCAAGAGGCGGCCCGAGCGGGAGCTGGCCGAGGTGCTGGAGTTCCTCGGGCTGGAGATGCCCGAGGGCGAGGACGGCCTCGACCTGGAGCTGACCAGGAACCCCTCGGTGGTGCCGCGCTCGCTTTCGGCCCAGCTGTGGTTCAACAGGTTCCAGCGGCTGCACATGGCCAAGCAGATGACTCCCAACACGATCGAGCGCGAGCGGGATCACCGCAACCCGCTCTACTTCGGGCTCGAAAAGCTGTGGAAGAAGCTCAACCTCACGACTCGCGGGTACCCGCCGATGCGGGCCGAGACGCGCGAGCTGCTCACGGAGTACTACCGGCGGGAGAACGCCGGTCTCTCGGACCTGATCGGAATCGAGCTGGAAGAGTACTGGTAGCCGCCTACCGTGCGTCCGGCTCCCTCGCAGCGCCGGGGAACGGATCGGGCTCGTGGTCCGTCTCGAGCGGCCCGCGATCGTCTCCGGTCAGCTCGACGCCGCGACGCTCGAGCCCTTCGGCGTCGTCGTAGAACAGCGAGATCACCTCCGCCGGGTCGAGCTCGTCGCGCCTGCGGAAGGGGACTTTCTCCGCGTCGGAGCGAATCTCGCGTCCCCAGCGGGTCCCCAGTCCGGGCTCTCGCGAGGCCTCGTCCCGCATCTCGAGCGGCGCCGCCTTGGAGCTGGCCGGAGCCGCGTCTGCCCCGGCGGCGGCCGGCCGACGGCGCTCGGCGCTTTCCCTCTCTTCGGCCGCGATCGGCATCGGAGGGGGAGGCTCCGAGACGTCCTCCTCGAAGACCGCGACTCCGATCACGCCCACGTCCGCGCCTCCGCCGATCCGCGAAGCGTAGGAGTCTCCGGGTCTGGAGAACTCGAACTCGGCCACTTCGTCGAGGCTGGTTCGAAACCCGGGGATGCGCAGCTCCTCGCCGGGATCGACCACGTAGCCCCGGTCGCTCCGGTAGTCGGCGCGCCTGCCCGAGATCACGTCGCGCCCGTCGACCGAGACGACGGTCTCGATCCGGGTCTCGCCCGGGTTGTAGATCCAGATCTCGTAGGCGGTTCCGATCCGGCCCAGCAGGTAGTGGCGGCCGTCGACGTAGAACACCGGCAGCGGATCGCCGCGCGAATCCGTGACCCACACCTCGGCGGTGTCGGCGCGGATCGATTCGAGATCGGACGACCCTCCCCGCGGACGAGCTCCGCCGCAGGCTGCGATTCCCAGGCAGATCACGGAAGCGATCGCGACGCCAGGCGTGCGTTTCATCGGCTCTCTCCTTGTCTCAGCTGTCGACCTCTTGCATGTTGGCATCTACGCTCGAGCCTGACAATCGATCTTCGCTTGCGCTACCGCCGCTTCGCATCGAGCCGAGTTGGCCGATATCACTGGGGAAAAAGGTGCGAAACGCGCGTTGCACCAACATAAGGTATCAAAATCGTTAGTGAATTTCCTGTGGAGAGGCTCTTTTCGCAGCGCCCGCAGCGTTGGTTCGCTACGTTCGGTTCGCGCCGAGCCGCGGCCTACGACGTGGCGTGTTGGTTTACAAGTGTTTGTAATGAAAGGTTTTTGCCTCGAAGTGAAACTTTTGGCAAGGCGTTTGCATTTTTCGGGGACGGGGCGAGAGCAGGAGGAGCTGAAATGGATTGGCTCGGCAACGTGATCGCGAACCTGCAAAAGAGATTCGGGAGCGATGGCGGGTCGGCATCGCCCGACCACGCGTCGCTGGAGCGGACCATCGAGGAGCGCCGCACCACGGAGCGGGTCCAGCTCTTCCAGTGGCGCCTCTCCGAGCTCGACCGCCGCCTCTCCGAGCTCCGTTAGCGCCTTTTTTCTTTTCACAAGACATCGAGAGCTGAGAAGCTGAGAACGCCTACCACTTGTGGGTGATGATCACCTGGTTGCTCTCCTCGTCCCAGGCCACGGATCCTCCGTCGCGGCAGCCCCAGCACGGCGCCCAGTACATCTCGTCGCGGTGGCCCTCCCTGTAGGCCAGCGCCAGCGGGATCGGCTGCTTGTACAGGATCAGGCTCGAGGCGTGGACGTAGACCTCGTTGTCCACCACCTCGTGCAGCGCCACCACGAAGGAGTGCAGATCGGAGCGGCCGACCGCGACCCACAGCTCGGTCCCCTGGCGCGGGATCCAGCGCATCGGTTTCCACCTGAAGTGGATGCCCTGATCGGCCAGCTTCTCGCGATCGCTGCGGCGGCGTGCGAGCACGGCGCGGATGTCCCCCTCGGAGAACATGTGCGGGTTGTCGTGGATCATCTCCAGCTCGGGCACCTGCCGGATCACCCGGGCGAACTTGTCGGGCTTCATGTTGGAGTAGAGGCTGTGCGCCGGTCGGGTGCGCTCGATGAAGCAGATCTCCTCGTTGGGCTGCCCCCGGCAGCAGCGCAGGCCCAGGTCCTCGGCCGCCAGGTCGGGCTGCTGCGGCCAGCGCTTGGCGCAGCGCCTTCCCTGCTCGGGCGGGGTCGGCTCTCCGATCGTGAGCGCGCCTGGCGAGTAGCCGCGCAGCGCGGCCCGTTCGACCTGGTCCGGCTCCAGCCCCCACTGGCTGGCGGTCCACTCTCGAACGCGGCCCAGCGCGAACACGCCGAACGGTGAGGCCGGCGGCAGCGGATCGGTCGGCGGATAGCGATCGTCTTCGTAGCGGTTGCCCGAGGGATAGCGGCGTCCGTCCTCGCCCTTGCAGGCCCACTCCCACTCCACCTCGGTGCAGAGCCGCTTGCCCTGCTCGGCGCACAGCGCCGCGGCCTCGGCGCGCGTGACTCCGGTCAGAAACGGGAGATCGGGATCGTTGGGGTAGGGCAGGACGTCCATCTCGAAAGGCGTCACCGGAGTCGCCACCTGGTCGTTCTCGGCGTACTGGTCGCGCAGCGGATCTCTGGGATGGCTGCCCCGCGCCAGGGTGCCGCCCGGGATCGAGACCATCTCGCCGGCCTCGGGAGGCGGAAGCTCGGGAGCCGGCAGCTCGGGAAAGCTCCACTCCGAGGCGGGCGGGCGCACACCGTCCACCTGGTGGCCGGTCGGGGTCTCGTAGTCGTCGGGCTCGGCCTCGCCGCCGCTCTGCTCCGAGCCGTCGCTCCCGCCGTCCGGCGCAGAGTCCGGCGCGGCGTCGGTCCTCTCGCCCGCGAGCGCGGAGCCGCCGTCGGCGCCGCCGTCGACAGCGGCGGGTCCCTCGCCGCAGGCGGCCAGCGCGACGAGCAGGATCGAAAGCGGCAACCTCATCGCAACGGAGATACCCGCCCCGCGGCCGGGCGGTCAAGTCGCGGTGGAGACTCTGGAGGCGACGATGATCGGCGTTGCGCTTGACCGAAGCGATAAGGGGTACATCATGTTTTCTTGAACGCGGGTGTTGCGCCCCTATCCGGTGACGAGCAAGGAGAGGAAAGATGAGAGAGCACGTCGGAACCACGTCGGACGAGAGCTTCGAGCGGGACGTCTTGCAAAGCGAGGTGCCGGTCCTGCTGGACTTCTGGGCGCCCTGGTGCGGACCCTGCCACATGATCTCGCCGATCCTGGAGGAGCTGGCCGACGAGTACGCCGGCAAGTTCAAGGTCCTCAAGATCAACGTCGACGAGAACCAGCAGCTCGCGATGAAGTTCGGAATCAGGTCGATCCCGACCATCTCGCTCTTCGTCGGCGGCGAGGAGAGGGACAAGGTGATCGGAGCGCGGCCCAAGGAGCACTTCGCCGCGATGATCGACAAGGTTCTCGGTTGAGCGGGAGGGATGCAGCATGAGCGATATCTGGATACTGCTGGCCGTGCTCGCGGCCTGGATCGTGCTGCAACGCTGGCTGCTGCCGCGCTGCGGAGTCTCGACCTGAATGGTCGACTCAAGCGGCCGGTCCGACCGCAAGACCCCTCCGCCGCGGAAGAGCCCCCCGAGCGCGACTGACGCAGAAAAATAGTATCGACGCTTCCCCGGGTCGCTCGGCTGCGAGCCGCGAGGCTGGTGGAAAAAAAGCGCCGACCCGTCGGCCCGGCCGCGAGTACAGACAGCAGCGACCTCGGTGTGGACGCGCTCCTCCTCGCGGATGATCGCCAGCGCGCAGGCGGCTCCGAACAGCGGGAAGTAGACGTGGCGTTCCAGGACGCCCAGGCGGCCATGGCCCGCGCCGCCAGGAGCCCGGCCTGAGTCATCCCCAGAACACCTGGTTGCTCGTGGGTCACCTTTGAGTTTCGCTTGCATATACCCGGGTATCCGTGTATATGCAAGCAGAAGCACCGGGAGCACGAGCCATGCGCACATTGACCAATGTATTCAAGGCCCTGTCGGACGAGACCCGGCTGCAGATGCTCGGCCTCCTCCTCGAGGAGGGCGAGCTGTGCGTCTGCGACTTCGTCGACGTGCTGGATATCTCGCAGTCGAAGGCGTCGCGGCACCTCAGGCACCTGGTCAACGCCGGTCTGCTCGACGACCGCCGCGACGGCACCTGGGTCTACTTCCGCATCGCCGAGAAGCCCGAGCCCGCGCAGGGGCACGTCATCGAGCTGCTTCCGGCCGTGCTCGATAACCACATTCCGCCCGAGCTGTTCGCGAGGCTTGCCGACTGGCGCAAGTGCAAGGACCGCGTCGAGAGTTCGTGCGGCGACCTGCTCGCCGAGCGAGCGGCCGAGCGAGGAGCAAAGAGATGAAAGAGATGACCAAGTCAGAGGGCGTTGCCGGAAGGCTGTCCTTTCTGGACCGCTACCTGACGGTCTGGATCTTCCTGGCCATGGGCATCGGCGTGGGCGCCGGGTACGTGTTCCCGGGCATCGTGCCGCTGCTCGACGAGTTCAGCGTGGGCACGACCTCCATCCCGATCGCCATCGGGCTCATCCTGATGATGTACCCGCCGCTGGCCAAGGTGAAGTACGAGGAGATGGGGCCGGTCTTCCGCAACTTCAAGGTGCTCGGCCTTTCGCTGGTGCAGAACTGGATCGTGGGCCCGATCCTGATGTTCGGCCTGGCGGTGCTCTTTCTGCACGACAAGCCCGAGTACATGGTGGGGCTGATCATGATCGGGCTGGCCCGCTGCATCGCGATGGTCATCGTCTGGAACGACCTGGCCAAGGGCGACACCGAGTACTGCGCCGGCCTGGTCGCCTTCAACTCGATCTTCCAGGTGCTGCTCTACTCGGTCTACGCCTACGTCTTCATCACCTTGGTGCCGACCTGGTTCGGCCTCGAAGGGGTCGCGGTCGACATCACCATGGGCGAGATCGCCAAGAGTGTCTTCATCTACCTCGGCATCCCGTTCATCGCCGGCATCGTCACGCGCTTTTCGCTGATCAAGCTCAAGGACAAGGACTGGTACCACACGAAGTTCATTCCGAAGATCAGCCCGATCACGCTCATCGCGCTGCTGTTCACCATCGTGGTGATGTTCTCGCTCAAGGGCGAGACGATCATCGAGCTGCCGTTCGATGTGGTCCGCATCGCTGTGCCGCTGCTGATCTACTTCGTGCTGATGTTTTTTGTCTCCTTTTTCATGTCGAAGAAGGTCGGCGCGACCTACGGCCAGTCGACGACGCTGTCGTTCACGGCGGCCTCGAACAACTTCGAGCTGGCCATCGCGGTGGCGGTGGCCACCTTCGGCATCGCCCACGGGGCCGCGTTCGCCGCGGTGATCGGGCCGCTGGTCGAGGTGCCGGTGCTGATCGGGCTGGTCAACGTGGCGCTGTGGCTCGGACGCAAGTACTTCCCGAACGACCCATCGCGTCTCGGCGGCGTGCAGACATGCGCCACGGAGGTCAAGTCATGAACCAACCCGACGAACTCCGCAAGATCGTCTCGAAGAGCTACACGAGCGCCGTCGAGCAGACCAAGGCCACCAGCGGCGCCTGTTGCTCTGGCCCAGCGCCCGCAGGCGTCCTCACCAACCTCGCCGGCTACAGCCGCGAGGCGTTGGCCTCGCTCCCCGCCGACGCCGTGGTGAGCTCCTTCGGCTGCGGCAACCCCGTGGCGCTTGCCGAGATCCGCGAGGGAGACACGGTGCTCGACCTGGGCTCGGGCGCCGGCATCGACCTCCTGCTCGCGGCCAAGCTCGTAGGACCCAAGGGCAAGGTGATCGGCGTCGACATGACTCCGACCATGATCGAGCGAGCCAGGGCGAACGCGTCCGCCGCGGGGCTCACGAACGTCGAGGTGCTCGAGGGCATCATCGAGGATCTGCCGGTCGAGTCGGACGCCGTAGACCTCGTACTTTCGAACTGCGTCATCAACCTCTCGCCCGAGAAGCCGCGGGTCTTCGCCGAGCTCCATCGCGTGCTCAAGGTGGGCGGCCGCATCTCGATCTCTGACATCGTGGCCGAGACCATGCCGGCCTGGATCGCCGAGGCGGCGCAGGCCTACTCGGCTTGCATCTCGGGCGCCATCCCCGAGGCGGCGTACCTCAAAGGCCTGGCAGACGCGGGGCTCGTCGAGGTCGAGGTCCGCGACCGCCTGAGCTATGACCGCGACCAGCTCGCGTCGCTGCTGGGCGCCAACGAGGGCTCGTGTTGCTGCGGCCCGGGTGGCCTCCCCAAGGCTACGATCCTGCGCATGGCCCACGAGCTGGCCGGGAAGGTGGCGAGCATCCGCGTGGTGGGACGCAAGCCCGAGGAGGTGCTGCCGTGAAGGGCATCCTCTTCCTCTGCGTGGCCAACTCCGCGCGCAGCCAGATCGCCGAGGGCATCGCGCGCTCGCTGGCGCCGGCCGGGATCCAGGTGTGGTCGGCGGGCTCGCGCCCGACGGGCGTGCGGCCCGAGGCCATCGCCGTGCTCGAGGAGATCGGGATCGACATCTCGCATCACCGCTCCAAAGCGGTCTCCGAGATCCCGGCGGACCAGGTCGACACGGTGATCACCCTCTGCGGCGAGGAGGAGTGCCCGCTGTTCCTAGGCCAGGCCACGCGGCTGCACTGGGGCCTGCCCGACCCCGCCGGCGTCCAGGGCAACGAACAAGACCGACTGAATGCTTTCCGCGCCACTCGCGACGAGCTGCGCCGCCGGCTCGAGGCGTTTCTCGCCGGCAAAGACGAAGGAGACCACTTATGAAGATCCAGATATTCGACCCGCCCATGTGCTGTTCCACGGGAGTCTGCGGTCCCTCGGTCGATCCCGAGCTGGTGCGCTTCGCGGCCGACCTCGACTGGCTGAAGCGCCAGGGCGTCGAGGTCGAGCGCTACAGCTTGTCGCAGCAGCCTGCCGCCTTCACCGGCAACGACGTTGTGAAGACAGCGCTCGGCAAGGACGGCAACGACTGCCTGCCGCTGACCCTGGTGGACGGCGCCGTCGTCTGCAAGGGCAGGTACCCCACGCGCGACGCGCTGGCCGGCCACGCCGGGATCGAAGCGCCCACGAGCCTCTTCACCGATGCGGTGAGGGAGCTGGTGGCCATCGGCGCGGCGATCGGCTCGAGCTGCGAGATGTGCTTCAAGTTCCACTACAACGAGGCGCGCAAGCTCGGGGTATCGAAGGATGACATGCGCCTCGCCGTCGAGATGGCCGAGGCGGTGAAGGCCAGCCCCGCGCGGTCGATCTCGGAGCTGACCGACAAGTACCTACGGGGGCCGGCGGCCAAGGCCTCCTCTTCGAGCTGCTGCGGTCCGTCCGACTCGGACGACTCATCCCCGGCGAAGAAGTCGGGACAGCGCTCCTGCTGCTGAGGCCGTCATGACCGATGCGCCCGGAGCCAAGGGGTGGCCAGCTCGTCTGTGGCTGCTCGTGGTGGTGCTCGTCGTGGCGGCGGGCGGCGCCTGGTACTCCACACAGCGTAGGTCGACCGAGGTCGCCGAGCATGTCGCTATCGGCGGCGGGCGTCCGCAGCTCTTCGACTTCGGCATGGGCGTCTGCGCGCAGTGCAAACGGATGAAGCCGGTGATGGAGCGGGCCGCGCGCGAGTTGGGCGCGTGCCTCGACGTGCGCGTTCTGGACATCCGCGACGAGGCCAACGGGCAGCTCGCCGAACGCTACCGGATGCACGCCATCCCCTTCATCCTGCTCGTCGACGGTGGCGGCAAGGAGTTGTGGCGGCACGAGGGGTTCGTCGCTTTCTCGGGCATCTCCCAGGCTGTCGCCAATCACCTCGGCTTCGCGCCCGGCGGGTCGTGTGGAAGGAATCAATAAACGATGAGCACCCCCACACCCGGCCTGCCCGGCTCGCAACCACGTGACTCGGGGATTGCGGCGCCAGCCATCGCGACGGTGTTGTTCGTGATCGGTGTTGCGGTCAGCGGGCTTTCGACCTCAGACCACGTGCGCTTCCGCGCTACGGGCTCGACGGGGGCCTGCGCGGCGCTGGTCGAAACGGCGTGCGGAGCTGCGCATACCAGCACGGCTGCGGAGCTTCTCGGCGTGCCGATATCCCACTACGGCACCGCGTTCTATCTGGCGGGAGCGGCGCTGGCGATCCTTGCCCTGGTTTACCGCAAGCGGGAGTCCGGCATTCAGTACAGGCCGGCCATCGGGCTCCTCATCGCGCTAATAGGCCTGGGAGCCGTCGGGTACTCGGTGTTCCTCGCGGCCTTGCTCATCCGCGCCGAGGAGGCGTGTCCGCTGTGCATTGCGCTCTACGCCGTGAACGTGGGTCTGCTGGCCACCGGGCTCGTCTGGTGGCTTCGCGGCGTTCGACGACCTGTGCTGCGCCCCTTGCTCGTGAGCGGTGCGATCGGCGTCGCGGTCGGAGGCGGGTTCTTCGCTGTCAGCACTCCTTTCGTTTGGCGGGCGCTCACCACACCGCCGTCGTGGGACACCGTGCGGGTCGAGAACCCGGCCGGAACGAGCTTCGAGCCGTTTGTGCTGCCCGAGCGGGTTCCGTCCAAGGGCGGACCGTTCGCGGCGGACGAGCTGATCGAGTTCTCCGACCTCGAGTGCCCCTACTGTTCAAGGCTTCACCGCACCGTCACGTCGCTGCTCGAGGAGCGCGGGCCGGCAGGTTTGCGGGTGCGCTTCGTGCACTACCCGCTCGACTCGTCTTGCAACCCGCACGTGAGGAGAAGCTTGCATCCGACCGCCTGCCTAATGGCCCGGGCCGGAATCTGTGCGCAGGACCAGGGTCGACTCTGGGAGTTCATCGACGCGGCCTTTGCCCTGGAGGGCGAGCGATCCCGCGGCGTGACCATCGACACCGCCCGCCGGCTCGGCCTGGACCTGGAACGCTTCGGGGCCTGTCTGGGGGACGAGGCCACCGCCAGGACGCTCGCGGACGACATCGCGCTCGCGCACCGCGCCGGCATCCGGGCCACGCCGACGCTCCTCATCAACGGCCTGATCTTCGAGGGCGCACTGCCTCGCACGCAGCTCACCGCCGTGCTCGACGATACCGCCCCCTGCGGCTGCGACCAGCGACAAAGGACGTCGCCAAGGGCCATGGGGGGAGAATGCAGGGACTGAATCATGAATATCACCGAACCCACGACCCGTTACTACTTTTTCACCGGCAAGGGAGGCGTCGGCAAGACCTCCATCTCGTGCGCCACGGCCATCGCGCTCACGGACACGAGCGCAAAGTCCCAAGCGGATGAGCGCGTGAAACAGAGGAGGTGAGCGCGGTCATGCTCCAGCTCAACGGATATCTTCATCGCGAGCGGCTGTCCGAGCTCCTCGGCCGGTGCCTGATCTCCGCTTTCGAGGGTCCCGAGGGTGTTCGCGCGGACTCATGTGCGCTGAAGCAGATCGTCAACTTCAACGCCTACTGCGGCTGCCTCATTCTCGACGCGTTTGGCTGCCTCTCCCCGCTGAGCAGCATCGACGAGATCCCCATCCGCCTGTGGGACCGGTATATGCCGGACTACATCGACCAGCTCCACAGCAGGCTGGCGGGAACCTCGGCTGAGGCCGACTTCACGCAGGCATGCACCTGCGGTGAAATCGACGCCAAGGACCCCAGGTCGATAAGCTTCGAGCCTTGGGCCTCACCGGGGGGAAGATGAGTTTTTTTTCGTGAAAGTTGCCAATATGGCCAAGTCGCCACGTGGCACAAGGAGATCGCAATGCGAACAGATGCAACCAGATTGAAAGAGATCCTCGGGTTGGAGACCGATCCAGTCGCGGTCTTTCTTCTTCCCGAAGGCAGCGCCAATCCGGCGCTTGACGGTTTCACGCCGGTGACGGGGCACCGCTACTGCCAGCTCCTGATGCGGGCGCGGCACGGCGAGTCGCTGCGGCTCATGCCCGGCGATATCGCCTGCCCCGCCGCCGCGTCGGCCTTCGGTTTCAAGCCGCTGCCCGAGGGCCTCGCCACCGGCAAGGGCCTGGTGGGCTTCGGCATCGTGGCCGAGCCGGCCACCGGCAAGACGATGTTCGAGGGCATGACGCGGCTTCCGCCCAACAGCCTGGCCGGCATCGCAGTCTGCCCGCTCTCGGCCGCGCCCGCCGCGCCGGATGTCATCGTGGTCGAGGGACCGCCGGAGCAGCTCATGTGGCTCGCGCTCGCGGACCTCAACCTCGCCGGCGGCGACCGGCGAATGGGGGACACGGCCGTGCTCCAGGCGACCTGTGTGGACGCGACCGTCATCCCCCATGTGGAGCAGAGGATGAACTTCTCGCTCGGCTGCTACGGCTGCCGCGAGGCGACCGACATGGGGGTGAACGAGACGATCCTCGGCTTCCCGGGAGCCGCTCTCTCCGGGATTGTCGCGGCGCTGGAGCAACTGAATGCAAAGGCCGTCGGGCGTTCGCGCACCAAGGCCGCGCTGCATTCCCTCAACAAGAAGTTGGCGGAGTAGAGACTGACTTGCACATTCGACACGTCGCCGGGGTGACCGGCGCAAAGGAGTAACCAATGGAAACCAAAGAAAAAAAGAACGTCGTGCTGGCCTGCTCGGGGGCTTCCAATACAGGCGCCTACTCGGACAAGGTCGCCCGAAAGCTGATGGCCGGCGGAAAAGGGAAGATGCTCTGCCTGGCGCGTTTTGCGGTGGACCCACAATTCACGGAGACTTCGAAGCAAGAGCTGGAAGCGCTCGGCGACGACGGCGAGTTGATCATCATCGACGGTTGCCCGGTCAACTGCGCCGAGGAGATCATGAAGAACAGCGGCTTTTTGAAGTATCGCCACATCAACACCACAGATTTCGGGATCACCAAAGGCAAGACCCCGGTGACGGAGGACAAAATCGATGAGATCGCCGGGGCGATAACCGAATAGGGTCGGGGCATGCCTGACGCGCAAGAGACCAACGATCACGCCCAGGCTGCGCAGGAGCCAGGACCGCCCTGTCAGTGCGAGCAGCAGTTGGGCAACGCCTTGCCGCTGCTCCTCGTCGCGCTTGCGGTGGTGATGGCGCTGGATCGCTGGAGCAGTTGGAGAAAGAAGAAGAAACAGGAACAGGAACAGCCAGACGGTGGCGGGTCCGATAGACCGAGGCAAAATGCCTCGAGAGAAGATCACAATGGCTGCGCAAGGTAAAGCGGATCTTCCCCCTGATTTTTTGAAAATAATGGCGTAACACATTGTATTCATGCT
>CAZHCG010000107.1:0-17033 GCA_964530995.1 uncultured Myxococcales bacterium
GGAGTCGGAATTCAGGCCAAGACAAGGAGCAAAGGGCGCAGGCGAGCCGAATCGCAAACGCCCGGCGCACCGCTGCGTCCCGGTTCCGTGCAATCCGGGGAAGTCGATGCTCGACAGCCGAATCTTGGACAAAAGCTGGCCTTGTTTCAGGTGCAAGGCCGAGAGCGGCCGGACTCCCGCACAGTTTCCGACCGAAAGAGAGTCTTTTGGGAAAAATCGGCGGAAACGTTTCGTGGTGAACAATGACCGGTAACCACGAATGAACAATGATTTCAATTCGATCCGTATACCCCCAAGACAAGCTGGAGGCTACCGATCGACGGCCAGCTCTTCGGTCAGCTCACGGAAGCGGGGACCGACCGTCGGCCAGCCGAAGCGCTCCATCTCGCGCCAGTGGTCCGGGGAGGCTCGTACGCGGTCCGGGTGACGCATCATCCAGCGCAGGCGGCGGCGCAGATCTCCGCGGGAGGAGTAGAGGTGCTTGGCGGCCAGACTCGCTCCGAGCACTTCCGGGTATGAGAGCCGATCGGGGAGCAACGGATCGCAGCCGGCGCGGATCGCCTCGATCACGGCCAGCCCCTGCGTCTCCTGCCAGGCGGTCGAGACGACCACGTCGGCCGCGGCCAGCGCGGCGGGGTAGGTGTCGCCCTCGAGGAAGCCCCAAGCCCGCACGCGGTCGCCGAGCTTCTCCCGCGCGGCGAGCATCTCGGGCGGCACGTCGCGGTAGCTCTTTCCGATCGCGGACAGCTCGAAGTCGAGGCCCTCGTCGGCGAGCTCGATCAGCACCTCGAAGAAGTCGGCAGGGTTCTTGTCGTGCTCGAAGCGGTGCGGCCAGACCACGTGCAGCGGGCGGCCGAAACGCTCGTCGCGGCGGAGGCGGGCGCGGTCGAAGCGATCGAGATCCACGCCGATCGGGACGACCGAGCTCTTGCGCTCGATCGAGGCCAGGGCCGCGTCCGCGTCCGCATCCGGATCGCGCGCCAGAAAACGGGGCAACTCGGCGAGAAAGGCCTCGAGCTGCTGGCGGGAGCACCACACGCAACGCTCGGCGGACAGGCAGGTCAGCAAATTGATCGCCACGAACTCGAAGTCGCGCTGCCGGCCCTCGCGCAGCGGGTAGGTCGCCTGGTTCTCCAGGAAGTAGACCGCGGCCGGAACGCGCGCGGCAGGGCACAGCCCGCGCAGCACCGGGAGATTGACGTAATCGGAGACGAGCAGCACGTCGGGCTCCGGCTCGAGCCTCGAGAGCCGTTGCGCCAGGTGCCACGCGCCGAGCCGCATCCGCCAGCGCCAGCGCCCGCCGGGCAGCGAGACGACCGCGCACTCCAGGCCGCTGTGCTCGGCGACTCCTCCGAAGAGCACGGCGTGGCTTTCGGCGAACCACGGCTCGACGATCGCCAGGCGCGGTGAGAGTCCGGACATCAGTCGCCGCCGGGCGCGTAGGCTCCCCGCTTGCAGCCGGTCGCTGCGGCCACCGCTCGCTCCAGCCGGCCGAGCAGCCCCCGCTCGCGCACCAGGGCCTGGCGCAGGCGGTCGAAGGGCGAGGAGACGTCGCAGCGCACGGGAATCGCGATCTGTGGATTCTTCTCCGCCGTGGAGACCGCGGCCCGCAGTAGCGCGGCGGTCAGATCGGAGTCCGGCGCCGCCTCGTGCATCGAGGCGCCGAGGTTGCCCAGGCTGGTGAACAGCTTCCAGGCCAGCTCCTCCTCCCCCAGCGTCAGCGAACCGCCCAGCAGGCTGAACGAGCCGTTCCAGGCATCGAGAATCTTCTCCGGGTCGACGGTGCTCGAGCCGGCTTCCAACCAGAGGCTGACCCGCTCCAGCACTGCGACGGCCAGGCGACGGCTGACCTCGCTGCCGGGCATCGGCGCGGCCTGCGAAGGCGCCAGCAGACCGTGACCGACCGCGCCCAGCGCCACCTCGGCCGCACTGATCGAAAGCTCGGAGCCGGCGGGCTCGGGCAGCGTGAAGAGCAGCTCCAGCATCTCCGCCGCCGATGCCGCGGTCTCCACGTCGCCGCTGCCCTCGCGCAGCACCGAAAGGGCCGACTGCGACGCCTCCGAGTCCACGGGAGCCTCGGCCAGGTGGGTCAGCGCCACGATAGCGCGATCGCGGATCGAGCCGACACCGCCGGCCCTTACCGCGGATCGGGCCTGCTCGTATTTGCCTTTCGCCAGCAGATCCTCCGGGCCGGCCTCGCGAGCCACCTGGGGACCACCGCAGGAGATGAGCAGCGCAGCGGCCACCAGGGTGGTAGCGCGGCCGAGCCCTTGCATACCGCGAATCATCTCACTTCACCTCCGCCAGCCTGGCGATCGCCTCGTCGATCTTCTCCAACCGTTCGAGTGCCGCGGTCCGGCGCTCCCGCTCCTTGGCGACGACAGCCTCGGGAGCGCGCGAGACGAACTTCTGGTTGGACAGCTTTTTGTCCGCGATCTTCACCTCTTTCTCCGAGCGCTGACGTTCCCTGGCCAGGCGATTCCGCTCCGCGGAGACGTCGATGATTCCGCGCAGGGGGACCAGTAGCTCGGCCCCTCCGATCACCACCGTGGCGCAGCCGCCGGGACGCGGGCCCGCCGCGGGGCGGGTCGAGATGTCGGTCACGCGGGCCAGCGAGGACAGCAGCGAGGCGCTCCCGTCCAGCAGGGCCGCCAGCTCGCCGTCGTCGGTCATAACCTCGAGCCCGATCTCGCTCGAGGGCTTGACGTTGTACTCCGAGCGCAGCGTTCTGACCGCGTTGATCGCTTCCATCAGCCGGCCGGCGTCGCGCAGGGCCACCTCGTCCGGCCGGCCGTCTCCGGCGTCGGGGTAGCGCGCCAGCATGATGCTCTCCGGCGCGTCCGCGGGCTTGGGCAGACGCTGCCAGAGCGCCTCGGTGACGAACGGCATCAGCGGGTGGAGCAGGCGCAACGAGACGTCGAGCACGTATCTCAGCACTCGCCGCCCGGCCTCGCGGCTGCGCTCGTCTCCGTCGGACAGCACCGGCTTGAGCAGCTCGATGTACCAGGAGCACAGCTCGTCCCAGAAGAAGTGGTAGAGCAGTTGGGTCGCCTCACCCACGCGCAGATCCTCGAGGTGGTGGTCGACCTCGCCGGCCACCTGCGAGAGGCGGGCCAGGATCCAGCGATCGGCCAGCGTCACGGGCTCGGGGACGCCGGGCTGCGCCTCGATCCCCTCCAGGTAGGGCGCGGCGAAGCCGAGCACGGCCTGCCAGATCTTGTTGCAGAACCTGCGATGCCCCTCGACGCGATCCACCGAGAATCGGATGTCCTGGTCCTGGCCGGTGTAGGCGGCCAGGGTGAAGCGCAGCGCGTCGGTGCCGCACTGGGGAAAGCCGCGCGGGTAGTGCTGGCGCTGGTACGCGATCGCGTTTTCGATCTCCTTTTTTGGCAGCGTGTATCCGCGCGTCTTGTCCAGCAGGTCGTCGAGGGAGAAGCCCTCGATCACATCCATCGGGTCGATCACGTTGCCTCGCGACTTGGACATCTTGTTGCCGTCCTGATCGCGGATCATCGGGTGGAGCAGCACCGTGCGGAACGGCACATCGCCCATCAGCTCGAGACCCATCATCATCATCCGCGAGACCCAGAAGGTGATGATGTCGTAGCCGGTCTCGAGCACCGAGGTCGGGTAGAAGGTACGCAACGCCGCGGTCTCTTCCGGCCAGCCGAGCGTGGAGAACGGCCACAGCCCCGAGGAGAACCAGGTGTCCAGCACGTCCTCGTCTTGATGGATCTTCGACGATCCACAGGATTCGCAGCTTTGCGGCTCCCGTCGCGCGACAATGGTCGCGCCGCACTCGTCGCAGTACCAGGCGGGAATGCGGTGGCCCCACCACAGCTGGCGGGAGATGCACCACGGCACGCGCTTCTCGAGCCACTCGAAGTAGCGGTGCCTCTGGTGCTCGGGAACGAACTCGGTGCGACCATCTCGGACCGCCGCCAGCGCGGCGTCGATCATCTCGTCGGTGTCGACGAACCATTGCTCCGAGAGCTTGGGCTCCACGACGGTGCGACAGCGCAGGCAGCGTCCCGGGGCGTACTCGTGGTCCTCGCGACCGCGGAACAGTCCTTCGTCTGCCAGCGCGCGCTGCACGGCCTCGCGCGCCTCGAACCTGTCGAGGCCCTCGAACGGCGCCCCGTTCGAGTTGATTCGGCCGTCGCCGTCGAGGATGTCGATCATTTTCAAGTCGTGGCGGCGGCCGCACTCGAAGTCGTTGGGGTCGTGCGCCGGAGTGATCTTGACCGCTCCGGTCCCCAGCTCGGGGTCGGCCAGCTCGGCGTCGACGATCACCGGCAGGGCGCGATCCTGGAACGGGTGACGGACGCGTTTTCCGATCCGTTCGCGGTAGCGCTCGTCGTCCGGGTGGACCACGACCGCGGTGTCGCCCAGCATCGTCTCGGCGCGCGTGGTGGCGACCACGATCTCTCCGTCGCCGTCCTCGAAGGGATAGGCGAACGACCACATCTCGCCGGGCTCGGGGCGATCGCGATCGACCTCCACCTCGGACAGCGCGGTGCGGCAGGAGACGCACCAGTTGATCAGACGCTTGTCGCGGAAGATCTTACCCCGCTCGTAGAGCCGGACGAACGCCTCGCGCACCGCGCGGGAGAGACCCTCGTCCATCGTGAAGCGTTCGCGGTCCCAGTCGAGCGACGCGCCGAGCCGCTCGTGCTGCTCGGTGATGCGGCGCCCGTAGCGCTCGCGCCATTGCCAGACGCGTTCCACGAAGCGCTCGCGCCCCAGCTCGTGGCGGCTGAGACCTTCTCCGCGCAGTTGCCTTTCGACCACCATCTGCGTGGCGATCCCGGCGTGGTCGGTGCCCGGCAGCCACAGCGCGTTCATGCCCTGCATCCGCCGCCAGCGGACCAGCATGTCCTGGATCGTGGCGGTCAGCGCGTGGCCCATGTGCAGCGCGCCGGTGATGTTGGGCGGGGGCAGCACGATGCAGTAGGGGGCAGCGTCGGACTCGTCGCGAGCGGCGAAATAGCCGCCCGACTTCCAGAAGCGGTAGATCGGCTCCTCGATCGCCGCGGGATCGTAGGCGCGAGGCAGCTCACCGGAGATGGGACCAGACATCGAATCCTCCCGGCGGGGGAAGCTGGATCCCCGCCGTCACAACGCCCGCACCATATACGGGAACGACAATCGAGGGGCAAGAGGCGCGAGGCGCATGGAATGACGTTTCTCTTTTTGGAGAGGCCGGCCGTGAGCTGGGTCGACGTCAACGATTCCGAGGCGCGCTACCCGGCCGCCCTGACCCTCTTCACCGACGCCGAGAACCTCGGCTCGATCTGCCCCTCCGAGTCCGACCAGATGCTGGCGGGCTTCTACCACGTGGAGGTGGTCAACCCGGACTCGCAGTACGACATCTGGTACGCCTACGAGGCGACGCCCTCTTCGGCGGGTCACCTCGAGCCGTTCTCCCCCTCGGGCCAGGAGATGGTGACGCCGCGCTGGCGCCAGGGATCGTGCGAGGGCTTCGACGACTTCCTCGGCGCCTACATCTACTCGGCCGGCGGTCTCGACGCCGACGGCAACGTGCTCGACACGGCGGAACCAGCGTCGACACCTCGGTCGCCTCGCCCGAGGCCGACGCGCTGGACTCGGTGGAGCGCGCCCGGATCCTCGGCCTCGACACCCGGCCGAAGATCGATTCCTCCTCCTGGACCGACGGCGGCACGCTCGAGACCGGCACCTGGTACTACAAGGTCTCGGCGGTGGGGCCCTGGGGCGAGTCGCTGGCCTCCTCGGCCGAGATGCTGTACGGCGCCTCGGGCACGATCACGATCGAGTGGTCGGCGGTCGGCGGAGCCGAGAGCTACAACATCTACCGCAACGCCGACGCGAGCGGCAACGGCGGCGCCGTGGCGCTGCTGGACAGCGGCGAGACCGGCACTGTCTTCGTGGACGACGGCGACGACCAGCACGACGGAAACGGAAACGACGGGCTCAACGACATGGAGGTCTGCAAGCTGCTCTCGCCGGACGGCGACAACGAGGCCTGGGCGACCCAGACCGACGAGATGCCCGGCGGACGCAACACCCACGGGCACGACGCGCTTCTCTACTTCAACTTCATGTTCGTTTTTGCCGCGGTCAACACCGAGACGCCGGGCAGCTACCCGATCGTGCAGACCAGCGCCGCCTCGCGCTTCGAGTTCCACGAGGACGCAGCCGAGATGATCGACGTCTTGCAGAGCTTTCAGTCCACCTCGACGACCATCTCCACGCCGCGCGCCTACTACGAGCTTGTCAGGGTCAACGGCTACGACTGGGCCCTGGGAGGGGACGACGGGTCCGGACCGGTCACCTCGATCGACCGCGTCCTGCAGTAGACCCTCTCTTCGACCCGACCGTTCAAGGCTGAAGATCGAACGAAACCTGCGGCGGCTCCTGCGCGCCCAAGGCGGCCTCGGTGACCACCACCCGGATCCAGGTATCGCTCGCCTGGTTGGGAATCGCCAGCTGCTCGGGCTCGTCGGTCCAGTCGACGCAGGCGAAGCTGGTGCAGCTCTCCACGTGGCGCAGCAGCACGTCCGCGGCCCCGATCTCCTCGACCGTCAGCGTCGCGCCGGACGGTATGAACGCGGCGAACCAGATGTCCCGGTCGCCCGAGCCGCACTGGTTGCTCGGAGCGAAGCTGTTTTCGTAGTCCGACCACTGGCCGCTCCACTGGGTCGGGTAGTCGTGGATCGCGTGGGGGTTCTGGCAGCTGTTGGGCGCATCGGTGTCGGCGTCCGTGTCGACGTCTCCGTCCGATCCGGCGAGCACCGTGTAGGCGTCGGGCAGCGAGCCGGCGCGGCCGCGGGGATCGACGACCACGAGGTCGTAGGTTCCGGGCTCCAGATCGGCCGGCACGCGGCCGGTGATGAGATCCGTGGCGACCCAGCCCACCTCCAGCAGGCTGTGATCGCCCAGCTCGGCGGCGAAGCCGTCGTCCACCATCGCGCCGCCGTTGCCTGAGCAGTCGGCGTTGCGCAGCAGCGCCGGCCTCAGCTCGTCGCCGCGAATGGTGACGGTCTGCTCGACGCCGGCCTGCCCCTCGCAAGGAACCACCTCGCTCAGCACCGGCCCGGGACCCTCGCTCGGATCGGTGGCACAACAGTAGAGCCCGGCGGCGAGCAGCACTGACGCGACGATGGCTGGAGCGTTTCGCATCGTTCACATTATAGACGGCTCGACGCAGAGCACACCAGTATCGCGGATCAAGAGGCCCGCAGCGTGCGCAGCCGCTCGCAGGCGAGCAGCGCCTCGTCCGCGGTAACCAGCGTGAGATCGTGCACGATCGCGGTGGCCGCGATGAAGCGATCGGCCGGGTCCCTGGTCGCCATCTCCAACGCACGGCTCTGGATGGCGATCTCGTGGTTGAGCGGCGCTTCTCGAAGCGGCGTGGTCGCCAGAGCTCGTCGCAGCCAGTCTTCGCAGCTCGATCCCCCGAGCGTGATGCGCCCCTTCTCGGCCAGGACCAGTATCTCCCAGTTCGATATCGGAGACAGCCACAGCTCGTTGCCGGCCCGATCCAGCTCCTTTGCCGCGCGATCGTCGATCCGCTCGGGATCGATCAGGCTCCACAGGAGGACATGCGTGTCCAAGAGCAGCCGCATCACTTCTCCAGCACCTCCCACTCTTTTTCCTCTACGGCGGGCGAAATTACATCTCCTTCGATCCGGGCCGAACCGCGAAAGCTTCCGAGCCACGAGCCCTCGGGCTCGGGCGGGGGAGGAGGAACGATCATCGCAACCGGTTTTCCGCGCCGGGTCACCAGCATCGATTCGCCGGTGCGTCCGACGCGGCGGAGCACCTCGAGACAGGTGGCCTTGAACTCGGAGACCGCGATTGTCGTCAGATCCCTGTCCATCTCCATACCTCTCATTTATGACTATAGTCATTGACCATAGTCATGCAAAGAAAAATAAAAGTCAATCATTACGCCTTGATCCATTCACCCCCCAAGCGGATCACAAAGCGGATCACACAGATCACAAGCGGAGGCTCTGGATCTTTCGCTTTGCGGGTCGGATTGACCGTTTCGCGGCGTTGTGCCAGCTTCTGTGTCGTGGATTCGAGCCTGAGAAGGCGGGCTCTCAGCAAGGAGGGGCTCTCGTGATGCATTTTTCACGCCTGATTCCGATTGCGCTCTCGTCACTGCTCGTGCTGGTCGCGGCGCTGGCTCGTTCCGACGAGGGGATGTACCCGCTGCACGACACCTCGTTCTTGCCCGCGGACGAGATGAAGAAACGGGGCCTGAAGCTCGAGCCTCGAGAGCTGCTCGAGCTGCGCGGGGCTGTGGCCAAGGTCGCCGGCGGCGGCAGCGGATCGTTCGTCTCCGAGGACGGGCTGCTGGTGACCAATCACCACGTGGCCTACCGCTGCATCGCCGCGCTGGACGGCACCTCGAAGCACGCCGGAATCATGGAAAAGGGCTTCACCGCGGCCAGTCGGGCCGACGAGATTCCCTGCCCCAACTACGACCTGATGGTGGTCGAGGACGTGCGGGACATCACCGACGAGGTGCGCGCCGCGGTCAAGCCCAAGATGAAAGGGCACCGGCGCTTCGAGGCGATCCGACTGGCGATGGACGATCTCGAGAGCGCTTGCCAAGAGGAAAAACGCGGCCGTTTCTGCTCGGCCGAGCCGCTCGACGGCGGGCGCTTCTACCACATGATGGTCTACCATCTGATCAGGGACGTGCGCCTCGCCTACGCGCCGGAGAAGGATATCGGCAAGTACGGCGGCGACGTGGACAACTGGCGCTACCCGCGCCATACCGGAGACTACACCTTCCTCAGGGCCTACGCCGCTCCCGACGGCACGGGCGCCGACCACTCCTCGAACAACGTTCCCTACCGCCCCGCCGCGCACCTCGAGGTCTCGACCGAAGGCGTCGGCAAGGGCGACTTCGTTGCGGTGATCGGGTTCCCGGCCCGCACCAAGCGCAACTATCCGTCCGCTTCGGCGCGCTTCGCCGCCGAGATCGACATGCCGACGCGAAAAAAACTTTACGGCGAGATGATCGAGCTGATCGGCGAGCTGGGAAAAGAGAACGAGGTCACCGCGCGACGCTACCAGTGGCTGGACGCGGCGCTGAACAACGCGGTCAAGTACTACACCGACTCTCTGGCCGGCTTCGAGAAGTGGAAGCTGGTGGAAAAGCGCAAACAACGGGATGCCGAGGCCGAAGCGGCGCTGAAGGAGGATCGGCAGGCGCGCCGCGAGCACGGAAACGTGCTGCACCGGATCGAGCGGGTCTACCGCAGCTACGAGCGCGTCTATCCCAAGCACTTCATGCTGCAACGCCTGGCGTGGCTGGTGAAGAGCGCCGGCGTGGCCCACGACATCGCGCGCTGGACCGTGGAGCGGGGCAAGCCGGACAGGATGCGCAAGGACGAGGCCTACAAGAACAAGAACATGTACAAGACCGTCGGCAAATCCGACACGCTCGACGACCAGATCACGATCGCCGGCGAGAAGACGCTGCTGACTCATCTGCTGAAGGAAGCCGAAGAGCTGCCGAAAAGGGCGCGGGTGCGCGCGGTGAAGAAGCTGGTGCGCTGGGGGCGCAAGGCCCGGCGTGAGCTGGAGCGGGAGGCGCGCCGAGAAGGGGTCGAGTACGACGAGCGCTACGCCGAGCTGACCGGCTCGCCGCCGAGCGACGATCCGATCCGCACCGCCGTGGACCTGATGTACGCCCGCACGGCTCTGCTTGCCCACTCGGACGAGCAGGAGGAGAAGGAGCGCGCACTCTTCCAACGCCGTCGGCTGTTCTACAACCCGGCCGCGGACGCGCGGCGCTTCGAGGATCCGCTGCTCGACTTCGGTCGCGACGTGGCCCGCGAGCTGCAGGTCATCGAGAAGGGACCCTTCCGCGCGGTGGAGGAGACGTTCGATACCGTGCTGCGGCCGGCCTACGCCTCGCTGATCGAGGCGCCCTACCCGGACGCCAACTTCCAGCTGCGGCTCAGCCACGGCCGGGTCGACGACTACACCTCCAGCGCCAGCGGCGAGATCCACCGCTACCTGACCGGGCTGAAGGGCGTGATCGCCAAGGACGAGGGAGAGTACCCGTTCCGCGTGCCAGACAAGCTCGCCGAGGCCGCGGCCGGCGACAAGGGTCCGCACGTGGACCCTCGCATCGACGACGTGCCGGTCAACTTCACCTGCACGTTGGACACGACCGGCGGCAACTCCGGCTCGCCGGTGATCGACGGCCGGGGCCGGCTGGTCGGCCTGCTCTTCGACGGCACGCCCGAGTCGGTGCTCAGCGACTGGCAGTTCCTGCCGGACGACCAGCGCAGCATCGTGCTCGACATCCGCTACGCCCTGTTCCTCGCCGACCGCGTGCACGACGCCGGCGAGCTGCTGGACGAGATCGGCGCCGACTTCGGATCGGCCGCGTCCGGGGCAGAGTAGAGCGGCGAGGTGCGATCCGCGCTCCCCGCGCTGTTGTTCCTGATCGCGTCGGCGGGCGCCCGTCCGCTCACCGCCGAGGAGCCGTCGAGTGGGGAGGAGAACGGCGGCCCCGGGGTGGAGTGGACCGTGCTGCCCGGCTCCTCGCACGCGATCTCGCACGCTCTCTCGGCCTCGCGCGACACGGCGCTGATGGCCTACCAGGTCACGCCGCGGGTGGTGCTTACCTGCGGCGGGGATTTCGCCCTGCTGGGCCTGCGCGCGGCCGGGCTGGAGCTGCGCGCCGGAATGTTCGGAATCATCGAGGTCAGCTCGACGAGCTTCCAGGCGTTGAGCTTCATGAGCGTCCCGGCCGCTCCGCACGTATGGCGGGGGCTGCTCGGCTACTCGCTGGCGCTGTCGTTCGACGAGGCCGCGCGGCGCTGGCTGGGCGAGCGGGGCGGGCTCGAGCTGGCGCTGGTCTACCGCCACGAGAGCGCGCACTGGACGGGCAGCCGCAACACCCGTTGGCCGATCTTCCGCGACGTGCCGTACATGGGTGACTTCGTCATGCCCGAGGCCGCGATGCGCCTCCCGCTGGGGGATTTCGATCTGGATCTGCGCGTCCAGTACAAGGCCTTCTTGCCGGTGGGTCGCTCCCAGGCCTACCTGGTGGGCCCCGGAGCGGACGCGATCCTGCGCTGGCGCGCGCTGGAAAAGCTCCACCCCTTTCTCTCGCTGTTCGGCGAGCACGTCGTAGGCAGAACGCTGAGCTGGTACGGCGAGCGGCGCCGGATCGAGGACGTCTACATGCTGCGGGCGCTGCTGGGGGTCGTGATCGTGGGACGCGCCGCCGAGATGCAGCTGTTCGCCTCCGCCTCGACCGGTCACGACAAGGGCGTGCTGTCCTGCCAGAACGAAACCCGGTTCGGCTGGGGAATCAGGATCGACTTTTTCAAAAACGACTGATTCGAATCGAAATCCCGGCCCGTTTCTCGACCGTCCGCCCACCCGGCACGCTTCTTGTATGAACGCTTGAAACGAAACCGCAAGAGCGGTTCGCACGGAGATTAGTGAAGAACCGGTCTTGCGCGACAGGACGACTGTCCGGCGCCGCGGGATAAACGGCTCGAAAAGACCGGACACAAAACCGCTTGACGATGGACCAGGGGTGATTATCCAGCCCGATCGGAGAGCGAAAACGGGCAAGCAAAGGAGGGAACAACGATGAAAACAGGAGCGATCTTCAAAACGAGCGTCCTGGTGACGCTGGTCGCGGCTCTGGCCCTGCTCGCGGGATGCACGGACAGGGGCATCGAGGTCGAGCTCAAGCCGACCGATGCAAAGGTCGCCGCAACGGGCGTTGCACAGATTCACATCGACAATCTGGACAACCGGGTGATCAACCTCGAGATATCGGAGCTGCCCACACCCGACATCTTCGACGACGGGGCCGAGCACTACGTGCTGTGGGCCCGCAAGATCGACGGCGAGCCGCTGCGGCTGGGTGTCGTCGAGCGCGAAGAGGACGGCGGCGCCGAGTTCGTGACCACGACCAAGGCCAAGCAGTTCTCCCTGCTGCTGACGGCCGAGAAGGACGACGATCCCGAACGGCCGAAAGTGAGCGTGATGCTGTCGCAACCCAAGAAGATCACCGAGTGAGGAGACACTAGTTCGTCAACCCTCCGATGAGGGGTTCAGGTCGAGACATCATCGGCGAGGCCAAGGAACGACGACGAAGGACTGGCGGCGCCAATTCGAGGAGGAGTGACGCAGGGATCGTCGATGAGGGCCGACCTGACCCCGCATTGTGGGGTTGACGAGGCACTAGATCCCAATCCGCCGCAGCTCGATCAGCGGCCCCGACTCGTCGCGAGGCTCTGAGAGGTCGACCGCGCATTCCAGGGCCCAGTCCTCCTCGCGTTCGGGATCCACGATCTTCTGCTGCACCGACCAGCTGCGGCGCCCGGTCCCGACTATCGCCGTGTTGCGCGGCTGGCGCGCCCGGGGAGTCACGTCGATCTCCGCGTGCTCGGCGAAGTAGGGCTCCAGCTCCCGCTCGAGCGACTCCGGCGTCCACTCGATCTCCTCGCCGGGACGAATCAGCTCGCAGGCGGCCTCGTAGTCGCGCCGCGCCAGCGCGCCCAGCAGCGCGTGCACCTCGTCGCGCACCCGGGCGCGAAAAACCCGCGGATCGTCGGCCACGCTGGCGGGGCGCCTCTCCCGCTCGGTTTCGGGCGCGAGCGGCTTCTCGATCGGGCCTTCCATCAGCAGCGCCCACTCCTCGATCAGGCTGGCGTCGGTGCGCCGCGCCAGCCCGTGGAGGAAGGCCAGCACGTCGCTCAGCTCCTCGTTCCACCAGCGCTCCGGGATCGTCTGCACGGCGGTCTTGTAGCACTGCGCCAGGTAGCGCAGCAGCACGCCCTCGCTGCGAGACAGCCCCAAATCGCGGACGTAGTCGTTGAAATCCATGCAGCGCTCGTACATCTCCCTGGCGATCGACTTGGGGCGCAGGTGCTCGCCGGCGACCCAGGGGTGTGTCTGCGAGAACGCCTCGAAGCTCTCGTAGAGGAAGTCGGCGTTCGGCTTGGGATGCTCCACCTCCTCGAGCTTCTCCATCCGCTCGGCGTAGTCGACTCCCTCGGCCTTGAGCCGCGCCACCAGCTCGCCCTTGAGCTTGTCGAGCTGGCGAAACAGGATCGCGCGCGGATCCTCGATCACCGCCTCGACCAGCGAGAGCACGTCCAGCGCCCAGCTCTCTGACTCTTCGTCGAGCAGCTCGATCGTCTGCACCACGTACAGCGAGAGCGTGTGCCGCAAAGAGAAGTCCCGCTGCAGGTCGGAGCGCACCGTGACCCGCGATCCGCGCCCGCCGCCGCGCCGCTCCAGCCGCACGATGCCGGCCTTGCGCAGAGAGCGGAACAGCGAGGCCGCCCGCACCAGCTGCCGCCGCCTTCGCGCCTCGCTGAGGTGCGAGCAGCGCAGCAGCTCCACCAGCCGCCGGTAGCCGCCGCCCCGGCTCTCGTCGGCGCCTTGCAGCAGGTCGATCATCAATCCGTGATCGATCTCGAAGCGCGGATCGAGTGGCTCTGGAGGCGAGGACACCAGCGAGCGGAACACCTTCTCGTCCCAGGGGACGCTCCGCGGCGGCGGCTTCTTCTTGACCAGCTTCTTCTTCTTGGTTGGGTTGGCCGCGATCTTGCGGTCTATGCGTTTGTTCTCGATCACCCACTCCGGGGCCTGGACCACCACCAGCCCGCGATCGTCGAAGCCCTTGCGCCCCGCCCGGCCGGCGATCTGGTGGAGATCCCTGGCCCGCAGGATCGCGACCTTCTCGCCGTCGAACTTGTAGAGCTGGCGCAGCAACACGGTCCGAATCGGAATGTTGACGCCCACCCCCAGCGTGTCGGTGCCGCTGATCACTTTGATCAGCCCCTGCTGCGCCAGGCGCTCCACCAGGCGGCGGTAGCGGGGCAGCAGGCCGGCGTGG
Source organism: uncultured Myxococcales bacterium (assembly GCA_964530995.1). Classification (GTDB taxonomy): domain Bacteria; phylum Myxococcota_A; class Polyangia; order JAAYKL01; family JAAYKL01; genus CAZHCG01. Next base: position 13,880 of record CAZHCG010000107.1, read on the forward strand.
TGCACCCCGATCCCGTGCCGCACGAAACGCTGCAGCTCCGCGCCGTAGGGGGTTGGAAACCGCTCGCCCTCCAGCTCGCGCCCGATCGCGCGTTTGACCTCCTTGGAGCAGACGTCGATGCTCATCAGGTTCTGAGCCTGCTCCGGGCAGGCGCGCTGCGTGAAGTTGACCAGGTAGATCGGCGCCTGGTCCGCGGCCAGCAGATCCTCGACCGTCTCCTGCAGCGGCGTCTCGCGGTACTCGAAGTCGAGCGGCACGGGTCGCTCGGCGCCGCGCACCGCGCTCACCTCGCGCCCGGTCCGTCTCGCCAGCCTCCGCTCGATCTCGAAGGTGTCGCCCAGCGTCGCGGACATCAGCAGAAAAAGCGCGTCGCGCATCACCAGAAGCGGAATCTGCCAGGCGGTGCCCCGCTCCCGGTCGCCGTAGTAGTGGAACTCGTCCATCACCACGTAGGCGGCGACCGGCTCGTCGGAGCGCAGCGCCATGTTGGAAAGGATCTCCTGGGTGCAGCACAGGATCGGCGCGTCGCGGTTGACCGCCGCGTCGCCGGTCAGCAGGCCCACGTTCTCGGGGCCGAACGCATCGCACAGGTCGAAGAACTTCTCTCCCACCAGCGCCTTGGTCGGCGCGGTGTAGAACGAGACCCTTCCTTCGGCCATCGCCTGGAAGTGCAGCGCCAGCGCGACCAGCGACTTGCCCGAACCGGTCGGGGTGCTGAGCAGCACGTGCTTCCAATCCAACAGCTCGAGGATCGCCTCCTCCTGGGCCGGGTAGAGCTCGAGGCCCAGCTCCTCGACGTAGCGCACGAACAGCTCCAGTATCCTCTCCGGCGCGGGCGTCTCGTCACCCAGCTCTCCGAGCAGATTCAGAAGCGGTTGGTTGTCCACGATCACCTCCTCAAACGGCGATCCTAACAGACGATCATCCGGCGGTCTCCCGCTCCGCCCTCGGGCTGGTCTTCGCTGTCGGGCTCGGTTATATTCGTCTCCATGCGAGCCTTCTTTCCAATCCTGCTGGCCGTCGCGCTGGTTTTGCCGCTGGCCTCGTGCAGCAAGCGCCAGCTGCTGCCCGGGATCACCGCCGGGGTGGGCGCGGGCGTGTTCGCCGCCGGGGTCGGGTATCGGCTCTCGATCGAGGCCGACGGATCCGAGGATCTGCTGGGCAGCACGGCCGCCCAGCGAGCCACCACCTCGGTGCTTGTCTTCTCGGGCGTCGCCCTGATGCTGGCCGGCGTGATCTGGTCGGTCACGACCCCGATCTGCGAGTCGGACGCCGACTGCTGGCCCGGCGACTCTTGCGACCTCGGCTCTCGGACCTGCGTCGAGGCTCCGCCCGAGCCCGCGAGCGAGGACGCCGCCGGCCATCGTCCGGCCTCGGGGCTGGAAGGCGACTTCCGGCTCGCTCCGGTCAGCGCCGAGATTCCGAAACTGCGACTGCTTTTGCGAACCGGCTGACCGATGCCTCGGCGACCGCTGGTCATCTCGGCCTCGCGCCGCACCGATCTCCCCGGCTTTCACGCCGAGGAGTGCGCGCGGCGGATTCGACAGCGCGAGTCGCGCCTGCGCACCCGTTTTCTCCACGGCGTCGTGTTCTGGAGCCGGCACGTGCGTCCCTTTTTCGACGGCGGCCCCCTGGAGAGACTCCTCGACGATATCGACAACCCGTTTCTCAACCTGACCGCGACCGGGCTCGGCAGCTCCGAGATCGAGCCCGGCGTTCCTCCGATCGAGGCGGTGCTCGACGGGCTGCCGGCGCTGGCTCGCGCGTTGCGCGGCGAGGGTTGGCGGATCCGCTGGCGCTTCGATCCCCTGCTGCCGGACGGGCTGAGCGACCTCGAGGAGTTCGAGCGGATCGCCGACGCGATGGCCGCCGTGGGGGTCGAGAGCTGCACCTTCTCTTTTCCGGCCTACCGCAGCCTGGCAGGCGATCTCACGGCGAGCTTCGAAGAGGCGGGCATTTCCCGCTGGCGCGAGGAGGCCAAGGCGCCGTTTCTCGCTCGGATCGCAGAGATCGCCCGTCCCCGCGGAATCCGTCTGCTGAGCTGTTGTCAGCCGCGGAACCTGGAGCTGCACCCCGAGATCGAAGCCGCGGCCTGCATCTCGCGCGAGCTGCTGGAACGCGGCCATCCCGACCATCTCCCGCTCGACCTGCCGCGAGATCCCTCGCAGCGCACGCACTGCAACTGCGTCACCAGCGAGGACATCGGCCGCTACGACACGGACCGCTGCAGCGGAGGCTGCGCCTACTGCTACTCCAAGGCCGGCGGGCCCCATCCAGCGGCCGAAGACTGAATGAAAAAACGAATAGACTCGTTCGCTTTGCTGCTTCAGAGCCAGGGCCAGGGGCAGTCGATGTCGGTCAGGTTGTCGGTGTCCGGCTGGACCAGCTCCGGAACGGGCAGGCAGAACTTGCCGGGGAACTGGTCGGGAATGTAGTAGATCTCGCGGCACTCCCAGTCCCCGTCCTGGCGGCAGTCGGCGTCCGAGTCGCAGTGGGACAGGCAGATCAGGTAGACGTTGTTGGCGCCCACGCAGTCGATGTTCTGGGCGCAGCCGCCGATCTCCTCGGCGTTGCAGCAGGCCGTGCAGTACCCGCCGGGCGCGTTGATCAGGCCGATCACGTCGTGCACGCAGCGCGCCTCACCCGGGTAGCCGAGCGCCTCGCAGTCCGCGTTGGTCTCGCACGACGCTCCGAAGCCTTCCCAGCCCTGGGGGAGGTCGCCCTGGCCGCTCGTCACCGAGCCGTCGGGCCCTCCGTCCGCGTCGGCGTCGGTATCCGCATCGGTGTCCGCGTCGCCGTCTGAAGATGCCGATCCGTCGGGACAATCATTACAGTCGTAGACGTTCTTCACCTCGTCCCAGCAACCGCCCAAGGCTGCCGCCAGCGCGGCTATCCAGGCCACGACCGCGATGCTCGATCCTCTCATCGCTCACCTCCCAGGGATTACTAGCTCGAACCCGCTCGAAAAAAAAGGCGGGGCGACCGTCCGATCGCCCCGCCTCGCCTAGTCGTCGATCCGAAACCGGACCGGACCTGACAAAAGCCCGCTACTCGGTGCTGGTGTCGGTGTCCGTGTCGGTATCGGTGTCCGTGTCGGTATCGGTGTCCGTGTCGGTGTCGGTGTCCGTGTCGGTGTCCGTGTCGGTGTCGGTGT
>CAZHCG010000108.1:0-16935 GCA_964530995.1 uncultured Myxococcales bacterium
GAAGGGCCCTCAGCTCGTTGATGTCGTCGTCCACGACCAGTATCGATGCTTCGTGCCGAGTGGCGATCTCCATTCGCCGTCTCCCTCCGGTCCGCTTCGCGCACCGTCGCGGCTGCACCAAGCTGCAACTCGCGTGCCGCTTGGCGTTTTCCACCGCCCGCGACGGCGAGCCAGGCCTCGGCTGCACGATCGTCGTGACGTACCTTCATATTTCATTCTTTATGGAACGAAAGCTCCAAAACTGAAATCAAAACGGGCAACATTGCAAAGAAGTCGAGGCGTATCAGCGACTTTGACCGATTGGCGCTCGCGGCATAGAATCGTGTCTCCCACATGGGTGGCGTTGCGATGATAGAACGTATTGGAAATTGCAGAATTGTCGACGAGGTCGGCGCCGGCGGAATGGCGGTGGTCTACAAGGCCGTCCAGGAGCCGCTGGGCCGCACCGTCGCGATCAAGGCGCTCAAGTCGTCGATCGCGGTCGAGCCGCAGTTCGCCGAGCGCTTCGAGCGCGAGGCCCGCTTCATGGCCTCGCTCCAGCAAGAGAACATCATCAACGTTTATGACTTCATCAAGCTCGGCGGCACGATGTTCATCATCATGGAGCATGTCGAAGGGGTCGACCTCTACGACCTGCTCGACCAGTCCGAGGCCGGGCTGCCGGTCGAGATCGCCACGATCGTCGCGATGCAGGTCGCCCGCGCGCTGAACCACGCTCACTTCCGGGGGATCATCCACCGCGACATCAAGCCGGCCAACGTGATGATCTCCAAGCGGGGCGACGTCAAGCTGATGGATTTCGGAATCGCGCGCGACGAGAGCCTCACCGATCTGACAGAGACCGGAACCGGGCTGGGCACGCCGTCCTACATGTCGCCCGAGCAGATTCTGGGCGACCGGCTCGACCAGCGCACCGACATCTGGTCGCTGGGCGTCGTCTTCTATCAGATGCTGACCGGCAGCAAGCCGTTCGTCGAGGACTCGCGCCGCTCGGTCCTGCAGAAGATCCGCCTCGATCGCTACAGCGCGGCGCGCCGGATCAACCCCAAGGTTCCGCGCTCCTTGGAGCGCATCCTGGGACGCTGCATGGAGAAGCTGCCGGCCGATCGCTACGCCTCGATGCAGGCGCTGATCCACGATCTGGAGGACTTCCTCGCCTCCCGCGTGGTGGTCAACTACAACGCCTACATGGTCAGCTTCCTCAAGGACCGCGAGGTCCTCTCCGACGAGGAGGCGAGCGGAATCCTGGCCACGGGCGCGGTCCGCGCCGGGCAGCGCGTGATGCGCGAGGATCGCCGGGCGATGCGCTCGCTGGCCCTGCTCCACGCGGTCGTGCTCGCGGCGCTGCTGTTCGGCGGGCTGGTGATCCAACTCGCCTCCTCGGACTCGGCCGCCGCGCGGGCCCGTCCCGCGGCCGGAACCTTGCTCGATCCCGAGCGGGCGGGCCATTTGAAAGTGGTCGCCGATCCCTGGGCCGAGGTGCACGTCGACGGGGTGCACGTGGATACGACTCCGTTCGCCGGCCCGATCCCGGTCTCGCCCGGCGTGCACTACGTGGAGCTGAAGAACCCCTACTTCAAGACGATCACCCGCGAGATCGAGGTGGAGAGCGGCTCGACCTTCGAGCTGGTGGAGAAGCTGGCGCTGGAACGGGGCAAAGACGCCGGCGTCGATCGGAGAGGGGATCGATGAGAGCCCGGCTCGCCACGGTGACTCTGGCCGTCCTGGCGCTCGGCGCGCCCGCGCCCGCCGCGGCCTGGATCCACGTCTCCCGCAGCGGGGAGACGCTCGGCCAGCTGGCGAGCTTCTACTACGGCGACGAGTCGCGCTCGATGGTGATCCGCGCCGCCAACGGCTTCGTCCACCCCGACGACGGACGCCTGACCCCGGGCGAGAGGATCGAAATCCCGCAAATGACGTACCACCGCGTCGAGGAAGGGGAGACGTGGGCCGAGATCGCCGAGCGCTACCTGGGCTCGGCTCGACGCGGCCGCTTTCTCGCCGAGCTGAACGACGCCACGCTCGAGGATTCGCTGGCCAAAGGCGAGATCGTGACGGTGCCTTACCAGCTGCTCTACATCCTGGCTCCCGAGGAGTCGCCCGGGAGCGTGGCGCGGATGTTCCTGGACGAGCACCGCCGGGGCAGGTGGCTCGAGAAGTACAACCTGGGGCGCAAGAAGAAGTACGGCAGGGGCGACGCGCTGCTGGTCCCGATCATCGACCTGGAGCTGAGCGACGAGGCGCGCCAGCGGATCGACGAGGCGCGCGGGAGGAAACCGCGGGCTTCGGACCGCGAGGCCCAGCGGCGGGCGGTGGAGCGGATCGCCGAGATGCGCGAGGCGTTCGGCGCGGGGCGCTACGTGGAGATCGTGGCGATAGCGCAGAACCTGCTCGGCGGCGGAGCGCTGACGGTTCCGCAGCGGATCGGCGTCTTCAAGTACCTGGCGTTCGCCTACGTGGCCCTCGGGCAGCGGGAGCCGGCGGTCGAAGCCTTCGCCAGCGCCCTGGAGCTCCAGCCGACGATGGAGCTGTCCCCGATCACCACCTCCCCCAAGATAATCGAGGTCTTCCGCCGGGCGCGCGAGAAGGCCGCGGCCGAGCGCTGAGGGAAAACGTAAAAAGGATGCGTCGAGAATTTCCCGCAGCGGACACTCGTCGTTATAATTGCGGCGCGAGCCCGAGGTGCTCGCCTGCATACCCCGAAGGAGGGAACCGTGATGAAGAATTTCGGACTGATTGCGACCGCGCTGGCGTCGATCGCGGCGTTGTGGGTCGCGGGGTGCGATAGCGAGAACAACAAGACCTACGACATTCCCATCTCTTGGAACATCGCCGGTGCCGAGACGTGCGTGTTCAACCTCGACGCCGACACCGTGCTGGAGTTCGACGCCGTCACGATCGACATTTATGATCGCGAGGGCGACGAGCAACCGATCCAGGACCGGATCGAGGTGGCCTGCTCCGACTTCGGCTACACGATCACCCGGCTCGAGCGCGGCACCTACTTCCTGGAGCTGGGCGCCTGGGCGGTGGACGAGGACGGCGAGTACCTGCCGTACTTCCAGGCCTCGGACGAGGTCCGCGCGCCCGCCGAGGAGGAGAACGGCTACCAGTTCGGCCTGATGCTGGGCACCGGCGACATCGAGATCAAGTGGGGGTTCGCCAACTACGAGTGGTGCGACGGCAACGGGGTGGTCGACATGGACATCTCGCTGGTCGACGAGCTCGTGCCCTGCACCGACGAGATGTACCTGCTCGAGGACCAGACGCCCGGCGGCTACACGTTGACGATCGAGGGCCTCGACGCCGACGGCGTGCCCGTCTCCTACGGCGAGTACAACGAGGGCGACCCGTTCTCGCTCAAGCCCGGACAGCTCGTCGATGCGCTCGTGGTGCTGGACGACTACTCCAACTGATGGCTTCCTCCGAGCTCCGCCTGGCCGTGCTCGTCTCGGGCAGCGGCTCCACGATGGTCAACCTGCAACGCAAAATAGAAAGCGGCGATCTGCCGGCCCGGATCGCGGTGGTGGTCTCCAGCCGGCGCAAGGCGCTCGGCCTGCGGCGCGCCGAGGAGATGGGGCTGACGACCCGCGTCCTGCCGCGCCGTCCGTTCCGCGGCGAGCACGGCTTCGACGCCGAGGCCTACTCGGCTGCGCTCGCCGAGCTGCTGGAGCCGTTCGACCCGGAGCTGATCGCGATGGGCGGCTTCATGACGCGCCTGGCCGCGCCGGTCCTCGATCGCTGGCCGGTGCTCAACGTCCACCCGGCGCTGCTGCCGATGTTCGGCGGCGACGGCTTCTACGGTCACCGCGTGCACGAGGCGGTGCTCGAGGCCGGGGTCAAGGTCAGCGGCGCGACCGTGCACTTCGCCGACGAGCGCTACGACCGCGGACCGATCGTAATCCAGGAGCCGGTCGCGGTCCGCGAGGACGACACCCCGGATACGCTCGCCGAGCGCGTCCAGGAGGCGGAGCGGCGTATCTATCCCCGCGCGATCGAGCTGATCGCCCGGGGACGAGTGCGGATCGAGGGCCAGAGAGCCCGCATCACGGAGGAGCCGCGGCGATGAGAGATCGACTGCTGGCCGGCGCGCTGGCGCTCTGCCTGGGCGCCGCCTGCTCGCCAGAGAAGGAGCCGGCGGGCAAGCCGGACGAGCCCGACCCGCGCCAGACCGCCGAGCGCCTCCTGGAGATGCACGAGCTGGTGGGCAAGCACCCCGAGCAGCGCTCCGAGAAGAGCCGCTCCGAGCCGGTGCCCGATCAGCGGCTGCGGACCGTGATCGCCGACCTGGACGCCCGCGACCCGTTTCTCAGCGAGCTGTACACCGGGTTCGTCGTGGGCGCGCTGGCCAGGGCGCAAGAAGAGCTGTTCGTCGAGCGCAGGGGCGCGCACGCCGTCGTCTGGGCCGGGCGGGCCCGGATCGTGATGCAGCGCCGGAACGACCGCTGGAAGGTGGTGCTCGACAAGTCCGTGCCCGAAGCGGTCAAGCGCAGAGCCGCCGAGGAGAAGCGCAGGTTCGAGCAGAAGAAGTCGGACGCAGGACCGCGCTGAGCAGGGTGGACGGCCAGCCGAATCGCCACGACGATGAGCCTCGTAGTCGTCCCCGCGCGGGCCGGGCCCCGAGCGCGGGCGGATTTGGCGCCAGGGACGGTCCTGCGTTTCAATTCGTGTCATTGTATACCTCGAGGCTGTAGCGGACCTTCCCGCTCGAGGCGGTCGACGAGCGGCTCGGGATCGAGCTGGAGATTCTTCCATCAGATGAAAAACTCCGCCCGGGCAGTGAATGCGCGCGGCTCGGGGCAAAACTAGTCTCCTCGTCTTATCTGCTGCACGCGGACACGATCACAACCTGCGTCCCAAGCAAGTCGAAGATCGCAGGACCGTCCCTTGCTTGGGTTTCACGGCATCTTCCGGCAGGCGGCTAGGCCCTCGCGGCGACCCACGTCGAACGCCGCGAGGTTTACCTTCACGATCTTCTCGGGCAAGAAGCCGGCCAGCGTGCTTTTCCAGGTTTCGGGCTCGAAGGGCAGAAAGGAGCTCATCGCGCCGAGCATGATGATGTTCGCGGTGCGCGGATTGCCCACCTCGCGCATCAGCTCTGGAATGTCGACCATCGCCACGCGCGCGGTGTGCCGCCGTAGCTCGGCCTCGATCTCGTCGCCGCTCGGGTAACGCTCGCCGCCGACCGTCACGCTGGGCGGAATCACCCGCATCGAGGAGACCAGCATCGTGCCGTCCCCGGCGAGATGATCGACGTGCCGCAGCGCCTCGACCTGCTCGACGCACAGCACGAAGTCGGCCCGCCCGTCGGGGATCAGCGGGGAGAGCACGTCCTCGCCGAGGCGCACGTGGCTCTCCACGCTGCCGCCGCGCTGCGCCATCCCGTGGATCTCGCTCTTCTTGACGTCCATGCCCAGCTCGAGGCCGAGGTTCGACAACAGGTCGCTGGCCAGGATGATCCCCTGGCCGCCCACGCCGACCAGCAGGATGTCGTAGCCCTGTTTTCCGTTGGCGGATTGATCGCGCATCTCCGACCTCCTATCGCTCCACGAGCGTCATCGCGTGCTTGCTGCACAGCTGCGAGCAGACGGAGCAGCCGACGCACAGCTCCGGGTTGACCCTGGCTTTTTCGTTCTCGTCCTTCTCGATCGCCGGGCAGCCGATCTTGAAGCAGGCCCCGCACGAGTTGCAGATCTCCGGGTCGACCTGCACGCGGTGGGTCGGCTTGCGGCGCAGGTGCAGCTCGCACGGAGCGCGGCAGATCACCAGCGAGACCGCGTCGCGATCCAGCTCCTGCTTGAGCGTCTGGCGCAGCTGCTTGACGTGTAGCGGGTCGACCACGACCACGTGCTCGATCCCGAGCGACTCGGCCAGCTTCTCGTAGTCGACCGCGGGAGCCTCGCGGCCCTTGGCGTCCTTGCCGGTTCCCGGGTGCTCCTGGTGACCGGTCATCGCCGTGGTGTAGTTGTCCAGCAGGATCACGGTCGTCGTGCCCTGGTTGTAGATCAGGTTGAGCAGCGGAGTGATCCCGGAGTGGAGGAAGGTCGAATCACCGATGATGCCGGCGATCCGCCCGCGCTTCTTTCCGCCGCTTCTGTAGGCGCACTCCATCCCGTGCCCGACGCCGATCGAGGCGCCCATGCAGAGGTTCATGTCCATGCTGTGCAGCGGCGGGTAGGCGCCCAGCGCGTAGCAGCCGATGTCTCCGGTGACGGTCGTCTTGAGGCGCCGCAGCGCGTCGAAGACCGGGCGATGCGAGCAGCCGGGACAGAGCAGCGGCGGCCGGCCGGGCGGCTCGACCTCCAGCTCGCGCGGCGGCTCGAGCCCTTGTCCGGAAGGGTCGAGCGCCTCGCGCACCGCCTCGGTCGTCAGCTCGCCGAACGGCGAGACGAGCTCCTTGCCGGTGCACTCGATGCCCAGCGCCTTGATCTGCGTCTCGAGGAAGGGATCGAGCTCCTCCACGACGTACAGCTCGTCGACCGACTCGGCGAAGCGGCGCACCAGATCCCGCGGCAGCGGGTTGGTCAGGCCCAGCACCAAAAAGGAGGCGTCCGGGAAGGCCTCCCTGGCGTAGAGCGAAGCCACGCCCGAGGTGACGATTCCCATCTTCTCGGACCCCTCGATCACGCGGTTGAACGGGTGCGAGCAGGCCAGCTTCTCCAGCTCGCCCAGACGGTCCTCCAGCTCGCGACGCCGTACGCGGCAGACCGAGGGGAGCATCATGTACTTTTCGTAGTTCTTCTCGTAGGGCCTCAGCTCCACCTCGACGCGCTCGTCCAGCTCGACGATCCCGCGCCCGTGGCAGAGCCGCGTGGTGCCGCGCACCATCGCCGGGATGTCGAACCTCTCGCTGAGCTCGAACGCGGCCCGCGTCATCTCCTTGGCCTCCAGCGGAGAGGCGGGCTCCAGCATCGCCATCCGCGCGAAGTGGGCGATGTTGCGGTTGTCCTGCTCGTTCTGCGAGGAGAACATGTTGGGATCGTCCGCCGAGACCAGGACCAGCCCGCCGTTGACGCCGGCGTATGAGATCGTCATCAGCGGATCCATCGCCACGTTGACCCCCACGTGCTTCATCGAAGCGATGGTTCTGGCTCCCCCGAGCGAGGCGCCGAAGGCGAACTCGAGAGCAACTTTCTCGTTGGGCGCCCACTGGGCGTCCACCTCCTCGTAGCCGGTGAGCGCCTCCAGGATCTCCGTGCTGGGCGTTCCCGGGTAGGCGCTCGCCACGCGCACGCCGCCTTCCCATGCGCCGCGCGCGATCGCCTCGTCACCGGACATGATCACCTTGCGCTTTGCCATCTAGTCCTCCGTCTCTTCGTGCAAGACGAGCTTGGCGTCCAGGGCCGTCCAGCGGCCTCCGCTGTACACCAGGGGATTGATATCGAGCTGATCGAAGCGGGCGCCGAAGCCGGCGGCGAGATCCGCCACCTCGCTGATCGCCCCGGCCAGCCCCTCCGGATCCAGCTCCAGGCCGCGGAAGCCGTGGAACAACGGGGAGATTCGCAGCTCCTCGATCATGCGGCGCGCCTCGTCGGGCGGACAGGGCGCCAGGCGGAAGGACACGTCGCGGTAGAGCTCGGTCAGGATGCCGCCGGCGCCGACCATCACCGCGGTGCCCAGCGTCTCGTCGACCAGGCCGCCCACGATCAGCTCGGCGCCGCCGAAGTCGACCATGCGCTCCACCAGCAGGGGAAGATCCCCCAGCTCGCTTCGCATCCCGGCGACCGCGGCGGGAAGATCCTCGGGATCGATCCCGAGCCGCACGCCGCCCCGCTCGGTCTTGTGCAGCACCTCGGGCGAGCATAGCTTGAGCGCGTACGGTCCCGAAAACGGTGGCGTCTCGACCTCGGAACCCGGGGCGAGCCGCACTCCCTGCGGCACCGCGATGCCGATCCGTTCGAGCAGTTGCTTGGTTTCGTGCTCGTCGGGGCGGCCGGGGCTGCTCAGGCTCTGCGGCCAGCTCGTCGTATCGACATTCATCGGGAGCCTCCCAGCGCTTCGACGATTTGCGCGCGCTCCACCAGGAAGCGGGCCGCGCGAACGGCGCGACCGATGGAGGGAAAGCCGATTACGCCGCGGTCGTGGAAGGCGCGCAGGTACTCGTCGGTGAAAGGACCGTACTCGGTGAAGGAGATCACCGGCTTGCTCGAGCGGGTGGCCCGCTCGGCCACGGTGTCCAGCAGGCCGTCGGTGATCGCCGGCGGCGCGAAGAACGAGACGCAGATCACGATGTCGACGCCGTCGTCCTCGAGCAATGCGTCGAGCGAGGCGCCGAACATCTCGTCGTCGGCGCTGGCCGTGATGTCCACCGGGTTCGATACCGCGGCGAACGGCAAGGTCGCCTCGCGAATCCTGGACTCGGTCCGAGGGGACAGCCTTGCCATTTGGAGCTCGCCGCGGCCGCGATCGACCTCCACGTGGTCGGCGCCCATCACGCCGTAACCGCCGGCGGGTGTGACGAACGCCACGCGGTTGCCGGGAGCCGGCGGCAGCAGGGCCAGCGTGCGCGCGGCGTCGCAGAGCTCCTCGTCGTCGAAGACCCGCTGCATTCCGTGCTGCCGGAAGGCGCCGTCCAGCACGCGGTCCGAGCCGGCCAGGCGGCCCGTGTGCGAGCTGACCGCGGCTGCTCCGGCTTCGCTGCGGCCGGCCTTGAGCACCACCACCGGCTTGCGCCCGGAGGCCTCGCGGGCGGCCTGGAGGAACTCGCGGCCGCGTTCGAAGTTCTCGACGTAGAAGGCCAGGCACGAGGTCTGATCGTCGGCGGCGAAGTGGTGCAGCAGGTCGAACTCGTCGAGATCGCACTTGTTGCCCAGGCCGACGAAGGCGCGCATCCCGAACCCGATGTTGCTCGCCAGGCCCAGCGCCTCCACGCCAACCGATCCGCTCTGGGTGACGAACGCCACGCCGCCGCCCTTGCTCAGCGCCTCGTCTCCGTGCTCGACGAAGATCGTGTCGAGATTCTGGGACGGCACGAACAGGCCCAGGGTGTTGGGGCCCAGCAGCCGCGTGCCGCTCTCGGCGGGAATGGCACGCAGGCGTTCTTCCAGCGCGCGGCCCTCTTGGCCGGCCTCGCCGAAGCCGCCGGCCACGACGATCGCGAACGGAATGCCGCGCCGCCCGCAGTCCTCGGCGGCCTGCACGGCCCTGCCGGCGCCGATCGTGATCACAGCGACGTCCACATCGTCGGGCAGCTCGCCGATCGAAGGAACCACCGGCTCGCCGAGCACCTCGCTCTCCTTGGGGTGCACCGGGTAGAGCGGGCGGCCCGAGCCGAGCAGCCTCTCGAAAACGATGCGACCGACGCGACCGGGCTTGGAGGTTGCGCCGATCACCGCGATCGCCCGCGGCGCCAGCAAGCGGTCGAGCTCCGTCCTCTCCTCCATTCCGTACCTCCGTTGTCGCGCGACTGGCAGGTGGCTCTGGTTTCGTTCCGGCGCGTCCGGTGGATCCGCGTCACGGCGAGACCGCGGGCCGCTGCTTTTTTCAGCTGCCGGTATCGGCTTCCGAATCGCGATCGGGAATCGCGACCGTACTCGCGCTGGCGGCGACCGGGCCGCTTCATGGCCGAGAAAGGCCCAGCAACGTAGGTTCTCGATAGCGTTCGAAGCAACGGGTTGTCAAGCGTCGCCGGGCTGCGGAGGAGCGGCGGGTGGGCGCGATGAATTGGTTTTCGTGCGCGGCATCGTTTTTTTTCGTTCCAATTCCGAAAACAAACCACTTAGTCTAAAGAGAAATAGAAGTTCGACTCTCGCCAAGCTTTGGAGGTGATGATGAGCGCCCGATTCTGGATCATGATTTCGCTGTTCGTCGTATTGTCGGTGTCGTCGTCCTGCGAGGACGCCTCGAGCCCGGGCAGAGCCGGTTCCGGAGGCGACGGAGACGCGGACGGCGACGCGGATTCCGATACGGACGGAGACACGGACACGGACGCCGATGGGGATTCCGATTCCGACGCGGACGGAGACGTGGATTCCGATCCCGACTCGGACGGAGAGCAGGAATGCGGGGAGGCCGACTACACGGGAGATCCGCTGGCGATCCCGGACGGGATCGGCATCCCCTACGAGACCACGCTGACGATTTCCGGCTTCGGCGACGGCGCTACTTTGCCGAGCCTGGACAAGTTCATCGCGGTCTGCGCCAACATGGAGCACACCTGGATCCGCGATCTTCAAATAGAGCTGGAAGTGCCGTCGGGCGAGATCGTCGTGCTCAACGAGTTCTTGGGCCAGACCGGCAGCGAGGTCTACCTGGGAGAGCCCGACGACAGCGACGACTACGATCCGGTTCCGGGAGTCGGCTACACCTACTGCTGGACGCCGACCGCGACCAACGAGCCGATGCTCGAGTGGGCCAACAACCACCCGTTCCAGGGAACGCTGCCCGCAGGGGACTACCAGGCCAGCTCCGGCTTCGAGCCGATGCTGGGCTGCGACCTGAACGGCACCTGGACCCTGAGGTGCATCGACGACTGGGCGATCGACAACGGCTACATATTCTGGTGGTCGCTGGAGTTCGATCCCTCGCTGATCCCGGACTGCGACGACTGGGTCATCGAGTAGCGATTCAATAACACCAAGCAATTTCAAAGCGATCCATTCACCCCCCACGTGGATCAATGGATCAAAGAGATTCGGCTGTGTATCACCGAATGATGTACCAGCTCGCCTCGGGCGTGATGTCGAAGTGGAAGTGGGAGTGGTGGGCCTTGTTGGCGTTGGGCGTCAGGATCACGTTGAACACCTTGAGCTCGTGCAGCCGGCAGGCCAGCTCCTGCAAGAAGCGCCCGGCCTCGGTCTCGGGCTCGTCCTCGCAGGGGGGATCTTTTGGGTGTCGCTCGTAGTCCTCCATCAGATCTATCGTTTCGCCGTCGGCCATCTCGAACCAGCGGATGTCGATCGCCAGCGCCCTGCGGTGCTGGCTGTGTTTTTTCCGCGCGCGCCTGCCGGGCGGCAGCGGCCGATAGGTCGAGTAGAAGAGAATGGATTTCACGCCACGGGCCGCGGCCTCGCGGGCCACGGCGACCAGCGCCAGCGCCAACCGGCAGTCCATCACCGCGTTGACCGGCTCGGGCCGCTCCCAGCGCGGGCGGATCTCGACTCCGGCCACGGGTCCGTCGAGCAGCACGGGGGTGCGCACCATCGGCGTCTCGAGCTCCGGCTCTCTCACCGAAACGCCGGCCCGCTCCAGCCGCGCGAGGCACTGCTCGTCGTCCAGCGCCCAGAGTTGCTCGGCGGTCGGGACGCGGGCGCCGGCATCCGCGTCCTCGCTCCCGGCGGGCGAGGCCTCGGGACCGGCGTCGGCCCGTTCGGTGTCTCTCGCCTCGCTCGCCAGCGACGAGATCAGGAGATCCAGCTCTCCGCGGTTTTCGAAGACGCGTTCCTCCTCCTCGAGGTCGGAGACCGGTGTCTGGTCGGAGGCTCTTTCTCTTTTCGGCCCGGGGTCCTTTGGCGGAGGAAAACGGCTGGAGATATCGGCGCAGCCGGCGGAGACCAGCAGCGTCGCCGCGGTGAGAGCCGTCGTCGCGGCGCGGAGGCTCACAGCAGGTTGGCCGCGCGCTCGGCCAGATCCGAGCGTTCGCCCTTGGTCAGCGTGACGTGTCCCGCGATCGACTGACCCTTGAAGCGGTTGAGCACGTGGACCAGCCCGTTGTTGGTCGTGTCCACGTAGGGGTTGTCGATCTGGTAGGCGTCTCCGGTCAGCACGATCTTGGTGTCGTCGCCGGCGCGGGTGATGATCGTCTTGACCTCGTGCGGGGTCAGGTTCTGGGCCTCGTCCACGAGGATAAACTGGCGAGGAATCGAGCGACCGCGAATGTAGGTCAGCGGCTCGATGTGCACCATGTCCATGTCGAACAGCTCATCGGTGGAGCGACCCTTGCGCTTCTCCCCCGGAGTCAGACCGAGCAGCAGCTCCAGGTTGTCGTGGACCGGCTGCATCCAGGGCCGCAGCTTGTCCTCGACGTCGCCTGGCAGAAAGCCGATGTCCCGTCCCAGGGGAAAAACCGGCCGCGAAACCAGCATCCGCTGGTAGGCCTGCTCTTCGACCACCTTCTGCAGACCGGCGGCCAGCCCCAGCAGCGTCTTGCCCGTTCCGGCCTGGCCGAGCAGCGTCACCAGGCGAATCTCGTCGTCGAGCAGCAGCTCGAAGGCGAAGCGCTGCTCCTTGTTGCGCGGGTGGATGCCCCAGACGGTGGGACCGTTGCCCCTCAGCAGGCGCGCCGTGCGGCCGCCGACGGGCATCTTGACCAGCGCCGAGCCGCCGCCGCCGTCGCTCAGCACGGCGAAGCTGTTGGGCGGCATCGGATCCTCCTCCTCCACGCCGTCCTCCAGCTCGATCTCTCCGCTGTCGTACAGGCCGGACATCCGCTCGGTCGTGATCGCGCGCTCGTAGACCCCCATGTAGAGCTCCGAGAGCGGAACCCGCTCGGTGTCGTAGTCCTGAACCTGCAGCCCCAGCGCCGCACCCCGGATCCGAAGGTTGATATCCATGCTGATGAAGATCAGCGGCGTGCTCGGATCGGCGCGCTGGACTTCCAGCGCCGTGGCGATGATGCGGTTGTCCGCGTTGTGCCTGTCGAGTGCGTGCTTGGGAGGCAGCTCCTCGCCGGCGAACGCGACGCGCAGCGTCCCGCCCTCGGTGCCCTCGATCGGCACGCCGTCCACCAGGCGGCCGCCCTTGCGCTGGCTGTCCAGGATGCGGGAGATCTGGCGGGCGTTGCGTCCCAGCTCCGAGAGATCTTTTTTGAACGCGTCGACTTCTTCGATCACGTAGATCGGAACGACTACATTATTGTCGTCGAACGAAATCAGCGCTCCGGGATCGTGGAGCAGAACGTTTGTGTCCAGCACGAAATTCTTCTTCATCGGATGGAAATCCTCACTTGATTCCAGTGGTCGGCGGAACGTCCCATCTCACGCCGGCCTCGTCGAAACGACGGTGAACCTCGGCCAGGCTCTCGTCCAGCTCGGGGTCGACGATCTTCGACGAGCGCGCGCTTTCCAAGAGCGCCGCCGCGACCACCAGCTTTCCCCGCGCGAGGAACGCCCGCCCCAGCGCGGGCAGGATCTCCTCTTGGGGGATTCCTAGGTAGAGCGCCCGCCGCAGCAGGCCGATCGCCTCGCCGTAACGTTTCTCCCTGCCGAGCATCAGGCCCAGCCGCTGGTACAGCTTGCCGGCCGGCGGCCCCTCGCGGGCGAACTGCAAGCCCAGTCGATACAGCTCCTCGCCCCAGGTCGGACGCCCGCGGGCGAGAAAGGCGTCGCCCAGCAACCGCACTCCCTCGGAGATCAGCTCGAGCTGCTTGTCGTCGAGCTGCTTCATCATCGGCGAGCGCTGCAACGAAACCAGCATTCCCGGCCAGTTGCCCAGCGTGGCGACCACGCCGTCCGTGTCGCCCGCAGCCGCCATCTCGCGGGCCAGGGATACCGCCGCGAGGTCCAGGCGAAAAGGCTCCTCGTAGGCTCCGGCCAGATCGCGCCGCACCTTGTTCCTGATCTGCTCCTCGAGGTCGGCCAGCTCGCGGACGATCGTCTCGTCGCCCAGGTCGAAGACCAACAGCAGCCGCGGGGCGCCTGGATCGACGACTGCGACTTTTTGCAAAGTGACGTCGAACAGCGGAGCCAGCAGCAACAGCGGCCTGCCGATCAGCCGCATCGATTTCTCGCGGGTGAGCGGGAGATCGCAGGGCTGCCGGTCGACCCGTTGCTCCTCGACCGCGCGCACCAGCCGGATCCGGAACTCGCCCAAGGTCAGGCTCTGGGGCATGTCGTCTCCGAGCGTGAACTCGACGGTGGTGTTGGCGGCCGAGCGGGGGTCGGTGGTCACGGCGCGAATCTGCACGCCGAGCATCATCGAGTACGCCAGGAAACGAGCGCCGATCAGGTCGCACAGAGAGTCGAAGCTGTCGAACTGGTCGCCGATTCGCTCGAACCACCCGTCGGTGCGCGAGTCCCTCAGATCGCGGGCCGCGCCGAAGCGCTCGAGCACCTCGAGACAGGCGCGCCGATGCTCCTCGTCCGAAGCGGACGACAGTGCGTCGCCCAGCGGCGCGAGAACTCGACCCGCGTCCAGGGAAGCCAGGGCGTCGATCGCCCCGGCGCGTTTTGCCGACGATCTCGCTTCGAGCCCGTGCAGCAGCTTGTCGATTCCGGTCGCGATATCGATCACCCTCCACCCGACGTGCGCCGCAGGTCAGCTAGCTAACTCTCCGTTCGGCGGCGAGTCAAGGCTCCGCCCGTACCACTCCAGAGTGCGGCGGATCCCCTCCTCCAGGTCCACGCTCGGCTCGAACCCCAGCAGCCCGCGGGCCCGCTCGATGTTCGGCACGCGCAGATCGACGTCCGGATAGGGCCAGTCTACGTGCACGACCTCGGAGCTCGAGTCGGCCAGCCGCACCACCAGCCGCGCCAGGTTGTGCACCGTGATCGCGGTTCGCGGGTTTCCGATGTTGAACACCTCTCCCACCGCCTCCTCGCGGGTCAGCACCAGCAGCAGGCCTTCGATCATGTCGTCGATGTAGCACCAGGCGCGAATCTGGTCCCCGTCGTTGTGCACCTGCAGAGGCTCGCCCCGCAGCGCGCGCACCGCGAAGTGGTGGATCGCTCCTTCGCCGACCTGCCCCGGCCCGAAGATGTTGAACGGCCGGACGGTCGCCGCGGGCAGATTCAACTGGCGGTGCATCACGTGGCAGAGGTGCTCGGTGGCCAGCTTGGAGACGGCGTACGTCCAGCGGGCCTCCCCGACCGCGCCGAGCGAGGTGACGTCCCCCTCGGCGGCGCGATAGGCGTAACGGCCGAAGACCTCCGAGGTGGAGAAGTCGACCAGCCGCCGCACCGCACCCGTCCCCACCGCCGCTTCCAGCACGTTGAAGGTCCCCTTGATCGCGACTTCCATCGTGAGAAGCGGGTTCTTCATGACCGTGTCCACGCCGGCGATCGAGGCCAGGTGCACCACGCGGGTCACGCCGCGCATCGCGTCTCTCACGGCCGCCTCGTCCCGCACGTCGCCCCGGACCAGCTCGAGATTCGGGTGCCGCGCCAGCTCCGTGCCGCTCAGCGCGTCGCGGCGGAGCAGGTCGAAGACGGTGACGCGGTTGTCGTCGACCAGGCGCTCGGCCAGCTTGGCGCCGATGAAACCGGCGCCGCCTGTGATCAACACGTGGGCGTCGCGAAGCATCACTGTTATTTACCGCGCCCCCGGTCCCGCGGTCAACGCGACTGCCAGGCGAGCACTCCGCCCGCGGGGATTGCTCCCTGTCACCCGATCGCGCACGCCATCGCCGTCCAGAGCGCCAGCCCTCCTGCGCAGATCGTCCAGCCGGCGAGCCGGGCGCGGCCGCTTCGCGTGCGCGAGAGGCAGAGGTGCGCCGCGCCGCCCAGCCAGCACGCCAGACCCAGGGTCAGCAGGATCGTGAGCAGCGGATCCGGGTCGTCGGGACGCCGCGCGGGATCGGCGGCGGGGCCGTCGCTCCCGGCGGCCTCCTCGCGGAGGCGCCGGATCTGGCGCTCGGCCTCCACCAGGCGCGCGGCGTGCGGCTGGAACACGTTCCTCGAGGCCAGCACCGAGCGCCGGATCACCTCCCAGCCGTGGAGCGATCGCTCGCGCTGCCCGCGCATCTCCCAGGCCCTGGCCAGCAGGGCGAGCCGCCGCAGCGCGCGGGCCGGATAGGGGCTTCCCGGGACGTAGGCCCGGGCCGCGTCCTCGAGCTCGACCGCGGCCCGCTCTTCCTCGCCCGCTGCCAGCAGGCGCAACCCCTCGTCGAGATGCCGCTGCCCCTCGACCAGCAGGCGCGCGGTGGTGGCGGCCAGCAGCAGCGCCAGGCCGAGCAGCACCGCTCCGGCGATGCGCCCCGCGCTGGTGGCGATTCCCCTCATGGTCAGACGAAATCCCGCCGCGAGAGCAGCAGCACGGACAGCGCCAGCAAGGCCGCGGCGTAGAGCAGCCCGTAGCCGGCCGCATGGATGATGTATCCGCTGGAGACGAACTGCTCGCGCACGCTGACCCAGGCGCCGTCGACCATCTTGCCGCTGGGGTAGAACAGGTAGAAGTTGGGCAGCACCGCCGTGACCCCGTCCAGCAGCGGCGCCGACCAGCCGAGCGACTCCTTCTCGGCCAGGCGCGAGATCAGCTCCGCGTTGCGGCCGGAGGCGAACAGGCCCAGGCAGAACAAGCCGCTCAGAAAGGGGCTGGAAAAGGAGGTGAACATCATCGCCAGCGCGATCACCAGCAGCGTCTCGACGAAGATCAGCGCCAGCGCCGCGGCCAGGCCCGGCCCCGGGGCGCCGCCCTGGATCGCCAACAGCGCGACGAAGGCTCCGGCCATCAGCGCGATCTGGACCGCCATCGTGCCGGCCAGCCCCAGGAACTTTCCCAGCACGTACAGCGGACGCGAGACCGGCTTGGCCAGCACCGGGAAGATCGTGCGCTTCTCGATCTCCTTGCGCAGCAGCGTGATCCCCAAGAAGATCGACATCAGCACCGAGAACAGCGAGATCCCGGCCAGGCCGACGTCGATCGTGACGCGCAGATCCTCGTTGAAAGAGAGGCGCCCCAGCACCAGGCTGAACAGCAGCAGCGCCACGGCGAAGAACAGAAAGCCGTAGAGGATGCGGTCGCGGATCGCCTCGCGGAAGGTGTTGCGTGCGATGGCCAGCAGCTGAGTCATCGAACGATCCCTTTCCAGGTTGCGGGAGATATACCAGAAGAGAGACCTTCGCTCCAACAGAGCTATTCGCGCTGCCGGCTCGTCGTCAGGCGAAGCGGGCGTTGGCCATCCGCCGCGGTGGATACTACTCACCGGCCGGCTCGAAGAGATCGCTGATCAGTGTGTTCCGCGTCCGCTCGACAACCAACCACTCAAGGGACGGTCCCTGGTCCCTTTTTTGGGCTCATCCGGATCCAGCCGTGTCGTCTCCTGGCATGCAGCAGAAGCTC
>CAZHCG010000109.1:0-8762 GCA_964530995.1 uncultured Myxococcales bacterium
GAAAAAGATCGCGCGGCCCGAATCAACTCGTCAAAAAGATCGCGGATCGCGCCTGCCGCCCTGGAAGCTCCTGTCGACCTTCGTCCTTTTTCCGGTTAAAATGAGTTCGGATTCAGCCTGTAGAAACGAACGACATTGAGCCACGGGAGGAGATCGATGCCCATGTTTTCGCCTTCACTCGAGAACTCATTCCTTGCTTTCCTATTTTTGGCCCTCGCCTGCGGCTGCTCCGCGATCGTGCCGGAGCCCGATGACGACTCCTCGAGCGACGCCGACGCTGACGCGGACACCGACGCGGACGCAGATACCGACACGGATGCCGACACCGACACGGACACGGACACAGACACGGACACAGACACAGACGCGGACACAGACACGGACACAGACACAGACACAGACACCGATACCGACACGGACACGGACACCGGCGGCCCTGTCGCCTGTGACGAGACCAACGCCGAGGAGCTGTGCGGCTCGATCGAGCTGTGCGTCGACGGCTGGTGCTGCGACACCACCTGCGACGGCTCGTGCGAGACCTGCGACCTCGCCGGCTTCGAGGGCGTCTGCTCGCCGATCCCCTCCGGCCAGGATCCGGACGGCGAGTGCCAGGACGAGCTGTGGTGCAACGGGGCCGACTCCTGCGACGGCTACGGCGCCTGCCAGCACGAGTTCCCCGGCGGCACGCGCTGCGACGGCGGCGGCGAGTGCAACGACATCTGCGACGAGGAGAGCGACGACTGCTTTGCGCCGATCGGCACGCCTTGCGGCAGCGACGAAGACACCCAGTGCGACAACCCCGACACCTGCGACGGCGCCGGCGAATGCCAGCACAACTACGAAAACGAAGAAGTCGAGTGCGACGACGGCGAGTGGTGCACCTCGGCCGACGCCTGCGACGGAGACGGCAACTGCGCGGGAACGGAAAACACCTGCGTGAACGGCACCTGCGACGAAGTCGAAGACGAGTGCGAATGCCCCCCCGGCTACTACGGCGAATACTGCGAGACCTGCGTCGTCTACGTGGACGCCGACTCGTCGGCGGGCAGCCCCAACGGCGAGTCGTGGGCCACGGCCTTCCAGTCCCTGGAGGCGGGAATCACGGAGGCCCGGCAGAACGGCTGCGACGTCTGGGTCGCCCAGGGCGTCTACCGCTCCCAGGACTACAGCGACGACACCGTGCTGCTCGCCGGGGGCGTGGGCGTCTACGGCGGCTTCGTGGCAGGAGACGAGAGCTTCGACCAGCGCGACCCGCGGGAGTTCTTGACGTTCGTGGACGGCGAGGGAGCCGCGTTGCACTCCGTGACCTGCGACGAGGACTCCTCGCTCGGCTGCGACGGAGACACGGCCTTCGACGGCTTCCACGTCACCGGCGGCAACGCCGCGGGCTCGCATCCGGACTCCGACGGCGCGGGAATCCTGATCGACCAGAGCTCCGGCACACCGATGCGGGTCTCGCACTGCGTCTTCTTCGACAACCGCGCCGAGTACAACGGTTCCGCAGCGGCTGTCTGGGGCGCAGAATCCGAAGCCGAGTTCGTCGACTGCGCGTTCATCGGCAACGGCGGATCCTCGGGAGCCTCCGCGGGCGCGATCTTCATCGACGTAGCCGCCTCGGCCGAGGTGAACCGCTGCCTGTTCACCGGCAACTCGGCCGGAACCTCCGGCGGCGTCTCCTATGCCTCGGGGGAGGTCTGGATCAACAACTCCCTGCTGGCGGGCAACAGGGCCAACAACAGCGGAGGAGGCCTGGGCGGCTCCACCAGCGCCGACGTTTCGATCTACAACAGCACGATCGCCTACAACCAGGCGGGCGATTCCGGAGGGGGGATCCACCGCGGTTTCGAGATGCACAACAGCATCGTGTGGGGCAACTCCGCGAGCGGCTCCGGCGACCAGATCGACAGCGACTCGATGCCCTGCACCGTCTCCCGCAGCGACGTGCAGGGCACCGCCACCTCGGCCGGCTGCACGGAAAACGCGCCCGCCTGGAACACGGATCCCGGGTTCGCCCTGGATATCACCATACAATCGATGCGTGGGACCTGGAACGAAGTCTTCTACGACTCGACCAGCTACCAGACCGTGCTGATCGACGAGGACCGTCCGCGGCGCGAGGGCGAGATCGCGGGTTTGCTGGTCCAGGTCGACAGGTCGCCGGGCTCGACCGATCCGCGAATGTACCCCGTCGTCTCCAACTCGGGACTGGAGATGCGCGTCTGGGGCGACGTGACAGACATCGCCGCGCCGGGAGACACCTACCGCCTCTACGATTTCCATCTCAGCCCCGCCTCCCCGCTGGTCGACGTGGCCGACGACGACCAGGCCGACAACGCTCTGGACGTCTCCGGCGCCGAGCGGGTGGACATCGCCGAGGTGGGCGACTCCGGGACGATCGGAGACCTGGGCGCCTACGACGCCCAGCCGCGCTGCGTCGTCTTCGCCGACTTCCAGGCCACTGGCGGCGAGAACGGCACGAGCTGGCAGGACGCCTACAGCGATCTGCAAAAGGCGATCGATGTCGCCTACTCCCAGGCCGCCTCGTCCCCGACCGGCCACTGCGAAGTCTGGGCGGACGACGGGCTCTTTTCCCTCTACAGCGAGCCCGGAGCCCCGATCGAGCTTGCCGGTCACGTGCATCTGCTGGGCGGCTTCAAGGGCTACGGCTGGAGCCACGACGGGGAGGGCGAGTGGTCCCCGCTGCAGGCCGACTGGGCCAATTCGAGCCAGCAGACCTATCTCGACGCGGGAGACGGCACAAACGACCTCGCACACGCGCTCGTCTGCGACGGCAGCGTGACCGAGTGCGGAGAGGATACGGTGATCAGGGGAGTGACAGTCAGGGACGGACGCGCGCTGGGCACCGGCGACGACGAGCTCGGCGGGGGCCTGCTGGTCAAGGACGCCTCGCCGCTGGTGATCCACAGCTCTTTTCAGAGCAACCGGGCAGCGATCGGGGGCGGCTCGGCCGTGCTGGGATCGGCCTCCTCGCCCGAGTTCTTCGACGTGAGCTACCAGGGCAACTCGGCCGAGGATATCGACGGCGGCGGGCACGACACCGAATCGGAGGCCGAGTCGACGCACCGCCACTGCCACTTCGAGGGCAACACCGCCGCGGGCAACGGCGGAGCCTACAGCTGCTACAACGGAGAGGAGTGCCTGGTTCTCGGCTCGTCGTTCAACAGCAACAGCTGCACCTCCTCCGGCTGCCGCGGCGGAGCGATCTGCCTCTGGAGCGGAACGATGCTGCTCCAGGACTCCATGCTGGACAAGAACTCCGCATACGGCTACGGGGGCGCGGTCGCCACCGCCGGTAACGCCTGGTTCGTGGGGGAGCGCAACATCTACCGTCAAAACGACGCCATGTACGGCGGCGCGTTCGACAGCTACGACACGAGCACCGTCAGTATCTCCCGGGCGTGGTTCGAGGACAACTGGGCCAGCGGAGACGTCGATCCCGGAATCGACTGCTCGAGCACGCCCTCGAGCAGCGGCTACGGAGGAGCGATCCACGTCGCGGGAAGCTCGGGCTACGCGCCCACCCTCGAGGTGGAAAACAGCATCTTCTGGGACAACCGCGCCAGCAACGGAGGCGCCTACTGGAGCAGCACCGCCACGACCAGCATCACCAACTGCACCTTCCACAGCAACTGCGCGGTCTACGCCGGAGGCGGCATCTACGGAATCTCCTCGATGGACAACTCGATCGAGGTTCTAAACAGCGTGTTCGAAAACACGGCCGGCAGCTCCGGCGCCGACATCACCTCCGGCGAGGGCATCTACGTGGACTGCAGCTACGTCTACAAGTCATGGCCCGGCAACAGCCACAATCTCTGCATGTACGGCAACTACGACCAGGGAGACGACACGTCGCCGCTGGCCAATCCCGACGACGGCGATTTCACTCCGGACACCTGCACCTGCACCGACGCGGCCCACGGCACGGGCGCTCCGTCCACCGACTTCTTCGGCGAGCCCCGCGCCGACCATCTCTGCAACGACGACGGCGCGGGAAATCCTCCCTGGTACGACATCGGCGCGGTCGAGCGCTGACCCGCTCTTCGCTCCTTTCCCGGCTCTGGCGGATCTCCTATACTCGCGTTCGTCCCTGCACGGAGCTGGCAAGTGAAGCTGACGGTAGTACATATCGGCGGTGCGCGCGACGGCAACAGGCGGAGCTTCGCGGACGAGCGTAGCATCCGGCTCGGTCGCGCGCCCGACAACGACTTGGTCTTCGACAGGCCGGAGGACGGCCTGGTTTCGGGCAGCCACGCCGAGATCCGCGCCGAGGGCGACTCGGTGGAGATCGTCGACCTGGGCTCGACCAACGGCACCTGGGTCGCGGGCGAGCGGATAGAGTCGCGGCGCCTGGAGCCGAGCGACACCGTGCGGCTCGGACGCGACGGGCCCGCGATCCGCGTCGAGCTCGCCGCGGTCGAAAAGAGACCGCCCGGGGAAAAGAAGTACGGCCAGCGCACGGTGGGGATGCTGATCCAGCAGGCCCTGGCCCAGACCGGGCTGGGGCGCGTCTCGGGAACCAGCAAGTCCACCGAGTACTTCGAGGCGCTCGTCGACCGCAAGCTGCGCAGCACCTCCTCGCGGCTGAAATGGATCGTGCTGGCCGCGGTCTCGCTGGCGGTGATCGGGATCGCGATCACCGCCTGGTACATCTGGCAGAAGCCGAGCGCGGTCAACGTCATCCAGCAGGTCAGCTACGCCGACGCGGCCGGCGGCAACATAGCCGCCCGCAACCGCTACGCGGTCTTCCTGCTGGCCGGCAGCCCGGTGCCCGACCCGCTCGGCAGCGCCCAGCTCGACGGCTACTGCACCGCCTTCGCCGTCGGGTCGGACCTGCTGGCGACCAACGCCCACTGCGCGCTGGCGGGACGGCGGCACTTCGGATCGGTCTGGGCGTTGATGAACGGCGTGCCCAACGCCCGCTACCGGATCGTGCAGTCCGTGGCGCACCCCGGCTACCAGGAGGGGCGCCTCTCCCCCGACGTGGGGCTGGTCCGCGTCGCCGCCCGCCTGCAGCACACCTGCTCGATCGCTCCACCCTCCCAGCTTTCGCACGTGGCGCCCGGCGTGCAGGTCTTCCTCTACGGCTTTCCCGGCAGGCTCAACCGCGAGGACGCGCCCGAGGCGACATTCGTCAAGGGCGACATCGGGCGCGTGACCGGCTTCGATCAGAAGCTGGGGGACTTCGGAAGGAACACCCTGCTCCAGCACTCCGCGTTCTCCTCGGGCGGAACCTCGGGCAGCCCGATCTTCGACTCGGCCGGCTACGTGATAGGGATCAACGCGGGAGGCTACGTGGAGAACGGACAGGCGCTGGCCGGCTACAACTTCGGAATGAGGATCGACCTTTTGCAACCGCTCTTTTCTTCGATCGGGGCGCGGTACCCCCATCCCGGATGAAACACCTCGGACGAGTGCTGTGGATCGTTCCGCTGGCCGTTCACGTCGGCTACCTGCTGGCGACCCGCGAACAGCTCCCATCCGAGTTGGGCGCCGATCCGGGACAGCGCGGAACCGGCGTCTCGCTGTTCGTCGCCGAGTGGCTGGTCGTGCTCGGAGCCGCCAACCTGGCCTTCGTCCTGCTGCACGCCCGGCTGCCCCGGATGAGCGACCGGATGCTCTCGGTGCCCGGCAAGAGCTACTGGCTTTCCACGCCAAAGCGCAGATCGATCGCGGTCGAGAAGCTGCGCGGGATCGTCGAGACCGCGCTTCTGCTGCTCGACGTCTTCTTCCTGGCGGTCTACCAGCTTATCTACCAGACCAACGTCGCCGAGCCGGTGGTCTCGCTGCCCCAGATCGCCCTGATCGTGCTGTTCATGGTGCTCCCCTTGGTCGGCATCGCCCTGGCGATGCTCCTCGCCCTGCGCGCACTGGCCGCCGGCGCGCGCGAAGGCCGGAACCGTCGGGATTGAATCCCCGGGATCATCTCCCAGACACCTGGGTATCGCGATCGACCGCCGCTCCTCGGACCGCCGGCCGGAAACGTTTTTCCCACAGCGCGGAGAACAATCCTCAGGATCAACGGTCAGACACACTGAAGCGCGGCCGATTGTACGTCGGCATACGAATGCCGCCCTCGTTTGTTCTGGGTGTCTGATACCCGCGCTTGGGGCCGATTGTACGTCGACATACGAATGCCGCCCTCGTTTGTTCTGGGTGTCTGATACCCGCGCTTGGGGGCGTCTGCCCGCTGCTGTAGGTCGCGGCCCATCAGGCCAGGCCCAGCTCGTAGTCGTCACGCAGCATTCGGGACTGTCTCATTTGTCTTGGATGTTGGCCGTCTCGAAATGCGCCGCCCACCTATTCCCGTCCGCGCCGCGTCTCGACTCGAGCGAGGCGAAACGCTACACTGCTTTGCGCCGCCCCGCTCGGGGGCGAGCTCGAGCGAGGAGACGAGAGATGTGCAGAGCTTACATGGCTTTCATCCTGGGCGCGCTGGCGCTGGCCGCCTGCGGCGGTCCCGCGCCGCCTCCGCCTCGGCCGCAGGAGCCGCGGGTCAGCGAATCCGAGCAGGCGATCTCGATCATCAGGCGCTCGTTCGATGCGATGGGCGGCCTGGAGCGGCTGCGGCTGGCCGGCGCCAGGGTGAAGATCGAGGCCGACGTCACCGCCGGCGATCGCGGCTTCCCGGTCTCCTACATGCTCGGCGGTCCCGGGCACTGGCGCCTCGACTATGTCGAGCAGGGGATCTCGTACGTCCACACCCCGGACGGCTGCCGCAAGATCGTCCACGACGTGCCGGCGCGCTGCACCCCCGAAGAATCGATGTGGGTCACGCCGGTGCGGATCCTGGTGGGGCTGACCTTTCCCGCCGGCGACGCGGCCAAGCTGGACGCCAACTTCAAGATGCGCGAGCCGGTCACGGTCGGCGGGGAGCGCTGCCGGGTGGTCGAAATCCGTCCCAAGATATCCAATCACCGGGTTCGCGCGGCCTACTCCGAGCAGTCCGGCCTGCTGAGACAGGCCAGGATCCGGCTCAAGGACTCGCTGGGAAACAAGACCCACTGGCAGGTCGAGATCCCGAAGTGGGGCGAGTCCAAGAAGATGCGAGTGCCCTGGCGACGGACGATCTCACGCGAAGGCGAGACGACCTGGGACGAGCGGATGGAGAGGGTCGATTTCGACGCCTACGACTCCCGCGCCTTCGAGCCGCCGATCCCGCCGGTGACCGATCAGCCGAGCCTGGTCTCGCTTCCGGCGCGGAGAGTGGTGCGCAGCGAGGTCGACGGCCAGGCGGTGGAGATCCCGTCCCCCTGCCCCACCGTCGGCGGCGGAGCGCCGACCGACGAGCCGGCCGAGGCGCTGCCGCCCACCGAGGCGATACGCATCGTCCACCGGGGCCCGGTGGACAGCGTCTCCTCGCTGCTCGAGACTCTCGAGGGCGGCGCGATGGCCGAGGGCCGCACACCCGCCGGGGATCCGCGCGTGATGCTGCTCGAGGAGCCCCCGATGGCCGGTGATCCGGCCTTGATGATCCTCTATCTGCCCTTGAAAAGCGCCGAGAAGAAAGTGGAGATTGAAGGTCTGTAGGTCGGGGACCGGGCCCCGCCCTACTTGTCCTCGTCCAGGATCTCGTCGGGATCGATCTCCTCGATCAGGTCGTCGGCCTCGACCTCCTCGGGCTCGTCCGAGTCGCTCCCATCTCCCACGGAGCGCTCGTCCACCACCAGGTCGTCGGCGTCGATCGCCTCCTCCTCCCCGACCAGATCCGAGGCGTCCATCGTCTCGCCGTCGTCGTCCTCGTCCGGCTCCGAGAGATCCGGCGCGGCCTCCGCTCCGCCCCGGGACAACGTCTCCTCGGACGACGGCATGAACGAGATCTGCTCGGCATCGGGATCGGGCATGGAAACGCCGTCGCCCTCCTCGGGGGGCGGCTCCGGCTCCTCCTCGGGCTCCGGCTCCGGCTCCTCCTCGGGCTCCGGCTCCTCCTCGGGCTCCGGCTCCTCCTCGGGCTCCGGCTCCTCCTCGCCTTCCCCCTCGGATTCCTCCTCTTCCTCGTCGCTCGGGGCGGGCGGCGGAATCGAGGTCAGCGACTCGATGTCGTCGTCTTCCTCGTCCTCGTCCTCGTCCTCCCCATCGACGACGGTCGCCGTCTTTCCGCTCTCCAGCCTGGCCAGGCCGGCCTCGGCCTCCTCGTTGCCGGGCCAGAGCGTGATCACCTGCTCGTACCAATCCTTGGCCTCGTAGCGATTGCCGATCTTCTCCTCCCAGACGCCGGCGATCTGCAACAGGACCTCGCGCTTGCGATCGTCGTCCCGGGTGGCGTCCAGCTGGCGCTCCAGCAGGTTGACCAGGTCGTTCCACTTCTCGGTCTTCTCGTAGTACTCGAGCAGCTGCTGGTAGGCCCTCTCGTCCGATGAATCTAGCTGGATGATCTGCCAGTAGTGATCCGCGGCCTCCTCGGCGCGATTCAGCTCCTCGGCCAGGATGCGGGCCCTGCGGCGGTGGTACATCACCGCCACGTCCATTTCGAAGGTCTCGTCCAGGATGTCCGAGTAGTGGTCGGCCAGCCCCTCCCAGAAATCGTGCTGGCGCGCCATCTCCTCGAGCCGGTCGATCGTGGCCTCGTCGCGCGGGTTGATCTGCTGCGCCTCCTTGATGCACTCGAAGGCCGCGGCCTCGTCGTTCAGCTCCTGGGCATAGATCCGCGCGACGATCATCAGCAGGTCGACCTGGTTCTCGCGCTCGTGGCGATGCTCGTGCACCAGCTGGCGGTACAGCTCCACGAGCTTGCCCCAGTAGAT
>CAZHCG010000109.1:8772-16880 GCA_964530995.1 uncultured Myxococcales bacterium
TGCCCTTTTCCGTGGTCAGCAGCGCGTCCTCCAGCTCGCGCAGCATCTGCCAGACCTTTTCGGTCAGCTCGTCGGAGAACGGGTCGATCCCCAGAACCTCCAGACCCACGGTCAGGGCGCCGTCCGCGTCTTCCAACTCGTCGCGCAGCACCACCGCGGCCCGCATCTTGAGGTCGGCCTTGCGATCCACGTCCTCGACCAGGTTCGCCACGACGTTGTAGACGCGAATCAGGTCGTCCCAGCGCCCGGCTTCGCGTCCGATCCTCTCCACCGTCTCCAGCAGCTCCTCGCTGGTCGGCTCCAGCTCGAACGCCTTGAGCGCCACGTCGAACGCCCGCGAGGCCTCCTTGCCTTCCTCGTGCAGCACGCGAGCGTAACGCATCAGCAAGTCGCGCTTCTCGTCCTTGCTCTCGGTGCGCTTGGCCAGCACGCCGTAGACGTTGGAGAGCCGCTGCCAGTTGCGCGCGGCCACGGCCAGCCGATCGACCCTGTCCAGCATCTCCACGTCGTCGGGATCCAGCCCGAAGGCGCGCAGCACGGCCTCCAGCGCCTGTGCCGGGTCCTCGATCTTCCGCTCGAAAACGTCGGCGATCTCGATCCACCACTTCTTCTGCTCGCCGACCTCCTCCGAGACGCGAGTCATCACACCGTAGACGTCGATCAGCTCCTGCCACAGCTCGAGGCGATGGGCGGCCTCCGCAACCGCCGGAACGGTCTCATCGAGGTGATGCAGCGCGTCGAAAGCCTGGCGGTACCAGGACCATGCCTTGGCGGCGTCCTCCAGCTTCTCCTCGCAGATCTCGCCGCCCCGAAGCAGGATCTCGAGCTTCTCCCGCTCGTCCTCGACGCGCTGGAACTTGCCGTAGAGCAGCTTGAGCAGGCTCTCCCAGGCCTCCAGCTCCACGTAGACCTCGTCGAGCACGTCGATCAGCTCGCCGTCCGGCTCGATCTGTGCCGCCTTCTCGTAGGCGTCCATCGCCTGCTCGAGATCGTCGATCTCCGATCGCGACCAGTCGCCCAGCAAGACCAGCAGCTCCTTGCGCCGTCCCTCTTCCTCGGTATGCGCGATCTGCTGCTGGAGCACCTCCACCGCCTGCTCGTATTCGGAGTCCTCGACCAGCATCCCGCGCAGCAGCTCCAGGGTCTGCCCGTGGGTGGGATCGACCTCTTGCAGGATCTTCTTCAGGCCCTGCAAGGCCTCGTCCCGCTCTCCCAGCTTGTCGGCCAACAGCGAGCAGCGGCGAAAGAGGATGTCGGCGCGCTCGGTGTGATCCTCGGCGTAGGGAGCCTGGCGCTCCAGCACATCCGACAGCTCGCTCCAGTCCTCGATCCGCTCGTAGTAGCGCGACAGCGCGCCGAGCGATTCCACGTCCTCGCCCGCCTCGAGCACCTCGCGCCAGGACTCCATCGCCTCGTCCGGCCGGTCCAGCTCGCGCTCCAGCACGTGCGCGATCTCGCGGTGCACCTCGGCGCGATCGGCGGGATCATCCATCCCTTCCAGCCGGATGCGCAGCACGTCGACCAGCTTCTCCCACTCGCCGCGTTCCTGGTGAATCTCGACCAGCGAGTCGATCGCCTGGGTGTCGCCGGGCGCCGCGGCGAGCACCTCGTGCCAGGCCCGCACCGCCAGGCCGGGATCCTGCATCCGGTGCGCCGCGGTCATCGCCCGCTTGCGCAGCACCTCGGCCCTCTCCTCTTCCTCGCGGTTGCGCGCGCGCCTGCCGAGCACCTCGAAGAGCCGCTCCCAGCGTTCCTCCTCCTCGTCGATCGATTCCATCAGCGCCAGCGCGTCGTCGTCGTTGGCGGAGAACTCCAGGATGTGCTCGGCCTTGGCGTAGGCGTCCTCGGTCCGATCGAGCCTCTCCCTCAGCATCGTCGCCGCGCGCAGCGCCAGCTCGCGCTTCTGCTCGCGATCGCGAGTCATCTCGGAGCGCTTTTCCAACAGCGGCACCAGCTTGTCGTACTGCTGCTCGCGCAGGTACAGCTCGTCCAGCGCCTCGATCGCCTCCTCGTCCTCGGGGCTCAGATCGAGCACCTTCTGGTAGGCCTCGGCCGCGGCGTTCGAATCCCCCATGCGAATCCGGTAGATCTCGGCCAGCCGGCGGTAGGCCTCGATCCGCTTGGCGCGGCTCTTGGTGGTCTCGGCCTCGGCTTCCAGGATCTCGACCAGCTCGTCCCAGCGATCCGAGTCGGCGAAAAGGCGCTTGAGCGCGTCGGCCGCGTCGCGGACCTTGGGGTCGTTCTCGCGAATCGTCTTCCAGGCCTCGATCGCGCCCTCGATGTCCCCCAGCTGCTCCTCGGAGAGCCGCGCGGCCTCGCGCAGCCTGACCGTCTGTACCGCGGCCGGAAGATGCGGGGCTCCCGCGGACTTGAGCAGCAGATCGCGCAGCGACATCCAGTCGCCCCGCGCGCGGAAACGCCGTTCCAGGTAGGTCGTCGCCTTCTGGTCGTGGGGAGCGTAATCGAGCACTTGCAGCATGCGCTCCTCGGCGTTCGCGTCGTCGCCGCTCCTGCGGGCGCGCTCCGCCTTCTTGTGCAGCTCCTCGACGTACTCCCCGGTGCTCATTCCGTCCGGAATCCCGCCGGCGAAGTCCTCCTCCGGCTCGGCCTCGTAGAGCGGCTCCTCGGCCTCCGGCTCGATCTCCTCGAAGGCCTCCTCGCCGACCTCCTCCATCTGCTCCAGCTCGGGCTCTTCCTCGGGCCGGCCGAAAGCGCCGTGGTCGGGCGCCCCGAACGGGGTGGCCTCCCGCGGCTGGGCCTCGGCGCCGGGCTCGGCCGGCGGAGGCGCCTGCGAGGCGCGCACGGCCACGCCCTTGGACAGCCTTTCGACGAGCTGGCGATCCTCCTCGTAGCCGAGCTTCTCCAGGCGCCGCGCCACCTCGAGCGCCTGCTCCGGAGAGCCGAGCTCCTCGAGGTAGATCTGCGACAGGCGCCTGATCATCGGCCGCTGCGACTCCAGGTCCGGCAGGTGGGCGATCACCTGCTCGTAGGCCTCCGAGAGCGCCTCGAACTGGCCGGTCTCACGCGCCCTGCCCTCGATGAACTCCACCGCCTTGGCGCTGTCGGGCAACGCCATCAGCGCCAGCCTGGCCAGCACCAGGCTCTCCGACGGCTCGGCGTCGCGGGCCTTTCTCATCAGGTACTCCGAGGCCCAGCGGTGGTCCTTCTGGCTCTCCTCGGAAAGCGGAGTCGCCGCGATCGTGCGGGCCAGCTCCAGCTTGACCTCCTCGTTTTCCTGATCGAGCTTGAGCGCCCGCTTGAGCGCCACCACGGCCTGGGAGTCGTCGCCGAGGTTCTCGCTGAGGATGTGGGCCAGCTCGCGGTAGAGCGCGATGCGGCGCTCGGAGTCCTTCTCCATTCGAGCCTCCAGCTCGCAGAGCTTGGCCGCGTTCTTGTGCTTGCCCAGCCGGTAATAGATCTCGCGCGCCCCGTAGACGGCCAGCAGGTTGGTCTTGTCAAGCTCGATCGCCTTGCGGAAGTGCGCCAGCGCCCGCTCCGCCTCCTGGAGAGCGCGATCCAGGATCTCGCCGGCCTGCTGGTGCAGATCCGAGCGAATCACCACTTTGGTGTTGTTGACGTCCGCCTCTTCCAGCGCCTGGACGCGCTGCTCGGCCACCTGCAGCGCCCCCTCCCAGTCCTCGGCCTCGCGGTAGAGGGCGTCGAGCCGATCTCCGATCCCGGCGTGAGTGGGGTCCACGGCGAACCCCTCCAACAGCACCTCGGCTCCCCGAGTGAGATCTCCCAAGCGATCCAGGTAGATCTCGCCGGCGCGGAAATACAGATCCACGATCTCGGTCTGGTCTTTGCTGATCTGCGTACGGTACTTCAGCAGCTCGGCGAGGTACTCGAAATCACTGTTCTTCTCGGCGATGTCGCACAGATTGACGAACGCCTGCGTGTCGGTGGGGTCCCGCTCCAGCATCTCTCTGTACTTCTGCTCTGGATCTGACATCTACCTCACCCTTTTCCAGCGATGAAAAGTCGAGAAAGAGTATCATAACAAAATTCCAAAATTCAATGTTCAAGCAAGCCGCGAAACGGGCGGACGCGGCCGGACCGAGACTCGCTCAGCAGTCGGTGATCGACTCGAAGATGCTCGCCAGCGCGTTGCCCAGCGCATCTTCGTCGGGGCACGACCGCGCCTGGCCGGTTCCGCCACCGGCGGCGATCTGATTCATCACGTCCATTTTCTCCTCGGCCATGTCGTAGGCCAGCACGTGGACCGGCGCCCCGGCGGCCAGCAGCTCGGCGGCCGCCTCCTCTGCCGCTTCGAGATCCAGGCAGTGCTCCGGGTAGCTGTCGCAGGTGCCGGGAGGATCGAGCAGGCACTCGCAGCTCGAGCCGTCCAGATCCGTGTTGCAGTTGGGCAGCCCGTCGGTCACCAGCACGACCTGCACCCCGCCCCCGGAGCCTCCCACCACTCCGACCGCCTTGAACAGCGCACCCGAGGTCGGCGTGCCCCCGCAGTTGCCCAGATCGAACAGGGAGTCCTTGATCGAGCCCGCGGTGCCGGGCCCGATGTCGACGGTCATGTTGTCCGGCGCGCGGCAGACCTTGTCGATCTCGGTGCCCTCGTAGTCGGCGTCGCACGAGTCGTCGGGGAAGACCTCGAGCCCGAACTCCGTCGTCTCGCCGAACATGGTCAGCATCGAGTCGAAGGTGCTGATCAGCTTCTGCCACTTGCCATCGTGCTCCATGCTGTCCGAGCGATCGACGACCAGCAGCACCGCGTCGCCGCAAGGATCGGTGTCGCTGGCCTCGGTGTCGGTGTCGTCGCCCTCGTCCACGCAGCGCCCGCGGGCGTCGCAGATCCGTTCTCCGGGGCAGTCCTCGTCGACGATGCAGTCCTGGTCGCAAAGCGCGGTTTCCTCGTTGCAGTAGTACCCGTGTTGGCAGTCCTCGTCCGATCCGCACCACTGCTCGGACTTCAGGTCGTCCGCGCACCCTCCGGCCAACGCGAGCGAGCACCAGATCGACACCTGTGAAAAACACTTACCGAAAGGCATTCAGCCCTCCTTTTTTCGAAACGGTATCCCCACGAATCGTTACTAGTTGCGAATTCGTTCACAGTATACCAATTTTGTGCTCCTGGGTACCACGTCTTGGGCCGGGTCGGAAACGGATTGACTGCCCACTCCGGCGCCGCTAGGTAGAAACGGGTCGATTGATCAACATGAACACCACGGAGGAGACGGTCGATGAAGCTGGTCGAATGCGTACCGAACATCTCGGAGGGGCGCGACAAGAAAATCATCGAGGCGGTCGCCGGCGAAGTGCGCGGCGTCGAGGACGTCGAGCTGCTCGACGTCGATCCCGGCGCGGCGACCAACCGCACGGTCTTCACTTTCGTCGGAAGCCCGCAGGGCGCCTCGGAGGCGGCTTTCCGGCTGATCCGCAAGGCGGCGGCGCTGATCGACATGCGCCGCCACTCGGGCGAGCACGCGCGCAACGGCGCGATCGACGTCTGCCCGTTCGTCCCGGTCTCCGAGACGAGCATGGACGACTGCGCGCAGCTGGCCCGTTCGCTCGGAGAGCGCGTCGGATCCGAGCTGGGCATCCCGGTCTACCTGTACGAGCACGCGGCCTCCAGGCCCGAGTGGCGCAACCTGGCCAACGTGCGCAAGGGCGAGTACGAGGCGCTGGCCGACAAGCTGGGCAGCGACGAGTGGAAGCCCGACTTCGGTCCCAACGAGTACACCGATCGGGTCGCCCGCACCGGCGCGACGCAGATCGGCGCCCGCCAGTTCCTGATCGCCTACAACATCAACCTCAACACCAAGAACGACCGCTACGCCCGGCGGATCGGCCTGACCATCCGCCAGCAGGGAGGCGCCGTCGTCCGCGACGAGAAGGGCAAGAAGGTGCGCGGTCCGGACGGCAAGTTCCTCAAGCACGAAAAGGGCCTGTTCGAGCACTGCAAGGCGACGGGCTGGTTCATCGAGGAGTACGGCGTGGCGCAGGTGACGATGAACCTGACCGATTACAACGTCACTCCGCCCCACCTGGTCTTCGACAAGGTCTGCGAGCTGGCCGGCGAGATCGGCGTGCGCGTGATCGGTTCCGAGATCGTGGGGCTGGTCCCGCTCGAGGCGATGCTCCAGGCGGGCCGCCACTACCTGCTCGAGCAGAACGCCAGCCCCGGAGTCCCGGACGAGGATCTGCTCGAGGTTGCCGTTCAGAGCATGGGTCTGAACAACGTGACTCGTTTCGATCCCAGGCAGCGGATAGTCGAGTACTGCGTCGCCAGTCCGCGGCCGCTGGTGGAGAGCGCGGTCGCGGGGTTCGTCGACGAGCTCTCGCGCGACTCGGCGGCGCCGGGCGGCGGCAGCGTCGCGGCGCTCAACGGCGCGCTGTCCGCCGGGCTGTCCGGGATGGTGGCCAACCTCTCGGTGGGCAAGCAGAGCATCAAGAAGAAGATCAAGCAGGAGATGCGAAATGTGGCCGACAAGTCCCAGAGCCTCAAGAAGCGCCTGGTCGCCGCGGTCGACGACGACACCTTCGCCTTCAACGAGGTGATCTCGGCCTTCGGCCTGCCGCAGGGCACGCCTCAGCAAAAAGAAGCGCGCGCCGCCGCGGTCCTGGAGGCCAACAAGGGCGCCACTCTGGTCCCGCTCTCGGTGCTGGAGACCATTCCGGACGCGCTGGAGCTGGCCCGCGCAGTGGGTGAGCGCGGCAACCAGAGCTCGCTGTCGGACGCCGGTGTGGCGGTGCTCGCCGCCCGCGCGGCGGCGATGGGCGCGCACTACAACGTGCTGATCAACCTGGCCGGAATCGAGGGTGACGACGAGTTCGTCGAGCAGACCCGATCCCGCGCCCAGGAGCTGATCGAGCGGGTCACCGCTGCCTGCGACGATCTCGATCGCTACTTCGTCGACAAGCTCACCTCGGAGCTGGACGCCTAGCGACCCCGCTCCAGCAGCCTGCGCGACATCTCTGCCAGCATCTCGACCATCGGCGGACGGCAGCCGTCGATCCGCCTCAGCCGCTCCAGGGCTTCCAGCGCCAGCTCGGTCTGCCGCGCGGCGCGATCGCGCACCTCCGCCAGCGCGCCGGACTCGTCCACGCTGCGCGAAACACCGCGAGCGATCGCCGGGGCGTCTCCGCCGTCGACGAGCTCGGCCAGCAGCCGCCTCAGCTCCGGCGACTTACCGGCCGCCAGGATCACCGGCAGCGTCAGCTTGCCCTGACCGATATCCGCCAGCAGCGTCTTGCCCGTGTGGGCGGAGTCGGCCGAGAGATCCAGCGCGTCGTCGACGAGCTGGAAGGCGATTCCGACGCGCCGCCCGAACTCGCCGATCGCCTCGCAGGCGTCGCCCGCGGCGCCGGCCGCCATCGCTCCGCTCAGCGCCGACCAGCCGAACAGACTGGCGGTCTTGCCCTCCACGATCCGGAAGTACTGCTCCTCGCTGGTGGCGATCGATCCGCGCAGCCCCAGCTGCGTGATCTCGCCTTCGACCAAACGCCTGATCGTGTCGACGAACGGATCCATGAAGCGCTTGCCGCGCTCGCTGACCAGCTCCACGCATCGCATCAGCAGAAAGTCGCCGCCCAGGATCGAGATCGCGTTGCTCCACACCGCGCGGCAGGCGGGACGCCCGCGCCGGGTGTCGCCCTCGTCGATCACGTCGTCGTGCAGCAAGCTGGCGTTGTGCAGCAGCTCGCAGCAGACCGCCAGATCGAGCGGCAACGGCGGATCGCCGCGGGCGGTGCGAAAGGCCAGCAGGCAGATCACCGGCCGGATCCGCTTGCCGCCCGCCTCGATCAGGTGGCGGCAGACCTCGTCCAGGCCGCCGGGCGCACCGGCCACGCTCTCCACGAGGCGCCGCTCCAGCTCGAGATCGCCGTTTTCGCCCACGAGGCTCTCGGCCGCAGCGATCGTGTCCGCGACTCGCTCGTCGACATCCCTGTCGCGCGAGATCTCCTTGAGCTTGGCCAGAGCGTCCATCGTCAGGTCGACTACTCTAGCGTCTCAGCAACCGGTAGGCTAGTTGGCATCGACTGGATAGTGGCCGCCACGCCCAGAAACGCAAGCGGCCTGATCAAAGCTCGGTGCGCCACGAAGGAATCGAACCTTCAACCTCCGGATTAAGAGTCCGCTGCTCTGCCTA
>CAZHCG010000110.1:0-16747 GCA_964530995.1 uncultured Myxococcales bacterium
GGAGCAAAGGGCGCAGGCGAGCCGAATCGCGAACACCCGGCGCACCGCTGCGTCTCGCGGGTCGCTGAAAACCGCGCGTCCAACCTCTCCACGGGTTTAGTTGTCCGCGGGCGAGG
Source organism: uncultured Myxococcales bacterium (assembly GCA_964530995.1). Taxonomy (GTDB): domain Bacteria; phylum Myxococcota_A; class Polyangia; order JAAYKL01; family JAAYKL01; genus CAZHCG01. Next base: position 117 of record CAZHCG010000110.1, read on the forward strand.
AGAATCCAGGGAAGAATCTCGGGATTTGACGGGAGAGAGAGGGAGAGATGCCGCGATGGGTGAGCGGCCGGACCGCTCCCAGCCTAAGTCTGCTGGCAGCGAAGCCAGGCAAACCCTTGGAGAAAGAATTTTCCAAATGATTCCAACTCGATCCGTTTAGTCCCTATGGTGTATGGGTTATGGTGTATGGGTATGGTGTATGGGTGTATGGTTGTACGGCGAAGGAGGTCGCGATGCGTCACGTGAGCCGCAAGGCGGAGCAGATGCCGCCCTTTCTGGTGATGGAGGTGCTGGAGCGGGCCGGCGAGCTGGAAAGGGTAGGCAAGTCGATCGTGCACCTTGAAATCGGCGAGCCGGACTTCGACACACCCGAGGTGGTTCGCGAGGCCGGAATCAAGGCACTGCGCGACGGTCACACCCACTACACCCACTCGCTGGGCAGAATCGAGCTGCGAGAGGCGATCGCCGCCTGGATGATGCGGCGCTACGGTTTGGAGGTTTCTCCCGAGCGAGTCGCGGTCACGCTGGGCAGCTCGGGCGCGATGCTGATGACCTACGCCGCGATCCTGGAGCCCGGCGACCGCGTGCTGATGACCGATCCCTGCTACGCCTGCTACCCCAATTTCGTCAGCGCCTGCAACGCGGAGTCGGTGCGGCTGCCGGTGCGCGAGCAGGACGGCTTCCAGTTCTCGCCCGACGACGTGCGAAAAGAGGTGAAGCGCGGGGCGAGCGCGTTGCTGCTCAACTCGCCAGCCAATCCGACCGGGATCGTCACCTCGCCCGAGCGAATGCGCAAGATCGTGGAGGAGACGCGCGATCGCGTGCAGCTGATTTCCGACGAGATCTACCACGGCCTGACATACGGCGAGCAGGCTCCGAGCGCGCTGGAGATTGATCCGGACGCCGCAGTGGTCAGCGGCTTCTCCAAGCTGTTTGCGATGACCGGGTGGCGCCTGGGCTGGGCGATCTTGCCCGAGCACTTGGTGCGACCGGTGCAGAAGCTCCAGCAGAACCTGATGATCTCGGCCCCGGACTACGCCCAGCTCGCCGGCGTGGTCGCGCTTGAGAAGGCCGACGACGACATCGAACGAATGCGGAACTGCTACGACGAGCGGCGGCGGCTGGTGCTGAGCCGCCTGGCCGAGATGGGACTCGAGGTGCTGGTCGAGCCGACCGGGGCCTTTTATGTCTTCTTCAACGTCTCGCACTACACCGACGACGTCTACTCCTTCGCCTTCCGCCTGCTGGAGGAGGCCGGCGTGGCGCTGACCCCGGGAGTCGACTTCGGCCCCCACGGCGAGGGGTTTCTGCGGCTTTCCTACGCCAACTCGCTGGAGAACCTGGCCGAGGGGATGGACCGCTTGCAGCGCTTCCTGGAGAGCGCCGACCGAGTTGCGACTCGACTCGCTCCGGCGTAAAGTGGTCGCGACGTTGCGAGGAGGGCGCGCGTGACCATCTTCGGCTTCATCCTGGTCCACCTGCTGGCCGGCGCCTCGGTGGCGTGGGCCGCGCGGGTGCAGATTCGCAACTTGCAGCGCCCGATCTTCTCCAATCGCTACTTCAGCGCCTTGATGCTGTTCGAGGCCGCGGTGCTGCTGCCCGAGGGCATCTACTTCGTGGCCTTCTACCCCGACTGGGCCTGGATGTACCTGCTCGACTCGAACACCGTCCCGCTGGCGGTCGACGCGATGGCGCTGGTAGCAATGCCCGTTACGGCCACGATGGGCTTCATCGTCGGTTACTTCTCGGCGCGCAGCAATTCCGACTGGGTGACGCTGATGGTGATCGCCTTCGGCGTTGCCGGGCTGCTGGGGATGTTCGTTGTGGCGCGGAACAAGCTGCTGTGGGTCGGCAACTTCGAGCAGTACCACCGTGGCGTCGGCCTGGAGCCGCTGCAGTCCACCTCGCTGCTGCCCTCGCTGCTGCTCGGCTGGTGCGGCGCGGCCGTTTGCTGGGTCTATCTGGTCTACCGCTTCTCGCGCGAGGGCCGGCTCTCCGCCCGGTCCGGAGCGTGAGCGGGGGCGGAGCCGTGTCCGCCACCCGCGCCGAAACCGTTCTCGCCGCCCTGCGGAGAGCGGACGGACCGTTCCCCCGCGTGGAGTTGGGTCGCTGGCCGACCCCGGTAGAGCCGGTCGATATCCGCTCCGGCGCTCGCAGCGCGCGAGTCTGGATCAAGCGCGACGACCTCTCCTCGAACGTCTGCGGCGGCAACAAGGTGCGCAAGCTGGAGTACCTGCTGCACGGCCCGCGCCGCGCGGTGATCACCGCCGGCGCACGCGGCTCGCACCACCTGCTGGCCACCGCGCTGCACGCCCGCGCGCTGGGGCGGCCCAGCGTCGGGATCGTGCTCTCGGGCCGGCCCCGCACGGCCCACGCCGACGCGGTGCACGAGCTGGTGCTGCGACATTGCGATCGCGTCGTCCCGCTGGATCTCTCGCTGGGCGTCGTGCCCGAAACCGCGGCAGGGCTGGCAGGCGCCGCGCGGCTGTCGCTCGACTCCCGCGGAGCCACGGTGATCCCGCCCGGCGCCTCCACGCCCCTCGGAACCCTGGGCTACGTGGCTGGCGGCCTCGAGATCGCCCTCCAGGCGGCGAGCGGGGACTGCCCGCCGCCCGCGGTCGTCTACACCGCGCTGGGCACGGGCGGCACCGCGGCCGGGCTGGCGCTGGGGCTGTCCCTGGCCGGCCTGCGCACCAGGGTGGTCGCGGTGCGCGTCGCCACGCGCCTGGTGGGAAACCGCCTCTGTCTGCTGGCGCTGGCCGATCGCACCCTGGCGTTGCTGAGCCGCGCCGGACTGGTAGGCGACAGACCGCGGCTGAACATCGAGGTAGACCACCGCTTCATCGGAGCGGGCTACGGCCATCCCACGTCGGCCTCCCGGTGGGCGATTCGCGCCGCCGAAGAGGTTTGCTCCGCCGGCTTCGAGACCACCTACACCGGCAAGGCGCTGGCCGCGCTGCTGGCCGACAGCGCTGGCGCTCCCGCCTCTCGGCCGCGGATGTTCCTTGACACCTACGGCCCGATCGAACATCTGGACAGGAGCTCGCACGAGGCGCTCGGAGGTGCGACGGGATGAGCGACAAGCTGCAGGAACGAATCGCAGCCGCGGTGCGGCGCCGTCTCGAGCGCGTCTTCGACGAGGCCAGCGCCTGCGACCCGAGCGGTCTGTTCCCTCCTCCCGCCGGATCCCTGCCGCTCGGGCAGGTTCGCGACCTGACGCTGCGCTCGGGCAAGAGGCTGCGCGCCGTGCTGTTGATCTGCGGCGCCTCCCTGTTCCGCGAGCGGTCCGAGCGCGACGCGGCGGTGATCGACGCCGCGTCCGCGCTGGAGCTGCTGCACACCTACTTCCTGATCCACGACGACATCATGGACGACGACGTCACGCGGCGCGGAGGCCCGTCGGCGCACGTGGCGCTGGCGCGGCGGACTGGAGACGACAAGCTCGGCCGCGACCTGGCGATCCTGGCCGGCGATCTGGCGGTAGCCCTGCACGAGCAGCTGATCGCCGGGCTCGAGGTGGACGAAGCACGCCGCCGGCCGACCGCGCGCATCTTCTCCGAGATGCATCTCGACGTCGTCCACGGCCAGACGCTCGACCTCCTCGGCGGCTCCGACGCCGAGGAGGTCGCCAGCCGCAAGACCGCCAGCTACACGACCGTGGGGCCGCTGGTCGCCGGCGCGGCGCTCTCCGGAGCGGGAGAAGAGGATCTGTCTGAGCTTGCCGAGCTGGCGCGCCCCCTGGGCGTGGCCTTTCAGCTGAGAGACGACCTGCTGGGGATCTTCGGCCTGCCCGAGGTGACCGGCAAGCCGGTGGGCACGGATTTGCGGCTGGGCAAGCGCACCTACGTGATCCAGGAGGCGCTGCGGCGCGCATCCGAGGAAAACGCCGCGAAGATCGAAAGCGTGCTCGGCGACGGGTCGGCGCCCGCCTCCGCCGTGGGCGAGGCCTGTGCGCTGCTGGAGGAGGTCGGCGCGCGCTCGGCCTGCGAGGAGCGAATCGAGCGCCTGGTCTACGACGCCCTCCAGCGGCTGGAGAGCAAGAGCTACCTGGACGAGGGCAGACGACTGCTGGCGAACGTCGGCGGGCGGCTGGCCAGGAGAATATCTTGAGCGGCGAGGCGGTCGGCCGCGCCGCGGGCAAGGCGATCCTGCTCGGCGAGCACGCGGTGGTCCACGGCGAGCCGGCGCTGGCCGCTGCGCTTCCGATCGGAGTCGAGGCCGCCGCGCGTCCCGCGGCCGGTCCGCTCGCGGTCCACGTCTCGAGCTGGGACTACCGCGCCGCGATCGGCGACGGCTCCGAGGGCGGTCGCGCGCTGGAGGCGCTGGTCCTCTCGCTCGGGATCGGGCCGCGGGGCGTTTCGCTGGAGGCGCGGGCCGTCGTGCCGCCGCGAGCCGGTCTCGGGTCGTCCGCCGCGCTGGCCGCGGCCGTCGCCCGCGGCCTGATCGCGCTGGCCGAAGCCGATCCCGGCGAGGCGAAGCTGTTCCAAGCCGTCCAGGCCTCGGAGCGTGTCTTTCACGGCAACCCTTCCGGCCTCGACGCCGCGCTGGCGCTGCGCGGCGGTCTGCTGCGCTTTCGCCGCGGCGCCGAGCCGTTCGCGCTTCGTGCCGCCGTGCCGCCGCTCGTGATCTGCCATTCCGGCGAGCCTGGCCGCACGCGCCGGGCGGTGGAGGGTTTCGCCCGCCGCCTGGAATCGAGCGCGGAGGCGGAGCGAAGACTTACCCGGATCGGCGAGCTGGCGGCCGCCGGCGAGGAGGCGTTGCTGCGCGGCGACCTGGCCTCTCTGGGTCGGGCGATGAACGAGAACCACGAGCAGCTCGCCTGGTTCGGGGTCTCGACGCCCGCGCTGGACCGAGTCTGCTCCCTGGCCCGAGAGCTGGGAGCGCTGGGAGCCAAGCTGACCGGCGGAGGGGCCGGCGGCTGCGCGATCGCGCTGGCCGAGCCGGAGCGACGCGCGAAGCTCGCGGCCGAGCTGGTCGCCGCAGGAGTGGAGGTCGTCCGGTGAGGGGGTCACTGCTGGCCAGCGCTCCGGGCAAGCTGTTCCTCTCCGGCGAGTACGCGGTGCTGAGCGGCGCCCCTGCCGTGGTCACCGCGGTCGACCGGCGGGCGCTGGTCCACGCCAGCGAGACGGCGCCTCCGCCCTCCCCGGTGCTGGAGGCGGTACGCCGGGAGGTGGCTCGCCATCTCGGCCTCGCCGACCCCGGCCAGCTGCCGCCGGTGCGGGTCGACACCTCCGAGCTGAGCTGCGGCAGGCGCAAGCTCGGCCTGGGCTCTTCCGCCGCGACCGCGGTCGCGGCCACGGCCGCGTTGATCGCGCTGGCCGAAGCCGATGAGATCAACCCCGAGCAGCTGCTGGCCCTGGCCGGCGCCGCCCACCGCGGCGCCCAACGAGGTCGCGGCTCCGGCGCCGACGTGGCCGCCGCAGCCTACGGCGGTACGCTGGAGTTCTCGGTAGAGCGCGAGCCGCGGCCGTTGGAGCTGCGCGGAGTCGAGCCGGTCTTCGCCTGGACCGAGGCCGAGGCCTCGACCGCCGAGCTGCTCGCGGCAGTCGAGCGACTCGCCGGGCGGGACCCGGGCGCGCACCGCGACCTCGTAGCGCGGCTCGAAAACGAGGCCCGCGATCTGGCCGGGGCCTACCGCGCCGGCGACGCCGCGGGTGTGATCGCCTCCTCGGCGCGCTATCGGGAGCTGATGGAGGGGCTGGGGCGAGCGGCCGGCGTCGCGATCGTGACCGCCGCGCACCGCCGGGCGGCCGAGATCGCGGAGAGGCTCGGAGGGGCGGCCAAGCCGTCCGGCGCGGGCGGCGGCGACTGCGCGGTGGCCGTTTTCGCCGAAAAGGAGGCGGCCGAGGGCTTCCGCCGCGAGTGCCGCGCCGCCGGGCTCGAGCCGCTGGAGCTGCGCCCGGGCGCGCCCGGCGCGACGATCGATTGTTAGAACAGGAAAGCAAGAAACGAATCCTGCGCGCCGGGACAGCTACGCGCGACGCTGGATCGGCCGGTTTCGCGCGGGGGCTGCTCTGTCGCGGCGCATGCGCTCGACGTACATTCCGCAGTTGGATCCGATCTGGTTTTCTCGCAGGTCTCCGATGGAAAGGATCGTTTCGTAGCCGAGCGACTCGAAGCTCTCGACCGCGACGCGGCAGGCGTCCTCGTCGGCCGGATCGATCGCGCCGACCAGGCCGGAGCGCTTCGCCGCGGCGGTGGGGTTTATCGGGGTCAGCTTGACCAGGAAGCGCTCCGGGGAAAACAGGGGCGCCAGGACCTCGGGCTCTAGCGGCAGGCCGCGCGCCGGTGCGAAGTTGAGCGATATCTTGCGATCGCCGCTTTCGAAGAACCGATCGCCGCAGGCGGCGATCCGCTCCAGCGGCCAGGTCCGGATCGGCACCAGCCTGCGGCGCGCTTCGGGGCAGGTCGTGTGCACCGAGAACTGCATCTGGAAACTGCCTCCGCCGTACAGCTCTCGCTTGACCCGCTCCAGCTCGGAGAACCAGCGTTCACTGCCGACCGGAGCCACGGTCGAGATGCAGGGCATCAGCCCCGGCAGCCCGAGCCCGGGAAGTTCCTCGAGCGCGGCGATCACCTCGTCGTTGAACGCCGGCTCGCCCATCCGCGCGAGCTGTACCTTGACCCGCTTCGAGATCACCTCTCCGTTCGGAAAACGGCTGGCGACAAGCGCCCGAACCTGGTCCAGGATCTCCTCGCTCGTCAGCTTGCCCCGGTAGTCGCCGCCCGCGTCGCAGATCGGACAGCCGACCGGACAGCCCTTGAGAGTCGAGACGATCAGCACCCATTTCTCCTCGCGCCCCAGCGGAGGCTGGACCGACTCGACGAACTCCACCCGCGAGCCGTCGTCCAACTCGCCGACGAAGACGCGGGCCAGCTCCTCGTTCCCGCTCGCGCCAACGACTTTCAGGCTCATCGTCTCTCCTCCAGCACCAGCCGCACCGTGCGCGCGGCGGCCCGCAGACCGTCGCCGACGGCGATCCCGGCCTGCCCCAGCGATCCCAGCCGCGCGTCGCCGCAGACCAGCAGCCCGGGACGCGGCTCCAGGGGCAGCGGCCCGTCTTCCCCGCCCAGCGCCGGAACCAGTCGCTCCAGCGCGGCGCGGCGTCCCAGCGCGGCCAACAGCGCCTCGACCTCGAGCCGCTCGTCGCCGTCCGGGGTCTCGACGTGCAGCAACGCTCCGCCCGCGGCCGGCTCGAGGCGGCTGACCCGGCAGCGGGTGCGCAGCCGGATCCTCGGCTCGCGGGAGAGCAGCTCGGCCAGCCGGCCGCCGGCGCGCGGCGCGTCGGAACGCACCAGCACGGGGACCTCGGCGCCGGCCTCGGCCAGCGCCAGCGCGCCGTCGAACGCCGCCTCGCCCCCGCCGATCACCGCCGCGCGGCGCGGTCGGGGGATCTCGTCCAGCAGCTGGCGCGCTCCTTCGAAAACGCGATTTTCTGTCTTTTCGAGACCGTCGATGCGCAACGGGACGGGTTCTGTGCCGGTGCAGACCAGCACGCAGCGGGCCCGCAGCTCGCCGCGGTCGGTGCGGGCGACCCAGTCTGCGCCGTTCGGCTCGATCCGCGCCAGCTCCTCCCGTCTCGGCGAGAGGCCGAAGCGCGCCAAGTGCTCGGTCAGGCGGGCGGCGAAGTCCACCCCTCGCAGCGGGCGCTCCAATCCCGGATAGTTCTCCACCAGCCAGGCGCCGGCCACCAGCCCGCCGGCGGCTCCGCCGCGATCGATCAGCACGGGCCGTACGCCGAGCCGCGCGCACTGCACCGCCGCGGCGCAGCCGGCCGGACCCGCGCCCGCGATCAGGATCGACGTCTCGCGCACGACTCCAGCACCTCCTCGACGCTCAGCACCACCGCCACCGCGTCGGCCATCGACCGCAGCGAGGAGACGTGCAGCTCCTCGTTGCGCGAGGCGGTCGCGTCGGCCGCCACGTAGACCTCGAAGCCGCGGCAAAACGCGGAGCGGGCGGTGGTCTCGCAGCACATGTGGGTCAGAACTCCGCCGATCAGCACCTGCTCGATCTCCCGGTCGCGCAGGATCGACTCCAGGGGGGTCGAAAGGAAAGCGTCGTAGGTCGTTTTGCCCACGATCGGCTCGTCCTCGAGGGGAGCCAGCCGCTCGACGATCTCGGCCTCGGGGTCGCGGGCGTCGAGAAAGCCGCCGAAAAAGCGCCCCAGCATCCCCGCGTCGCGCTCGCCCTCGTGGCCGTGCCGCGTGAACGCGACCGTCGAGCCCAGCGCGCGCCACGCAGAGAGCAGCTCGGCGATGCGGGGCACGGCCGCGCTGGCGGCCGGCAGGTAGCAGGCGCCGGCCGGATCGGCGAAGTAGCGGTTGGCGTCGACCACCAAAAGCGCGCAGCGGGCGGGATCGAGGCGCAAGCGAGGCCGGGGCGCGGTCTCCTTTCGAATCTTGGCAAGCCAGCTTCCGACGCGCTCTTCGCGGTCGGCGTCCGTGATATAGCTCTCGGTGCGCATCGCGGCATCCACCCCCACAAGCGCGCGGGATCCTACGCCCGGAAGGTCTGGCAGGCAACCTCGCCCGACAGAGTTTTTCCCGCCTCTTCAAAAGAAGCGAAGCAAACCCTGGTTTACGCATTTGTCAAACCAAAGTCAACTGTGATTGACTTTTTAGGCCCCAAACAGTATACTTCATTTTGCAATCTTTTTGGAGGGCATCATGCTGCAAGAGCTGTACTCGATCCATCACCAGGTCGTTCGCTCCATGAGCTTCGAAAGGCGCCGCTATCTGTACGATCTCATCAACTGGGACAACCAGTGTATCTGCATCAGGGGCGCTCGCGGCGTGGGCAAGACCGCCTTGCTGATCCAACACCAAAAAAACGATTACGCCTCGGTCGAGCAGTGCCTCTATCTGTCGGGCGACAACATCCTCGTGGTGGCGAGCGGCCTCTACCAGACGATCCGCGACTACTTCGCCCGCGGGGGAGAAACGGTGATCGTAGACGAGATCCACAAGTACCCCAACTGGGCCCAGGAGCTGAAGAACTGCGTCGACACCTACCGCGATCGCAGGCTGCTGGTGTCGGGCTCTTCCTCTCTCGACCTGACCCGGGCGAGCTACGATCTCTCGCGTCGGGTGGTCTACTACGATCTGCCCGGGCTATCGTTCCGCGAGTACCTCGCCTTTCGCCACGGGATCGAGCTGCCCGTCCTGACGCTGCGGGAAATCCTCGAAGACCACGTCGACATCGCCGCCGCGATCTCCGGCGAGTTCCCGGTGCTCAGGCGCTTCGACGAGTACCTGGCCGGCGGATACTATCCCTACTTTCTCGAAGGCGAGGAGGAATACCCGCAGAAAGTGATGAACAGCATAGAAAAGGTGTTGTTCGAGGACATCGCCGTCACCTTCAACCTCACCCAGGCCAAGCTCCCCACCCTCAAGAGGATCCTGTGGCTGGTGGCCACGAGCAACCCGTTCATGCCCAACATAGCGGGAATGAGCCGCGATCTGGGCATCTCCAAGGAGTATGTATACAATTACCTCGAGTTCCTGGAACGAGCGGGGCTGATCACGACGCTCCGGGCGAAAACCGGCGCTCCGGTCGCGCGCAAACCGGGCAAGATCTACTTCGAAAACACCAACCTGCTTTTCGCGCTCAACGGATCGCTGCACAAGGAGTCGCTCGTCGGCAGCTCGCGGGAGACCTTCTTCGCCAACCAGCTGGGCAACGCCGGGCACGGGGTCTCCCTGCACGCCGCGGTCGACTTCCTGGTGGACGAGCGGTACGCCTTCGAGATCGGCGGACGCTCGAAAAGGAAGAAGCAGGCCCGGGGGCTCGCCGAGTCGTACCGGGCGCTGGCGGGAATAGACATCGGCGCAGGCGAGCGGATACCGCTCTACCTGTTCGGCTTCCTCTATTGAGAAGCTCGAGGCGCGAGTGGCTGAAATCACACGAAGCCGAAACGTTTCTCGCTGTGCTCGCGTGGTTGAAAAAGAGAGGCGGGGTAGGAGGCTACTCGTCCTCCTCGTCGGCCTGGTAGGCCTCGATCACCTTCTGGGCGTTCTCGTGGGGCACCTCGTCGTAGTGGGAGAAGCTGACCGAGAAAGCTCCCCGCCCGCCGGTCATCGAGTCGAGATCCGGGGCGTACTGCAGCAGCTCGGCCATCGGCGCCTGGGCGCGGATCACCTGGTTGCGTCCGCGCGCCTCCATCCCCAGCACCTTGCCGCGCCGCGAGCTGACGTCTCCCATCACGTCTCCCATGCACTCGTCCGGCACCACCACCTCCAGGTTCCAGACCGGCTCGAGCAGGTAGGCACCGGCCTGCTCGACCGCGACCTTGAACCCCTTGGAGCCGGCCATCTGGAAGGCGCCGTCCGATGAATCTACGTCGTGGTACTTGCCGTCGTAGAGCGTGACCCGCACGTCGACCAGCGGGTAGCCGGCGATCACGCCGCGCTCCATGCGGCCGACGATCCCCTTCTCCACCGAGGGAATCCACTGCCTGGGAATCGCGCCGCCCACGATCTTGTTGACGAACTCGAAGCCATCGCCCCGGGGCAGCGGCTCGACGTTGATGTAGCAGACGCCGAACTGGCCGCGACCGCCGGTCTGCTTCTTGTGCTTGCCCTCCACGCCCTCGACCTTCTTGCGGATCGTCTCGCGGTAGGGAATCTTGGGCAGTGTCAGATCCACGTCCACCTCGAACTTGCGCCTCAGCTTGCCGATGGTCGTCTCGATGTGGACCTGGCCCATCCCGGCGATCTGGGTCTCCTGCATCTCGGGATCGCGGATGATCCTGATCGTCGGATCTTCCTCGGCGACGCGGTTGAGCGCCTGGCCGAGCTTGTCCTCGTCGTTCTTGTCCTTGGCCCGCACCGCGTAGATGATGATCGGCTCGATCTCGGGCAGCGAGGGGAAGACCACCTTGCGCCGCTCGTCGCAGACCGTGTCACCGGTTGTCGTGCTCTTCAGCTTGGCGATCGCGACCACGTCGCCCGGCCCGGCCGAGTCGACGCTCTGTTGCTTCTTGCCGATCGGGACCAGCAGCTGCCCGAAGCGCTCCTTCTCTTCCTTGCTGGAGTTGAAGAAGCCCGAGTCGGCCTCCAGCGTGCCCGAGCAGACGCGCAGCACGGTCAGCGTGCCGGTGAACTTGTCCTGGATGCTCTTGAAGACCGTGCCGGCGAACGGAGCGTCGGAATCGGGCGGGCACTCGACCTCCTCCTCGCCGACCAGGCCCTTGCGGGGCGGCCGATCGGCCGGAGAGGGGTATAGCTTGCAGATCGCGTCCAGCAGCGGCTGCACCCCGATGTTCTTGGTCGACGAGGTGACGATCGCCGGGATCAGCGCCCCCGAAGCGATCGCCGCCGGCAGCGCCGCGTCGATCTCTTCCTCGGTCAGCTCCATGGTCTCGAGGTACTTTTCCATCACGGCGTCGTCGCTCTCGGCGATCGCCTCGATCAGCGCCTCGTGCGCCGACTCTACCTGGTCGGCCATCTCGGCCGGAACGTCGATCTGCTCGACATTCTTGCCGTCGTCGCCGAAGCGGTAGGCCTTACGCTCGAGCAGCTGAACCACGCCCGAGAACGAGTCCTCGGATCCGATCGGTATCGCCAAAGGAGCGATCCGCTTGGAGAGCACCTCGCGAGCGCTGTCGAACGAGCCCTGGTAGTCGGCCCGCTCGCGATCCATCTTGTTGATCACCAGCATCCGCGGCTTGTCCAGCTCCTCGGCGAGCTGCCACATCTTCTCGGTCATGACCTGCACGCCGTCGACCGCGGAGACCACCATCACGGCGATGTCGCTGGCGGCCAGGGCGTTCCTGGCATCGAAAAAGAAGTTGTTGTCGCCGGGTGTGTCCGAGATCTGGATCTTCTTCTTGTCCCACTCGGCCGCGGCGAACGCGGTCGAGATCGAGTTCTGGCGCTTGACCTCTTCGGGCTCGAAATCGAACGTGGAGGTCTCGTCGAGCACGCTTCCCAGCCGGGTCGTCACGCCGGCGTCGAAGAGCATCGCCTCTCCCAGCGAAGTCTTCCCGCTGCCGCCGTGTCCCACCAGGCAGATGTTGCGGATGCTCGTCGTGTCGTATTTTTTCATGGTCACCCTCCGAAAACCGCGGCCGCGACACCGCGCCCGCAATGGCAAGGACCCCGCTATGTAGATCATCGACCGAGGGGCAGTCAATCGCCGCAAACCGCTTTTTCGGGATTACTCGTCGAATCTCGAGCTGCCCGGGGTGGAGCCGCGGCAGCGGGAGCTGCCGTTCCCCAAGATGGAGCACGGCGACGCCCGCAAGTACAACCCCGGCCCCGAAACCATTTTTCCACAGCGCGGAGTGCTCAATTCATAACGATATTGAACTCTTTCTTTCTATGTGGTAAACAACTTTTCTTGATTTCAGTGAAAACGTGCTCTGAAAGCAGTGGAGGAGATGATGGCCGAGGACAAGATAGTTGCACAGTTCAAGCGCAACCCCACCGAGGAGGTTCGCGCCGGGATCAAGGAATTCAAGGGTCGTACGTATATCGACATAAGAATATACTACATGGACGATCAGGGCGAATGGAAGCCCACGCGCAAGGGCGTTTCGCTCGCCACGGATTTCATGCCCGAGCTCCGAAACGCCGTCGATTCCATAGAGAAGGAGCTCAAGTCGATGGAGGGCGACCAGTAGCTCGCCGCCTTCTTTGCTGGGCTCGAATCCGTTCTCTGCGTTCCTCGGTCTCGCCGGCCGCTGCTTCGCGTCCGGCGAGACGGCGCGGGTTTCGCACTCGAACTCGATGTGATATCTCCTCTGCTCTAGGAGGAGCTCATGGCTCACCGCATTGAGGTCGCCCTTCGCCGCGGCCATCGCGATGCACACGGTGCGCGCGTCGCCTCGAGAATACGAGATTATTTCGATCTGCCGGTCTACAAGGTGCAGACCGTAGACGTCTACACGGTGGACGCCGAGACGGGGGCGGACGCGCTCGAGGAGCTGGCCGCCGCGCTGTCCGATCCGATCAACCAGCAGTGGTCCGTCGACCGCCCGCTGGCCCACGGTTTCGACTGGCTGATCGAGGTCGGCTTCCGCCCCGGAGTGACCGACAACGTGGGACGCACCGCCACCGAGGCGGCCCGCTTCGCGCTCGGCGAAGGTTTTCCGGCGGACGGCTCCGTCTTCACCTCGCGGCAGTACCTGATAGGTGGCGAGCTGGTCCGCTCCGAGGTGGAGAGCATCGCCACCGGCCTGTTGTGCAACACTCTCATTCACCGCTACCGGCTGCTCGACCGCCGCTCCTTCGAGTCCGGCGAGCGATTGCCGGCAGAGGTGCCGCGCGTTGTCTCGGACTCGGCGCCGGGGGTCGAGACGATCGACCTGGAGCGGAGCGATCGCGAGCTGCTGGGGCTCAGCCGCGAGCGCACGCTGGCGCTGTCGCTCGAGGAGCTGCACGCGATTCGCGATCACTACCGCCGCGAGGACGTACGCGCCCTCCGCGGCGAGCTGGGGCTGCCCGAACGGCCGACCGACGTGGAGCTCGAGGCGATCGCGCAGACCTGGTCGGAGCACTGCAAGCACAAGATCTTCAACGCGCGCATCGTCTACGACGAGGACGGCGAGCGCTCCGAGATCGATTCGCTGTTCGATACCTACATCAAGGGCGCGACCGCGACCGTGCGCGCCGATCTGGGCTCCCGCGACTTCTGCCTGTCGGTCTTCGTCGACAACGCCGGCGTCTGGAAGCTCGACGACCGCTGGAGCCTGGTGTTCAAGGTCGAGACGCACAACTCGCCCTCGGCGCTCGATCCTTACGGCGGCGCGCTGACCGGGATCGTGGGTGTCAACAGGGATCCGCACGGCACCGGCCGCGGCGCGCGGTTGTTTTGCAACACCGACGTCTTCTGCCTGGCCGATCCGTTCTACCGAGGCGATGTTCCGCCGCGGCTGCTGCACCCGCGCCGCGTGCTGGAGGGCGTGCGCGAGGGCGTGGAGCACGGCGGCAACAAGAGCGGAGTTCCCACGGTCAACGGCTCGCTGGTCTTCGACGAGCGCTTTCTGGGCAAGCCGCTGGTCTTCTGCGGGACCGGAGGCGTGATGCCGGCCGAGGTGGACGGCAAGCCCGGTCACTTCAAGGAGGCGCGGCCCGGAGATCGCGTGATGATGGTCGGAGGCCGGATCGGCAAGGACGGGATCCACGGCGCTACCTTCTCCTCGGAGGAGCTGCACGAGGGATCTCCGGCCACCGCCGTCCAGATCGGCGATCCGATCACGCAAAAGAGGATGATCGATTTCCTTCTGCGCGCTCGAGACGAGGGATTGATCACCTGCCTGACCGACAACGGCGCCGGCGGGCTCTCCTCTTCGGTGGGCGAGACGGCGCAGGATCCGGGCGGCGCGAGAATCGATCTGGCGCGGGCTCCGCTCAAGTACGCGGGTCTGGCGCCCTGGGAGATCCTGCTCTCCGAGGCGCAGGAGCGGATGACCGCGGCCGTTCCTCCCGAGCGCGCCGAGCGCTTCGTCGCGCTGGCCCGCGAGATGGGCGTGGAGGCGACCGACCTGGGCGAGTACACGTCCGAGCCGCGGCTCGAGATCGGGCACGGAGACGAGCTGGTCGGCTGCATCGAGATGGGCTTTCTGCACGATGGGGTGCCGCAACTGCGCTTGCAGGCCAGCTGGCGCCCCCCGACGCCCGAGGAGCCGGTGCTGCCCGCCGAGGTCGACCTGGCCGGGTCGCTGCGGTCGCTGCTGGGCAGGCTCGACATCTGCTCCAAGGAGTACTGGGTGCGGCAGTACGACCACGAGGTGCAGGGCGGCTCGGTGGTCAAGCCGCTGTGCGGCGCCGGGGAGGACGGTCCGTCCGACGCGGCGGTGCTGCGGCCGGTCCTGGGCTCTCCGCTGGGCGTGGCCGTGGGCCACGGGATCTGCCCGCGCCTCTCCGATCTGGACACCTACCGGATGAGCGCCTGCGCGGTGGACGAGGCGATGCGCAACGTGGTCGCGGTGGGCGCCGATCCGGATCGGGTCGCCGCCCTGGACAACTTCTGCTGGTGCGATCCGGTCCAGTCGCCGTCCAACCCGGACGGGCGGCACAAGCTGGCGCAGCTCGTCCGCTCCTGCCGGGCGCTTTTTGAGACCTGCGTCGCCTACGGCATACCGCTGGTCTCGGGCAAGGACAGCATGAAGAACGACTACCACATCGGCCGCACCCGGATATCGATTCCGCCCACGCTGCTGGTCACCGCGGTCGGCCGGCTGGAGGACGCCTCGCTGGCGGTCACGATGGACGCCAAGCGCCCCGGCGACGTCGTCTACGCGGTCGGCGCGGCTCGTCCCGAGCTGGGTGGCTCGCACTACCTGGCACAGCTGGGCCTGGAGGGAGGGGCGCCTCCCGAGCTGGAGGATCCGGCCGAGACGAGACGCACCTACAAGTGGTTGCACAGAGCGATCGTCGCGCGGCTGGTCGCCTCCTGCCACGACGTCTCGGACGGCGGGCTGGCGGTCGCGCTGGCCGAGACGGCGTTCGCCGGCGAGCTGGGCATGGTCGTCGACCTCGGGAAGCTGCCGGCCGAGCGGATCGATCGCGACGATGTGCTGCTCTTCTCCGAGACCCCCGGCCGCTTCGCGGTCACTGTCCCGGCCGACTGCGCTTCCGCCTTCGAGCTGATGATGAGGGATCGCGCCGCCCGGATCGGTACGGTCACCGCTGATCGCAGGCTGAGCGTGACCGGCCTGGGTGGCGGGGTGGTGCTCGACGAGAGCATCGACGAGCTCAAGAGCGCCTGGAAGCGCCCGCTCTCATTCGAGGAGGTCGAGTGATGGCACGCGGCGTCGACGTGATGGTGCTCGCCGGCAACGGGATCAACTGCGAGCTGGAGACCGCGCACGCCTGCCGGCTTGCCGGCGCGGACCGGGTCGAGATCGTCTACCTCTGGGACCTGGCCTCTGGCCGAGCCAGTCTGGGGGATTACGCGATGCTCTGCCTGCCGGGCGGATTTCTCGACGGGGACGACCTGGGCTCGGCGCGCGCCTCGGCGATCCGGATTCGACACACACGCGTCGGGGGAGAGACCCTGCTCGATCAGCTGCGGCGTTTCGTCGCCGACGGCGGGTTGATGATCGGGATCTGCAACGGCTTTCAGCTAATGGTCAAGCTGGGGCTGCTGCCGGCGCTGGAGAGCTGCGGGGAAGGCCAGCAGCTGAGCCTGACCTGGAACGACTCGGGCCGCTTCGAGGATCGCTGGGTGGATCTGGCGGTCGACGAGGAGAGCCCCTGCGTCTTCACCAGGGGGCTCGGCGGACTGTCTTTGCCGGTGCGCCACGGAGAGGGCAGGATCGTGGCCGCGGACCAGACGGTGCTGAAAGAAGTGGACGAGCGGCACCGCGCTCCGCTGCGCTACGTGGACCCGCGCGATGGAAAGCCGACCGAGACCTACCCGCACAACCCCAACGGCTCGCCGGGCGGAGTCGCCGCGCTGACCGACGAGAGCGGAAGGCTGCTGGGAATGATGCCCCACCCCGAGGGCTTCCTCCACCGCACCAACCACCCGCGCTGGACCCGCGAGAATCTGCCCGAGCAGGGAGACGGCCTGGCCCTGTTCCAAAACGCGGTGGAGTTCCTGAAAAGCGGCTAGCCCAAATCGGTCAGGTAGTTCTTGGCCACGACCACGTCGAACTTCTGGATCTTGCCGTGGGGCGCGT
>CAZHCG010000111.1:0-16585 GCA_964530995.1 uncultured Myxococcales bacterium
AACCTCACCCAAATGGGTGAAAAAAAGCAGCTTTTTTCCATAAAAAACATTAGAATCGAATAGAAACCAGCAGAATCGAAACCGCTGTCGCTCGCGCCAGTGCACGCAATCCGTGGCCGTGCCCACATCCTGGGGACTCAACGAACCGTGGCGCCACAGAAGAGCGAAAACGGTCAACGGTCCTCGACCGTGAGTTCGCTTCCGTTTTCAAAACGCGACGTTTCGAAAGAAGCCGAGGCCGACTATGATACGGCGATTACGACAACGGAGGAGATCGACATGTACGACAGAGCCGCGGCAACAGCGCTCTTCTGTTCTCTGATCGCCGGCTGCGGAGCCGCTCCGCGCCCCGCTCCGGCAGAACGGGCCGAAGAGGAGACACCCGCCGCAGGAGAGCGAAAGATGAAGACGACAGAGCTTTCGGACGCGGCGGTCGAGGAGACCGTCGAGGCGCTCGTGGCCGAGCACGGCGAAGAGCAGCGCGCTCGAATCGAGAGCGGCGTGGGGCAGGCCGCGGGTCGCTGGCTGCCGGTGGACGGCGACGCCGAGGGCTTCCGCCGGCTCTGCCTCGAGCAGTACGCCGCCGACCCCAAGCGACGCGCCGTTCTGCTGGCGCGCTTCGAGGAGCAGCTCGAGCAGATCCTGGGCCACCTCCACGAGGTGCGCCGCCACCTGCGCGAGCCGCTCGACCTGGACCTCGGCCCGGTCGCTCCCGTCGACCGGCTGCTGGCCCGCCTCGACCTCTCCGCGCACGTGGTCGAGGACCTGCTCCGCACCGGCGTCGGCTTCGCGGTGCTGCTCAACTTCGAGCTGCGCACGCTCGAGGAGAAGCTGCGCGAGGGGGGAGGCTGGAGCCGAGAGCAGTGGGCCCGCGCGCGAGCGGCCGACCTGTTCGCCTCGCGGGTTCCCCCGGAGATCGAGCAGCGCATCACCGCGGCCTTCACTGCGGCCGACGAGTACATCAGCGGCTACGACATCCAGATGCACCACCTGCTGACCCCCGAGGGAGAGCGCCTCTTCCCCGCGGGAATGAAGCTGATCAGCCACTGGGGGCTGCGCGACGAGCTCAAGACCCACTACGGAACCGAGCGCGGCCTGGAGAGGCAGCGCATGATCCAGGCCGTGATGGAACGGATCGTGGCGCAGCAGATTCCCGAGGTCGCAGTGGGCAACCCCGGGGTGGACTGGGTCGTGGAGAGCAACGAGGTGCGGCCCGCGGACGGCTCCGAATCCCGGCCGGACGCCTCGCGCGAGCCGGACACGCGCTACCGTCACCTGCTCGAGGTGTTTCACGCAGTGCGCGCCGCCGATCCCCACCACCCCTCGCTGCCGACCTACATCGATCGCAAGTTCCGCCGCGACCGGGAGATTCCGGCCGAAGAGGTGCGGCGGCTGCTGCTCGCCGTGCTCTCGGCGCCGGTGGTGGCCGACGCGGCCGAGATCGTGGCGCGGCGGATCGGGAGGCCGCTGGAGCCGTTCGACATCTGGTACGACGGCTTCACCGCGGACAGCGGGCTTTCGCAGTCGGAGCTCGACGCCGCCGTCGGCGATCGATACCCGGACATCGAGGCGTTTCGCAGCGGGATCCCGAAAATCCTGGCGCGGCTGGGATTCGACGCCGAGACCGCCGCCTTCCTCGGCGAGAAGATCGCGGTCGACCCGGCCCGCGGCGCCGGACACGCGATGGGCGCGGCGCGGCGCGAGGATCGGGCCCACCTGCGCACCCGCTTCGGCGAGGACGGCATGGACTTCAAGGGCTACAACATCGCGGTTCACGAGCTGGGTCACAACGTGGAGCAGATCCTCTCGCTGAACCGGATCGATCACTACCTGCTCGAGGGCGTGCCCAACACCGCCTTCAGCGAGGGGTTCGCCTTCGCCTTCCAGGCCGAGGACCTGGCGCTGCTCGGGCTGGAAGGCGAGGATCCGCTGGCCGACGAGCTGGAGGTGCTCGACATCCTCTGGACCACCTGGGAGATCGCGGGCGTGGGGCTGGTGGACATGGAGATCTGGGAGTGGATGTACGAGCACCCGCGGGCCGGACCCGCCGAGCTGCGCGAGGCCACGCTGGAGATCGCGCGCCGGGTCTGGAACGACTACTACGCGCCGGTGATCGGCGAGCGCGACCAGACGCTGCTGGCGATCTACTCGCACATCATCGACGCCGGAATGTACGTTCCCGACTATCCGCTGGGCTTCTTGATCCAGCTCCAGATGCGGGCCCACTTCGCCGACAAGGGGCTGGCCGGGGAGATGGAGCGGATGTGCAAGCTGGGCTCGATCTCGCCCGACGCCTGGATGCGGGCCGCGGTCGGCGTCCCGATCTCGGCCGAGCCGCTGCTCGCCGCCGCCCGCCGAGCCGTCGAGGCCGTCTCGAAAACCGACTAGCGCCTCGCCAACCCGAAAAGATCGGGTCGGGCCGCCACGCAAGGCTTTTCGGAGATCGGGCATGTCGCGTGAAGCTTCTCAATGAGCCAGCGGCGCGGCGCAGTCGTACTCGAAGGAGACGCCGTGGGAGCGCAGCTCCACGTCTCCGGAGTCGGCCGTGCAGCACAGCGCGGTGCCGGCCTGCCGCCAGGCGTCGATCGCCTCCTGGTGGGGATGGCCGAAGTCGTTGTCGACTCCGCACGATATCACGCCGAAGTCCGCCGCGACCGCTTCCACGAAAGAGTGGTCGAAATCGTGGGAGCCGTGGTGCGGAACCTTGACGACCTCGCTGGCGATCTGATCGCCGTGGTCCGCGACCAGGTCCAGCTGCGCCTCGGCCTCCACGTCGCCCGTGGTCAGCACGTCGAACGTTCCAAAGGAGAACAGAATCACTATCGAGTCGTTGTTCGCGCCCTCGTAGCCGCAATCGGAGTGCAGGACGCGCAGCGAGACGTCGCCGTACTCTCGCGTCTCCCCCTGCTCCACGAGCTCGATCAGTGCGCCCTCGGCGTCGCGGGCCTCGGCGTACTCCTGGTAGGTCATGGTGTCCAGCGTCTCGCCGTTCTCCCAGATCTCGACGACGTCGAAATCCTCGAGGATCTCGTCGAGGCCCCCGCAGTGATCGGCGTGCGGGTGGGTCAGCACCATCAGGTCCAGGACCTCGATGCCCTTCTCCTCCAGGATCGGAGCCACGAGATCGCGCCCGGCCTCGTTCGGCCCCCCGTCGATCAGGATCGCCGTCCCGTCGGGCAGCTCGAACAGCGCCGCGTCGCCCTGCCCCACGTCGATGAAGGTGACCAGCAGGGGCCGCTGCTGTCCGGTTCCGGTTTCGGTATCGACGCCCCCGTCGTCTCCGGCGTCGCCGGCCGGATCCACGTCAGCGTCGTCTATGCAACCGGCCAGGCAGACCAGGAGCGCCGCCGCCAGGCAGCGTCCCGGAGCGAATCCGCCCCGATCTCCGACCATCCGCGCGATCCCGACCGGCATTTTTCGCCTCCCTTCGAAGCATCATTGTAGCGCCGCTCGCGCCGTCTCACACGTCGAATCCGCAGGCGGACGTGCCCGGATGACAAACCGATTCTACTGATAGAAGCATAATCTGTCATTCTGTCAGCAAAACGGCGAACGGCAGCGAAAAAGGTCGGGCCGCCGCTTTGCCAAGACCGGCAGAAAGAACGCCCTGGCGAATGTAATGGTTTGTTTTCCTTGGTTTTTTTCTCTTCGAAAGAACCGAGCGCGGCCCGCCTTCGAAGTTGGCATCCGAATTGCTGTACCAGTGAGCAGGCGCGAGAAAAACAATGGAGCCGATGCCATGATCAATCAAGATGTAAACCAGGTACAGATTCCCGACCTGTTCGCCGAGTCGTTGCAATGCGAGCTGGCCTCGCTGCGCCGAGCCGCCGTCTGGCTCTGCGGCGACCCGGAGCTGGCCGACGACCTGCTCCAGGACACGCTGGTGCTGGCGCTCCGCTTTCGCGATTCCTACCGCGAGGGCACCAACCTGCGGGCCTGGCTGATGCGGGTGATGCGCAACCGCCACGTCAGCATGCTGAGGCGCCGCAGCCTGGAGCGCCGCGTGCTCGAGTCGGAGGGAAGACACGCCCTGACCCACTGGTCGATCGGGGCGGACGGACGGCGCAGCATGGGTCGCGACGGCGGCGTCCACCGCGACAGCGGCCTCTCCGACCCGCTGGTCCACGCGCTCGACGAGCTGCGCCCCGAGTTCCGCGAGGTGGTCTGGCTGTGCGACGTGGAGGGGATGTCCTACTCGGACGCGGCCCGGGAGATCTCCTGCCCGGTGGGAACGATCATGTCGCGCCTCCACCGCGGGCGCCGCAACCTGAGGCAACGTCTCGGATCGCGCCGCCGGGTCGAGGCCGCCGCCTGAGACGCCGCGGCTACTCGGCAAAATCCGCTTCCACCGGGGCGTCCTTCTCGTACTCCGGCCTCAGCTCGGGATCTTCTCTCCAGGTGGGCGTGTAGCTCAGGTGGAACATCACGCCGACGTTGTCCGTCGACGACTCCTCCAGCGGCACGGCCAGCACCGGCAGCCAGGCGCTCAGGCCGAGCGCCACCGAGCGCTTGCGCAGGAAGATGTCCACGCCGGGCTCGACGGCCAGGGTGAAGTGCCGCGAGACGTAGCGGTGCTGGTCCATCGGGTAGTCCAGCTCGTTGCGATCCTGCTCGTCGATGTCTTCCCAGCGCTCGTACGGCGAGTACACCTGCCAGTAGTGCGCGGCGTAGGTGTAGCCGCCGGCCAGGTCGACGTAGGGCACGACCCTGTCCCAGGCCCATTGCAGCCGCGCGTACAGCCCGCTGTGGACGAAAGCCTTGGCCGCGTCGTAGCGATAGCTCTCGCTGCTGCCGAACTGCTCGCCCCGGTTGCTGGCCGCGGTCACGCCGAGCATCAGGTTGACGCCGAACCCCAGCCAGGTCAGCGGAGCCAGGCCTACCTTGGTTCCGGCCAGGTAGCCCATGTCGGGAGAGAACGGGATATCCTCTCCGTAGCGCCGGTTGTGCACCTCGGCGGTGGGACGGCGGAAGTTGGGCAGCGCCAGGCCCAGCATCGACAGCTCGAGGGTCAGCCCCATCGGCTTGTCCTTCGGCTCGGGCACGTAGTACATCTTCGATCGACAGTACCTGCTGCGCTGGCAATACTCTTCGTGGCAGTCGGCCAGGCCGTTGCCGTCGTTGTCCAGCCCGTCCCTGCACAGCCGCCCGCGCTCGGCGGGCTGGCCGGCATCCACCCGGACCATCCGGTAGGTCGGCGGGATCGCGTCATCCGGCGAAGAAGCGCGAGGCGGAGGAGGCGCCGAGGCCCGTGCGCAGGCCGCGTAGATCTCGCAGTCCTGGTCGTCGCAGTCCACGTAGCCGTCCCCGTCGTTGTCCACCGAGTCGCGACAGGCCTCGTAGGACCGCTCGAGCCCCTGCGGCTCGGCGTCCTGCTCCCGCTCCGAAGCGGCCGGGCCCTCCTCGCCCGGGGAGTCCGCCGGCTCGGTCTCCGGCTGCCCGGCCTCGGGCTGCCCGGCCTCGGGCTGCTCGGTATCGGTCGCCTGCTCGGGTCGAGGCTGCTGCCGGCGGCTCTGAGCGTCGGACGGCCTCGCCGCGATCGACAGCCCGACCACCAGCGAGATCACGATAATCCAGTCTTGCATCTCTTCCTCCCGGTCGGCGCCTTCTCGCTCTCCACCAACCCGCTCACCCTTTGAGACCCGCGACGGAGCAAAAGCGTTACCAAAAATACTACCAGTGCGACGACTCGTACCAGAGATCGTCCGGCCCCTGCACCATCCGCAGGTAGGGAACGGCGCGATACGGCTTGTGGGTGTCCGCCTCGGGCGGGTCCTCGACGTCCTCCAGGTCGGCCGGATCGGCGATCCCCTCGTGCACGAACTGCACCGTGGGCGGGTACTTGACGATGCTCTTGAAGCGATAGGCGATCTTGTCCCGCTCGACCATCTTGTAGCGCCGCACCGTGTAGCCGGGAACCCCGAGCTGGGTGACCACCTCCTCGCCGGCGGGCAGCTCGGAGTCCTCGATCGTGCGCACCGGGAAGGGGCGCTCGTCCACGACCCTCCTGAGCAGCGTGACCGTGTAGGGCCGCTCGCGGGCGCGGAACTCGGCGCGGAACGTGCCGTCCTCCACGGTGTAGTGGATCACCACCGGGTACTCGAACGGATTGAGCAGCTCCAGGTTGATATCGGGATAGCTGACCGTGGCGTCCAGCCCGAGCTTGATGTACGAGCTCGGCCTGGAGTGCGGCTGCCTGTCGACCGTGACCAGCCCGGCGAAAAAGGCGGCCGCGTAGAGCGTCGAGGCCACCTGGCAGGTCCCGCCGCCCATCCCCTCGACCAGCACGCCGCCCGCGATCACCGGCGCGTAGCGGAAGCCGCGCGCCTGCGAGCGCTCGCCGAGCGCGTCGTTGAACGACCACGTCTCGCCGGGCATGATCACCTCTCCGTCGAGCATCGAGGCTCCCAACTCGAGGTTGTGGGTGCGATCCCTGTCCTTGCGCATCCGCGAGTAGGGAGTCTCGTAGAAGCCGGCCACCACGCCGACGTCGATCCCGGCGAGATCCTCGCGCGAGGTCCTGGCCGGCACGCGCTCCACCGCCAGCTCCACCTCGCCGCGCCCCTCGGCCAGCGCCCGGTCGAGCCGGGCCAGCGTGCCGTAGACGTCCAGCGACAGCCCGTCCCGCTCCGGGATCACCGACTCCTTTTCGAAATCGAAACGCGCGCTTCGGGGATCTCGGTCGATCACCTCCTTGATGGCCAGCAGCGACTCCACCGCCGCGTCCGAGACCAGGGAGACGGGCAGCGGCATCGCGGGGACCTCGCCCGGCTCGGCCACCTCGCGGTGGTAGCGGGCGGCCGGGCTGTCCTCTTCGGCCAGCTCGCCGAGCACGCGCTCGATGCTGTCCATGTCGACCTCGGCGCCCAGCTCGGCCCAGCTGATGCGATGCTCCAGATCCGGGCCGCGCAGCACCACCTCGGACTGCAAGGTGTGCCGCGCGGCGCGCACCAGCGCCTCGGGACGCGCCTCGCCGCTCGAAACCCCGACGCCGCCGATCTCCACCTCGGGCACGGGAGGAGCCGGCGTCTTCCAGGGAGCGGCGATGATCAGGGCGGACAGCGCGCCCAGCAGGAAGACGGCGAGCGCGATCAGACCGTCCCTGACGGCCGGGTACCAGCGTCGTTCCGCGCGCCGCGCGAGGCATCCCCAGGGGGCTCTCGACGCGCGCACGACCTTCTCGATCGCGCCCTTCATTCGCCTGGAGGTGGGTAGCCGCCCGCCCGCCGCCTTGTCAAGCGCGCGGCGTGCTCGTATCCTGTTCGAGATGACGGGAATGTCGATTGGGCTCGCGATCTGTGTTTCCCTGGCCGTCGCCGCGGGCTGCGGCGGAGAGGACCGCGCCGAGCCCCGCGCCGCCGGCTCCTCCCCCACCGCCGAGGAAAAGCGGGAGGCGGACGACGAAAAGCTCGGGATCGATCGCGAGGGCGAGGTGCGCTGCCCGGTCTGCGGCCTGGAGTTCGACGCCTCCGAGGCCGTGGCCGAGCGCGGCCACGAGGGGCGCGAGTACTACTTCCTGCTAGAGGACCACGCCGAGGCCTTCGCCGCCGAGCCGTCGCGCTACCTGAAAGAGAAAGGCGCTCTCGCCGACGAAGCCGACGAGCCGTCGGATGCGAAAAAAGAACGCGAGGGCGGCGTCCCTCCCGACGCGGCCTCCCGGTGACGGCCGGATATGGCATGAGAAAAGGAGTCGATCAGATGAAAGCTCGAAGAAGAATCCTGGCGTGGGCGGCAGTCGCCGCTCTCGCCGTCGGCTCTTGCGCGCCGGGCGACCGCCAGGGCGTTCCGCTCGAGCCTCCGGCCGCAGATCCCGGTCTGGGAATCGTGGGCGGCGAGGTGACCGACTACGAGACGTGGAAAGGCGTGGTGGCGCTGCTCTCCGACTACAGCCTCTGCAGCGGAACGCTGATCGACCCCGAGGTGGTGCTGACCGCCGGGCACTGCGTCTATTTGCCGTCGGAAGGGATCGACCTGCTGAGCAATCCCTCCGATTTACAGATCGCCGGCGGCGCCGACCTCTACAACCAGGGCGCGATCTCGCTGGCCGACGCCCAGGAGGTGGCCAAGCACCCGGACTGGAACGGCAACGTCCAGGATCAGGGTGACGTCGACCTGGCGCTGGTCTACCTCGATTCGCCGGTCTCGCTGGTCGAGAGCTACCCGGTCCGCAATTACCCGCAGCCCCTGGTCGGCGACGACGGCATCATCGTGGGCTACGGCGTGTCGAGCTACTCCGACCAGTACTCGGCCGGAGTGCATCGCTTCGGCTACACCACGCTGCTGGAGGTCTACGCCGACCTGATCGAGCTGGGCGGCGACAGCGGCACGTGCAGCGGCGACTCGGGCGGTCCGCTGTTCACCGAGCAGGACGGAGACTGGGCGGTCACCGCGGTGGCCTCCTTCGTCTCCAACCAGTGCCAGGCCTCCAGCGGGAGCTGGAACACCAACGTGCTGACCTACCGGGCCTGGGTCGAGGCCCAGGTAGAGAGCTGGACCGGCCACGGCCTGGGCGACTCGACCGTCGACACGGACATCCCCGACTGTCCGTGGAACTCGGGCTGGCCCTGCGCCTGCTCCGGGGTCTGGTCCTGCGACGACGGCTCGCCCTGCATCATGATCCAGGGCATGTCGCAAACCGATGTCGGCTACTGCGCCGACGACTGCGACGGACAGGGCGGCGGCTGCGAGTCGACCGCCTACGCGGCCGAGGAGCAGTGCCTGCTCGCCAACCAGGAGGAGACCGAGTTCTACTGTTCTTTGATGTGCTACAACGACGACCAGTGTCCGCCCAACCAGACCTGCCAGGAACTCGATTCGATCAGCATCTGCTATCCCGACGGCAGCGGGAATCCCGATCTGGACACCGATTCCGACTCGGACGCGGACGCGGATTCCGATGCCGACGCCGATGCCGACGCCGACGCGGACGGGGATTCCGACTCCGACTCCGACTCGGATTCCGATTCCGACGGGGACGGAGATGCGAACGCGCAAGAGGACGACGAATCGTCGTCATCGAGCTCCGGCTCCTGCACGGTCTCGCTCTCGGCTCTCTCCGGCCGCGGATCCGGTCCGCTGACCATCCTCTCGTTCGTTTTTTGAACCAAAATTGTGAACCAAATCAATCTTTTTTCCCAACGCCGCGCCGGGCAGTGGTATGGTGTCTTCTCATCGCTGGCCACGAATTTTTTTTCGTCCGGAAGCGCGAGACGTAGATGAATGGAATCGACGAGGAAGACGGCCTCAAAGCCGTCGAAAGGCTTGCACAGAAGACCGGCCGCTCGCTGAAGGGCTGGGTGAGCCTGGTCCGCGAGCACGGGCCCACGGGGCGGCAGGCCCGCGTGGAGTGGCTCAAGCGCGAGCACGTGCTGGGGCGCTACCAGGCCCAGCTGGTGGCGGACGCGGCCGAGAACGGAGAGAAGCCTCGCCGCGTCGCGCTGGGGCCCGACGAGATGGTCGATTCCCTCTACTCGGGCAAGAAGGCAACGCTGAGACCGATCTACGCGGCCCTGCTGGCGCGAGCCCTGGTGCTGGGACCGGACATCGCGGTGAAGCCGTCGCGGGCCCACGTGTCGCTGGTCAGGCGCCGCCTGTTCGCCTCGGTCCGTCCCTCGGAGGAGGACCGGGTGGAGCTGGGGCTGGTCCTCCCCGAGGCGCCGGCCAACGAGCGCCTCGTGCCCTCGGTCCGCTTCGTCGGCGGCGACCGGATCACGCACACCGTGGCGCTCGAATCCCCTCGCTGCGTCGACGACGAGCTGGCGGACTGGCTGAGGGCGGCCTACGACGCCAACTCCTGAACCAACGCGACGAGCCCGATCGAAACATGGCGACATTTTTTGCAAAGGGCGGGCTTCAAGCTTTCTTTCAGCGTGCTAGACTCTTCCACCCTCCGTTCGTTTCCAGCGGAGGCCAGTGGTTTTTTCAAAGGCGCGGTCGGGAGGATGACGACGACCGACCGGGAAGGAGCACACAGATGAGTATTGAAAAGCCAATCCGCGTTCTCGCCGTCGCTCTGGCGGCGGCCCTCGCCGTTGCGGGATGCAAGGGCGAGGACGGCGGAGAGAAGAGCGCCGAGGCCGGCGACGAGAAGGCGGGCGACGCGCTCGTCGAGGCCGAGCTGTACGTGATGTCGATGTGCCCCCACGGGGCCCGCGCGCTGGAGGCGTTCGTTCCCGCGGCCAAGGAGCTGGGAGACGCGCTAGACCTGCGCATCGACTACATCGGGAAAAAAGGTCCGGACGGCGAGCTGAAGAGCATGCAAGGCGAAAAGGAGGTCAAGGGGAACATCGCGCAGCTGTGCGCCGAAGAGATCGCTCCCGACAAGCACTACGACTTCCTGATCTGCACCAGCGAAAACTACCGCAAGATCCCGGACAACATCTCCGAGTGCGCGGAAAAGGTGGGGATCGACCCCGAGGCGCTGAAGAAGTGCACCGAGGGCGAGCAGGGACAGAAGCTGCTGGCCGAGAGCTTCGAGCGCGCCGCCAAGGCCGGAGCCAAGGGCAGCCCCACGATCAAGCTGGCCGGCGAGGACTACCGCGGCGGGCGGCGCGCGGGGAGCTTCTTGCGGGCGATCTGCGAAGAGATCGACGACAAGGATCTTCCCGAGGCCTGCAAGAACATTCCCGAGCCGGCCGAGGTCAAGGTGATCGCGCTGACCGACGAGCGCTGCGGCGAGGACTGCGAGCCCGAAAAAGTGATCAAGAGCCTCGATCGCGTCTTCGCGGGCCTGAAGCCCGAGGTGCTGGACTGGAAGGAGCCGCGGGCCAAGAAGATCTACGAGGAAGCCGAGCTGGACGCCCTTCCCGCCTTTCTGTTCGATGAGTCGATAGAAAAGGACGAAGAGGGCTCCAAGCACATGGCGCGCTGGCTGACGCCGGCGGGCAAGTACAAGTCGCTGCGCGTCAAGGCCGAGTTCGATCCCGAAGCCGAGATCTGCGACAACGAGAAGGACGACACCGGCAACGGCGAGATCGACTGCGACGATCCCACCTGCGAGGGCTCGCTGGTCTGCCGCGAGGAGCAGCCCGGACGGCTCGACGTCTTCGTGATGAGCCAGTGCCCGTACGGCACGATGGCGCTCGACGCGATGGAGGAGGTCTTCGGCGCCTTCGGCGACGACATCGATTTCAACGTCAACTACATCGCCAAGAAGACCGACGACGGGTTCCGCTCGCTGCACGGCCAGAAAGAGGTCGACGAGAACATCCGCGAGCTGTGCGCGATCGAGCACTACCCCGAGGACCGCAAGCACATGGACTACATCTGGTGCCGCAACGAAAACATCAAGTCGTCCGACTGGCAGTCCTGCGCCAAGGACGGCATCTCCGAGAAGGTGATCGCCCAGTGCTCGGAGGGCCCCGAGGGCGAGAAGCTGCTGGCGGAGAACATCGAGCTGGCCGAGCAGCTGGGATTCAGCGCCAGCCCGACCTGGCTGGTCAACAACAAGCACCAGGCGAGAGGAGTCGCGGCGGCGCACGTGCAAAAAGCGATCTGCGAGCACAACCCCGACTTCGACGGCTGCGACAAGGCCCTCTCCGGCCCGCCCCGCGGCCCCGGCGGCCGCCCCGCCCCCAAGGGCGCCTGCGAGTAGAGGCGCCCCCGCCCCCAGGCAATCCAACCTTTGCTGCCCGACAACAGTGAAAGTAGCTGTACTCTGTCCTGGGACATCTGTCTTCGGACCTGACACGCAGACGATCGAGCATTGACGCCGGAAACGAAGCGGCATATGCGTTGGCATATACTGTTTTCCCCGGATGGGAGGAGTACAAATGGACGAGGTCAGACATGTCAGGCTGTTTCGCAACGGGCGAAACCAGGCCGTGCGCATCCCGCGGGATCTCGAGCTGGAAGGCGACGAAGCGACCATCCGCCGGGACGGACGCAGCTTGATCATCGAGCCGGTGGAGCGACCCGGGCTCGTCGATCTGCTGGCCTCCTGGAGCCCTCTCGACGAGGAACCGGCTCCGATCGAGGATCCGCCTCTTGCTCCGGAAGACGTGCTCTGATGCCCGGCCATCGCTATCTTCTAGACACCAACATCCTCTCCGAGTTGATCCGCAACCCCTCTGGAGCAGCGGGCAGAGCGGTCGCTTCCCTGAGCGATCCCGGCGCCTGCCGCACAAGCTCCGTTGTCGCCCGCGAGCTGAGATACGGAGCACGAAAGAAAGGCTCGGCCAAGTTGAAGAAACGAGTCGATCAGCTACTGGCCGTCCTGGATGTCCTTCCGCTCGACGATGACGCGGCCGGGCAGTACGCCGAAGCGAGAGTTGCGTTGGAGCGAGCCGGAAAGCCGATCGGGGGCAACGACCTGCTCATCGCAGCTCAGGCCCTGGCGCTGGATCTGACGGTGGTCACCGGCAATCTCAAAGAGTTCCGTCGCGTCCCCGGCCTCGGGGTGGAAAGCTGGCTCGATGAATAGACACCGTCCCCTGCATCCTGCTGGGCGTGGGAACCCAGGACCTCCTGAGGAGGGCGTTTTCATTTTTTCAGCTCAGCTCATCCTGTTTTGGACAGCAGTGGTATCAGTTGGAGATGTTTTCGTTTTTGTAGTTCGATTTCCGCAACGCCTTTGCGCACGCGCTGTCGTAGGGCAGGTGCGTTGGGGCTTGGCTCTTGTAGTGAGGACCTACGCGGCTGTAGCTGCACTGCTGTTCTATTCTCTCTGCCTCTTCGGCGTCCAGCTCCGATCTCGGCTCCTCGTCGTGATAGGCCACGCAGCCCGAAAGGGAAAAAAGGGCCGAGACGAGCACGACCGCCCCGGCCGCTGCGGCGAGCCTCGCGAGGCGACCCCTGGATGCCTTCCGGCGCGCCACGATCATTCGTTCATCTTCTCTCAGCCTGGTCATTTCTGCTCCTTTCTGACGGTGCTCGCCCCGTGGTCACCCATGGTCCGAACCCTCGTTTCGTCCCAACAGCATCGATATCGCGCACGCCTTGCGGTGGCCCAACGCGCAGGCTCGCCGGAACATAGCCTCGGCCCTCGCGTCGTTCTCCTCGACGCCGTCTCCTCTATTGTACATCACACCCAACCGGAAGCAGCCGGCTCCCTCGCCGCTATCGCAGGCCTTATTCAGCAGCTCGCTGGCGCGCTCGACGTCGACCGGGCCTCCGTCGCCCTCATGGCACATTCCGCCGAGCACGTAGCAGCCTTGGGCGTCTCCCTCGCGGCAGGCCCGCCCGAACAGGGCCCTAGCGCGCTCCAGATCCCTGGGGCCGCCCTCGCCCCTGGCCCAGAGCTTGCCCAGCAACACACAGCTCTCGGTCAGCCCCCGGTTGCATCCCAGCTTCCATTGCTCTCTCGCTGCTGCGGCGTCCCGCTCTCCGCCCTCGCCGGCGTAGAGCATCGCGCCGTAACGGTGGCAGCCGTCGTCGAAGCCGGTCTCGCAAGCCGCCCGATAGCTCTCTCGCGCCGCCGGGGCGTCGCCCGGGCCGCCCTTGCCCTTTTCCAGCAACACGGCCAGGTTGTGACAGCCCTCGGCGTGCCCCAGCGAGCACGCCTGCTCGAAGAGCTCCCTGGCACGCGCGTCGTCGACCGGACCGGGGTTTCCCTCGTGCCACATCATCGCCGCGTTGTAGCAGCTCAGAGACGCGCCGCGCGCGCAGCCCTTCTCGAAGTAGTCGCGCGCCAGCCCGGGCTCGGCCGGCCCGCCCTCGCCCTGGTGGAACAGCAGCGCCAGGTTGTGGCAGGTCTGGGCCAACGCGCCGTTCTCGCAGGCGGCACGGTAGCGTTCCCGCGCTTCGCCGGCATCGATCGGGCCTCCCATTCCGCTGCTGCACATCTCGGCCAACAGGCCGCAACCGTCGGCCGAGCCGCGGTCGCAGGCGGCCTCGAACAGGCGTCGCGCCTCGACCAGATCCGATCGCTCGTGCGCGGCCATGCCCCGCTCGAGCAGCTCTTCCCCGGTGGCGCATCCCGCGCAGGCAAAGAGCAGGCCGGCGATCGCGATTCGTTTCCATCCAGCTTCTCTCGGTCCCATGGCGTCTCCCTTTTTTCGAGCCCGGTCGCGTGGGGCTCGATCAGATAGACAGCTTTTTCATCGCCAAGGTTCCGAATTTTCTGCGATCGCGTGTCCGGCATGAGCGACATCGCGTACACCTGGACGGGCAGCGGCTGGACGTACCTGGCGATCATCGTGGACCTGTCCTCGCGGCGCGTGGTGGGCTGGGTGAATCTCCCAAAAAAATTCGATCGGGGGGCAAGCCCCCCGAACCCCCCTGCCAGAATACAGAAAACAGAACATCAGAACACAGCATGGAATCAGCGGGACGAACGCGCACACCGCACCCCGACGCCGTAGCTGTCGCCCCCGTACGTCGGGGAGCTCCTGCTGCGGTAGGCCGCGCGCAGGTAGTCCGGATAGCCGACGTGCCAAGAGCCCCCGCGCAGCACGCGACCATTATCGTCTCCCGATGTCCATGCACCTCCATCCGCAGGCGCCCCGGAGTAGCTGTCGTGGTACACGTCCTTTACCCACTCCCAGACGTTGCCCGCCATGTCGCAGACTCCCTGGGAGGTGTTGCCCCGGGGCTTCTCGCAGACCGGCCAGGTGCGGTTTTTCCCGCAGCCTCTTCCGCCATCTTTCATCACAGCGTACGCGCAGCTCGCCTCCCGGTCGCCCCACGGGTATCTCTGATCCCTCCCCCCGGAGCGCGCCGCGTACTCCCACTCCGCCTCGCTCGGAAGACGCCCCCCCAGCCACTCGCAGACCTGGCCGGCCCCGTGCCAGTCGATGCAGTTCACCGGGTGGTCTCCGCGATCGCCGTAACCCAGGTTGCAATTCTCGTGATCGCCCTTGTCTCCCACGTGGCTCGACGAGCACTCGCCGGCGCGCCTGCACGCCTCCCACTGCTCCACCGTCACCTCGGTCCTGGCGATGTGGAACGTCGGCACGTCTACCGCGTGCACAGGCTTCTCGTCGTCGTCCCCGCTCGCGCTCCCCATCCGGAAGCTCCCACCCTCGATCCGCAACCACTCCACCCCGGCCGGGCCTTTCTTCTCGGCGGCCGCCTTTTTTTTCTTCTCGGCCTCGAGCCGGGCCCGGCGCTCTTCTTTTTTCAGCTTCCTTTCCAGGGCTCCTATCTTTCTTTTCGCGGTTCCCAGGTACGGGTTGTCCTTGTCGGAATACTCCTCGACGAAGCTCCTCCAGGCCTCCAGCTCGGCGGCGGTGGAGCCGGTGGTGCTCTCGGCTCTCCGCTTGGCCCTCGCAATCTCCTCCTGCCTGGCTCTGGCCTCGGCTCTCTTCCTGGCCCTGGACTCCGCCTCGGCCCTGGCCTCCTGCTCGGCGGCCAGCTTCTTCTCCCATCTCTCTATGCGGTTCCTCGCCTTTTGCGCGTACGGGTTGTCCACCGGAAACTCGGCCAAAAACGCCTGGTACAGCTCGAGCTTGCCCTCGGTGTCCCTCTGGCGCGCAGCCTTCTTGACGCGCGCCCACTTCTTCTCCAGCTCGGCCTTGTACCGCTGGGTGCCCAATTCGGGCGCGGGCTCGGCCGGCCCGCTCGGCAGCGACGGCGCGCCGCAGGAGACCGCGAGCCCGGCGGCGAGGGAGAGGAAAAGAGGCAATGCAAAACGTCTCTTGGCAGTCAAGACCACGCTCCGTTCACTCGTTCAGCAACAGCTCTATCGCCCGCTCGAGCCGCTCGATGTCGCCGGGCGATCCGTCGAAGTAGAAGCGCACCCGGCCGCTCCGGTCGACGTGGACCAGAAGTCCAGCACCGTCACCTTGCCGGGCGCCGGGATCTCGAGCGACTCGCCGACGTGACCCCCCTCCACCCGCCAGCCGCGCACGCTGCGAGGCTCGACCCCGAGCGCCGCGTGCGGATCCGTAGCCACGAGAGCCGCGCAACCGGCCGCGAAGACCGCCAGCGCCATCGATTCACACCTCATGATTGCAGCTTTATATCGCAACTCAGCGATTATGCAGGCCGACGGCACCCGCCTCGAGCTGCAGCCGGCCGATGGCGGCGCATTTGTGGGTCTTGGCGTGGGGCCTGAGGCCCACCTCGCGGGCGCGGGCGAAGGCGGCCATCGCCTGGATGTTGGCCTCGAGCACGTCGAGCTCGAGGACCAGCGCCGGCGTGTCGACGTCGAGGTCCAAAAGGGTGGTGGGATCGATCATGCCTCGCGCCAACGGGCGGCGGCGCTCTCGTCGCTCGCCTTGGCCTCGACCCAGCGCTCGCCCGCGGCGGTCTCCTCCAGCTTCCAGAACGGCGCCTGCGTCTTGAGCCAGTCCATCAAAAAGGCGCAGGCGTCGAAGGCGGCCTGGCGGTGCCGCGCGCCGCAGACGACGAGGACGATCGGCTCGCCCGGCTCCATGCGGCCGTAGCGGTGGATGACGAGCGTCGCCTGCAGGGGCCAGCGTGCCCGGGCCTCGGCCTCGATCCGCTCCAGCTCGCGCTCGGTCATCCCCGGATAGTGCTCGAGGGTCATCGCTTCGATGGCGTCGTCGCCGTCGCCCGTGCGCACGACGCCCTGGAAGGTGACGACCGCGCCGATGTCGTCGCGCCCGGCCGTGAGTGCCGCCGTCTCCGCGCCGGCGTCGAAGGGCTCGCGCTGGACGCGGATCATCCGCCCGTCACCGGCGGGAAG
>CAZHCG010000112.1:0-16551 GCA_964530995.1 uncultured Myxococcales bacterium
TGTGGACCCAGTCGTAACCCCAGTCGTTCATGTGGTTTCTGAGCCACGCTCCATAGAGGTAGAACCCAGGGGCGTCTGCCAGCCAAGTGCCGTCACAACGTTCTGGTTCGTTATGTCCGCTATTGGGGTCGTTGTACTTCCCCACCTCGAAGATCCCCCCGGTCTGCGCCGAGGCGAACGATCCCATGGAAAGCAGCCCGGCGAGAACGGCCAGGAACGCGGTCCTGGCTCCTATAGTCCTCCAGATCGGTTCCTTTTCAGGACAAATGCACGGACTATTATTTGATACGCTCGAAATGAATTTCATGGCGACCCCTCCGGTTCGTTCGATTCTGAAGCTGATAATACCCCCCCCCCAAGCTACTGTCAAGTGTTTTTTTGAAAATATGTAAGAGATGGAAATGATAGGCTTTTCGGGGGCTGCTTCTTTTTTGAAACGCAAGCGGCGCTACCGCGAAGCGACCCTGCAAAGGCCCGGCGTCCGACCAGCCTTTACCGACCGCCCTCCCGTCAGCAGAGAACCTCATCACGCTCGCAGGACTGCGGGGAATCAACTCCATGCCCCCTGGTTTCAGCTGTCCAGCCGGTAGCGATAGCAGCCCCGGTCAGCATTCCTATTCGCTGGCCGATTCAGCGATCGCAATCACCGGAATCGGTGATCGGAATGAATCGGAATCAGCGATCGGATTGCTCCGGAATACGCAATAAACCGGTCGGTTGCAGAGAAAAGCTGACGAGCAAATGAGACAAAGGGCTTGGAGGAAGCTGAGCGCCGGGCGACGAGAGCTGCCAGCCTTTGTTGCGGGCGAGGTGAGGTGTAGAGCCGCTCAGCTCTCGTCTACCATGCCCTTCAGCCGCGCCAGCAGGGAGAGCGCCTCGAGCGGGGTGACCCGATCGAGATCGATCTCGGCCAGCACCCGTTCCGCCTCGGATTTGCTCGGCGCGGCGAACAGCGGGAGCTGATCCGCGGCGCCGTTCTCCTCGCGCGCCGCCTCGGGCATCCCGCCCGGCGCCGGGTGATCCTCCTCCAGCCCGCGCAGCACCTCCCGCGCGCGCTGCACGACCACCTCGGGCAGCCCCGCCATCCCGGCCACCTGGATCCCGAACGAGTGCGAGGTCCCGCCCTCGACCAGCTTGCGCAGGAAAACCACCTCGTCGCCGTACTCCCGCGCGGCGACGTGGTAGTTGGCGGCGTGCCGCCGAGCGGCGCCCAGCTCGACCAGCTCGTGGTAGTGGGTGGCGAACATCACCTTGCAGCGGACCGTGTCGTGCAGGTACTCGCCGACCGCCCAGGCGATCGACAGCCCGTCGTAGGTGCTGGTCCCGCGCCCCACCTCGTCGAGGATCACAAGGCTCTCGGTCGTCGCCCCGCGCAGGATCTCCGCGGTCTCGTTCATCTCCACCATGAACGTCGACACGCCGCGGGCGATGTTGTCCGAGGCGCCCACGCGGGTGAACAGCCGGTCGCAGACGCCGATCCGAGCCCGCGAAGCCGGGACGAAGGAGCCGATCTGGGCCAGCACCACGATCAGCGCCACCTGCCGCATCACCGTCGACTTGCCGGCCATGTTGGGCCCGGTGACGATCAGCATCCTCTGCGCGTCGGGGTCGAGCAGCACGTCGTTGGGCACGAACGGGGTCCGCTTCTGGATCGCCTCCACGATCGGATGGCGGCCCTCGGCGATCTCGATCACGCCCTCGCCGTCCACCTCGGGACGCACGTAGTCCAGGCGCCGCGCGGTCTCGGCCAGCGCGGTCGCGCAGTCGATCTCGGCCACCCGGCGCGCCAGATCCTGCAAGCGCGGCACGTGCCCGGCCAGCTGGTCGAGCAGCGTGGCGAACAGCTCCTGCTCCAGCTCCTTGCGCCGCTCGTCGGCCGAGAGGACCTTGGCCTCCCACTCCTCCAGCTCGGGCGTGACGAAGCGCTCGCCGGTGGCCAGCGTCTGCTTGCGCACGTAGTCGTCCGGCACGCGCGACAGGTTGGGGCGCGTGACCTCGATGTAGTAGCCGAAGACCTTGTTGAACGAGACCTTGAGCGATCCGATCCCGGTCCGCTCCCGCTCGCGCGCCTCGAGCGACGAGATGAAGTCCTGGGCGTGGCGTACGGTGTGGACCAGGTCGTCCAGCTGCTCGTCGAAGCCCTGGCGAAAGACCCCGCCCTCGCGCTGGCCGGCCGGCGGCTCGTCCACCAGCGCGCGCTCCAGCGCGGCGGCGACCTCCTCGGCGCGGTCGAGCGGATCGCCGAGCACGCTCCCGGCGTCCGGCGCCGGGCAGGAGGTCAACAGGTCGTCCAGCTCGCCGACGGCCCGCAGCGAGTCGCGCAGCGTCCCCAGCTCGCGGGGCGAGGCGGCGCGCGCCGAGATCCGCGAGGCGATCCGCTCCACGTCCGCGATCGCGGCCAACCTCTCGAAGGCGTCCTCCTTGAAACGGGCGTCGCGGAAGAACAGCTCCACGCGGTCCTGGCGGCGCCGGATCGCGGCCACCTCGCGCAGCGGGTAGTTGATCCAGCGGCGCAGCATGCGCCCGCCCATCGCGGTTCGTGTCCGATCGATCAGCCACAACAGCGATCCCTTGCGCTCGCCCTCCACCGTCCGCACCAGCTCCAGGTGCGACTTGGTGGCCTCGTCCAGGATCAGCGAGTCACCGACCTCGTAGCGGGAGAAGCGCGCCGCCGGCAGCCCGTCCCGCGGACGGGTGGCGCGCACGTAGGCCGCGGCCGCTCCGGCGGCCCGGGCCAGCAGCGGATCGCTCTCCTCCAGCCGGCGGGCCTCGTCCTCGCCGATCAGCTCGTTCAGCGCGCCCAGCGCCTCGCCCGACTCGAAGCGCTCGTCGGGCACTCCGGTCACGTAGCAGCGCGGCAGCAGCTCGCCCAGCTTCTCCAGCTCCTCGAGCGCCGAGGCCGGGACCAGGATCTCGCGCGGCTCGAGGCGGAACACCTCGCCCGCCAGCGCGCCCGTCCCGGCCAGCCGCGTGCCGCAAAACTCGTGGGTCGAGGCGTCGATCACCGCCAGCGCCGGCGACCCGCTCTCCGCCCCGGGCGCCACCGCGGCCAGGTAGTTGTTGCTCTTGGTCTCCAGGTTCTCCTCGTCGAGCACCACCCCGGGCGTCACGACCCGCACCACGGCGCGCTCGACCAGGCCCTTGACCTTGGAGGGATCCTCGAGCTGGTCGCAGACCGCCACCTTGAAGCCCTGCTCGATCAGGCGCGAGATGTAGCCCACCGATGAGTGGTGCGGCACTCCGCACATCGGGATCGGATCCGGGTCGCTTTTGTTGCGGCTGGTCAGCGTCAGGTCCAGCGCCTCGGCCGCGGCGACCGCGTCGTCGAAGAACAGCTCGTAGAAATCGCCCATCCGGTAGAAGAGCAGCGCCTCGGGGTAGCGCTCCTTGACCGCGAGGTACTGGCGCATCATCGGCGTGCCGGCGGGATCCCTGCTCTTCCTCTTGGATCGCCCTCGAGCCATGGCGTGCGTTTATACCGCTTTCCGGGCTTGATCGCCACGCGCGGATGGAGCACTCTTCGCGGGTCATGAGCAAGCAAGACAGACTGACCGCCGAGAGCGCCGATCGCCACGAGCTCTACCAGGAGTCGGTGCAGGACTGCGACGACACGATCGCGTTGATCGACCGCATCTACGAACGCCGCCACCGCCGATTGCCGCTGACCCTGCGCGAGGACTTCTGCGGCACGGCGCTGTTGTGCTCGGAGTGGGCGCGCCGCCGGGCCGACCGCTCGGCGACCGGGATCGACATCGATGCCGCGACCCTGGCCTGGGGCCGCCGACGCAACCTGGAGCCGCTGGGCGAGGCCGCCTCCAGGGTGCGGCTGCTGGAGCGCGACGTGCGCGAGGGCACTCGCGGCGACGAGTTCGATGTGATCGCGGCGCTCAACTTCTCGTACTTCACCTTCCACCACCGCCAGACGCTGCTCGACTACTTCCGCGCGGCGCGGCGCGACCTGGCGGACGGCGGGATGCTGCTGCTCGACCTGCACGGCGGCCCGGACGCACAGTTCCAGCTCGAGGAGGAGACCGAGTTCGATGGCTTCACCTACGTCTGGGAGCAGGAGATGTTCGACCCGATCAACAACCGCGCCACCAGCCGCATCCACTACCGTTTTCCCAGGGGCGGCGGCGAGCTGAGCAACGCCTTCGTCTACGACTGGCGGGTCTGGTCGATCCCGGAGCTGCGCGACGCGCTGGCCGACGCCGGCTTCTCGGGCAGCGACGTGTGGTGGGAGGGCGAGCACGACGACGAGCCGCACCTCGCCGAGTCGGCCGAGAACCTGGAGGCCTGGGTGGCCTACATCGCGGCCTGGGAATGACCGCCCCCACCGCGGAGGATCGGCCGGGTGAGGTAACCGCCGTCCGGAGCAGACGGCGATGGAGCGTTTGTCAGTCGCAGAGCCAGTTCTGGTCCGGGTCGATCTCCGAGCAGTCGTAGGAACAAGCGCCCTCTAGGTCGCAGAATTCGCAGTGCTCCACCCCGGGGCCTTCGCAGTCCGGATCCAGCTTACCGCAGCCGCAATCGCAGCCGTCGCAGGTGCCGTAGAACTCGGGACTGCAGGTCCAATCCGGCGGAGCATTGCTCCAGCAGTCCTCGACGGACTGCTCTTCTACGCTGCATTGCTGTTCCGAATCTTCGACCTGATCGCAATCGAGCGTGCAAAGGCAGTAGTTGTACTCCATCTCCTCGTCGTCGCAGCGCCCGTGGCACTCGACTTCGGTGTAGCTGAGGCACTCGTCGACGCACTGGCTCACGTCATCGTAATACTCGTAGAATTCCTCGGAGGCGCATTCCTGGTACTGGTTGCAGCAGGCGTTGCACAGCTCGCTGGCGGAAACCCCACCCCCGTTGTCATCGTCACAGGCGTGCATGCCGACGAGGATCGCGGCCAAGCCGAGGGCAGCCCCGAGGAAAGAAAAAAACTTGTGCATCTCATTCTCCTTTTTGGGATCGAGATCATGCGGATCAGCCACCCAGCGCTATGCCAACGGTGAACGCGGGCCCCACGAGCCAGGACCTCATCTTGATCTCGGGCACCCCGTCGTCCTCGTCTTCCTCCATGAGCGTGCGACCCGCGATCGGCACGACCACGGCGCCTGCCGAGATCGGAATCGCCATCTTGAACGATCCCGTATCGAGAACCATGATATCCAGGCACAAACGCGGGAAGAGTTCCACGCCCAGCAGGGTCTCCTCGTCCAAGTCGGCGTCCTCGAACTCCTCGACCTTCATCAGGCTCAGACCGACGTCGAGACCGAACCCCATCGCCAGGCGCGAGGCGACCATGCCGCCCGCCTTGAGGGTCAGCCCCAGCCCTATCAACGTCACGTCCGATTCGTCTTCCCCATACAACGAGTAGTACTCGGCCGCATCATTGTCGTCCTCGAAATCGAGCTCGCCGCTGCGAACCGAGAAGTAGCCGCCGAGCTGGAAAGCATCGGAGAGCACACCGTATCCGGCCAGCCGCATTCCCGGAGTGGGCTTGAGGGTCGAGTCGAACTCCGGAGGATCGTCGTAGCTTTCGAATATGTCATCCCCGTCGTACTCTCCTTCCACGTAGGACTTGCCCCAGGACATCACGCCCATCATGAAACCGATTTCACCGTAACCGACCTGGAAATTCTGGATCGGCCCGGTGCGAGCCGGCGTCGGCGCAGGTGCAGGGGCCGGAGCCGGAGCCGGAGCGGGCGCAGGTGCCGGAGCGGGCGCAGGTGCAGGCGCCGGAGCCGGGGCGGGCGCAGGTGCAGGCGCCGGAGGTGTAACGCACTCCCCGTCCTCGCAGACGCGGTCGCCCTTGCAGTCCATGTCCGTGGCGCACTGGGCCGAAGCCACGCGACTGTAACCGACCAAAACACAAAAAACGGTAGCCACGAAGAAAAAACGCCTCATCTGGTCCTCCTTTTGCAACTGTAACTACAACGATTCTTTTGTTTTTCAGAGTCTAGCCCTTTCCCCGAAAAACACAACCTGGATTTTCGACCGGCGCGCCCAAAACAGCAGATCGTTTCTCCTACTCGGCCCATCCCCCCGGCGGTCCGAGTGGTCGTTTGCAAGTGTCGATTCGCCCGGCGGCATTCTTCTTGCTCTGGGCCGCGCCGGGGGTATGCTGGCCGCGGAAACACCAAATCGGCTTTCGGCGGTAGCTTGAGCGCGAGGGCCGAGACATAAAGGGAGGAAAACCGATGAAGAAATCCGTACTCGTGTTCATCTTGGGCACCGCGTTGCTGGCGCTGCCCGGATCGTCGCTGGCCGGCGTGCCCGGCGGAACGCTGCGCGCCCACCTGGAGAGCACCTTCTTCTCGCTGTACGCCGGCGAGCTCGATCCCGACGTGGGCAACAACGTGGACTTCAACCAGTTCTCGTTCGGGCTGGGCGCGCCCAACGACAACCAGATGAACGTCCTGCTTCCGACCGGCCAGGTCTTCCTCGGCTTCGGCGGCGCGGTGATCGACAACCTGCTGATCGGAGGGCGGGTAGCGATGTTCTTCGCCCGTCACGAGGACGACCCGAGCGGATCGCCGGGAGACCTTAGCTACAAGTCGTTTCACTGGGGCGTGATCCCGTACGCGGAGTACCTCTTCCTCGACGGCCCGGTGCGGCCGTTCGTCACCGCCGAGCTGGGCTTTCACGGCGTGGTGGGAGCACAGGAGTACTGCGGAGGCGGAAGCTGCACGGACGATGATTACCACGGCTGGTTCTTCCGGATCGGGGCCGGCGGCGGGGCCCACTTCTTCCTGGCCGAGAGCTTCTCGATCGACGCGTCGATGCTGCTGGGCTTCTCCCACGGCGGGGGTGAGTGGGATGACGACGACGACGACTGGGAGATAGACCTGTTTCGCATGGACTTGCTGCTCGGCATCTCCGGCTGGATCTGACCGGATCCGCGCTCTCCACAGCCGGTTATCGTGGAATTCGTGTGCACAGAATACGAAATTCGCCGATATTGATGTTGAAAATTACACGAATTCGCAGATACGCAATCTATTTACAAGGCGATTTGATTTCTTCGCGGCGGGCACCGCGATCCGTGCACGGCGCTACTTGCGCTTGCCGAACGCCCCGTCCACCGCCTCGGAGACCAGGTCCCCGGCGGCGCTCTCGGCGAGGGTGACCCGCATCCGGGGCTGATCCTCCATCGCCTTTCGCACGGCCCAGCGCGCGCCCTCGTTGCCGGCCCAGGCGCGTCGGGCCAGCCCGTTGGAGACGTCCCAGGAGAGCATCTCGCGCGAGCGTCGCTCGGCATCGTCGCCGCCGTCCAGCACCAGCCCGAAGCCGCCGTTGATCACCTCGCCCCAGCCCACTCCGCCGCCGTTGTGCAGCGAGACCCAGCTCGCGCCGCGAAACGCGTCGCCGGCGAAGTTCTGCACCGCCATGTCCGCGGTCAGCATCGATCCGTCACGGATGTTGGCCGTCTCGCGGTACGGCGAGTCCGTGCCCGAGACGTCGTGGTGGTCGCGGCCGAGCACGATCGGGCCGCGCACCTCGCCCGAGGCGATCGCCTCGTTGAAGCGGCGGGCGATCTCGACCCGCCCGCTGCGGTCGGCGTAGAGGATGCGGGCCTGCGAGCCGACCACCAATTCGTTCTCGCGCGCCTCGCGAATCCAGCGCGCGTTGTCCCGCAGCTGCTGCGCGATCTCCTCCTCGGCGCTCGCGGCGCGGCGCTCGAGCACGCCCGCGGCGATCTCGTCGGTGGCGCGCAGGTCCCGGTCGTCCCCCGAGCAGCAGACCCAGCGAAAGGGCCCGAAGCCGTAGTCGAAGCACAACGGGCCCATGATGTCCTCGACGTAGGAGGGGAAGGCGAAGCTCCCGTCCAAAGCGACCACGCCCTCGGCGCCGGCGCGCGAGGCCTCCAGCAGAAAGGCGTTGCCGTAGTCCCAGAAGTACATGCCGCGCTCGTGCACCTCGCGGATCGCGGCGACCTGGCGGCGCAGCGACTCGCGGACCCGCTCGGCGAATCCGTCGGGATCGTCGACCATCATCCGCTGGGACTCCTCGAAGGAGAGCCCGGCCGGGTAGTAGCCGCCCAGGTAGGGATTGTGCAGCGAGGTCTGGTCGGATCCGAGCTCGACCTCGATCCCGCTTTTCGCGATCCGCTCCCAGAGGTCGACGACGTTGCCCAGGTAGCCGATCGACGCGCCGCGGCCCTGCTTGCGCGCGCGCTCGACGCGGGCCAGCAGCTTGTCCAGGTCGGTCTCGTACTCCTCCAGCCAGCCCTGCTCGTGGCGCTTCTTCAGCGCGGCGGGGTTGATCTCCGCGATCACTCCCACCGCCCCCGAGATCACGGCGGCCTTGGCCTGGGCGCCGCTCATCCCGCCCAGCCCGGAGGTGACGAACAGCTTGCCCTCCAGGCCCTGGCCCGGCTCCAGGCCGCAGTGCAGGCGACCCGCGCCCAGCAGCGTGATCGTGGTGCCGTGCACGATTCCCTGCGGACCGATGTACATGAACGAACCGGCGGTCATCTGCCCGTAGGAGGTGACGCCCAGCGCCGAGAGCCGGTCGTAGTCCTGCCTGGAGGAGTGGTTGGGGATCACCATCCCGTTGGTCACCACGGCCCGCGGCGCGTCCGGGTGCGAGGGGAACAACCCCAGCGGGTGCCCGGAGTAGAGCACCAGCGTCTGCTCGTCGGTCATCTCCGCCAGGTACCTCATGGTCAGCAGGTACTGGGCCCAGTTCTGGAAGACCGTCCCGTTGCCGCCGTAGGTGACCAGCTCGCAGGGGTACTGGGCGACGGCGGGATCGAGGTTGTTCTGGATCATCACCATGATCGCCGCGGCCTGGCGCGAGCGGGCCGGGTACTCGTCGATCGGCCGCGCCCTCATCTCGTAGCCGGGCCTGAAGCGCCGCATGTAGATCCGGCCGTCCTCGGCCAGCTCGCGGGCGAACTCCGGGGCGAGCCGCGCGTGCATCCGCGCCGGGAAGTAGCGCAGCGCGTTGCGCACGGACAGCTCGCGCTCGCTCGGCGAGAGCACCTGTAGGCGGCTCGGCGCGTGGTCCACGCCCTCCGGCTCGGGAGGCGGCCGGGGAATCTCGTCCGGAATGCCCTGGCGGATCTGTTCGGCAAAGCTGGTCATCGCATCCTCCACTGGTGGCTCAATGCGCTCCCGCCCGCCCCGCTGCGACGCGCCGCCCGCCGCTCCGCCCGTTCGGAGCGAGCGAGCCGGCCCGCCCGCGCACCCGGATTATTTTTTCTCGGCCGTGTCGCGTCAAGCTCTGTGGGGAACAAATCTCGAGCGGCCGCGCCCCCCCGGGACGCCCGGAGCTACTGCTGGCGTTCCAGCGCTCCGATGTCGGCGTAGCTCAGGCACTCGTCTCCGTACGTCGAGCAGTCGAATACGTCTACCGCGGAGTCGATGTCTACCCGCGGGCTGCCCCGCAGGTCGGTCTCGGTCCAGGCCAGCCCGTCCGCCGCGTCGACGCACGAGGATCCGGGGCCCGGCCGCGGATCGACGATGTTGTAGGTATCCCCGCCGCCGGCCAGCTGCTCGAGATCGCCCCAGACGATCAGCCTATCGCCGGTGTTCTTCTCGATCGAAAGGTGCTCCACCTCTCCGCCCTTGGGCTGTACCAGCAGGTCGACCAGCTCGCCGGGGCTCCAGCTCGCCGTGCCGTCCACCAGCTCGGTGGTGTGGGAGCCCGGGTCGTAGGTGACCGAGGCCCAGACGCCGGCCAGCAGCGGCGTGCCCTCCAGCACCGGATTGACGGCCTGGTTGCCTTCCCCGCTCCAGCCGCCTTCGACGTCGCAGTAGGTCGCCTCGAGCAGGGGGCCCGGTCCGGGGCCTTCGAGGTGGATCTCCTCGATCTCCGCGTTCCAGAGGATGCTGCTTGCGGCTTGCAGCTGGGTGGCGTCGCGCAGGTAGATCGCTCCGGTCGACGCCTCGTTGCCCCACAGCGTGCCGTGCACCAACAGCGCTCCGCCCCCGCCGCGGGCGTGCAGAGCCGCACCCTCGCCGGAGTAGTTGCCCGCGATCAGGCTCGAGACGATTTCGGTCTGGCAGTTGTTCTCCTGGTAGACCGCTCCACCTCGATCGCCGCCTCGATTCCCGGCGAAAACGCAGCGCTCGAAAAGCGCGTGGGAGTCCTCCCTGACGTATGCCGCTCCGCCGCGATTGGACTCGTTGAGCTGGAACGAGCAGTCGGCGAAGGTCGCCGAGGAAGACGCCCGGAGCTGGATCGCGCCTCCCTCGTCTCCCCCGTGGTTGCCGACGAACTCGCAGTCGACGAAGCTCGCCGATGCGCTTTCCACGTAGACGGCGCCGCCGCGCTTGTTGGCGTAGTTGGAAACGAAAACGC
Source organism: uncultured Myxococcales bacterium (assembly GCA_964530995.1). Taxonomy (GTDB): domain Bacteria; phylum Myxococcota_A; class Polyangia; order JAAYKL01; family JAAYKL01; genus CAZHCG01. The sequence goes on from CAZHCG010000112.1 coordinate 10,297, forward strand.
AGTTGGCGACCGCGACCTGCGTGTCGTCGAAATGGTACATCCCGCCGCCTCTGTCGCCGGGATCGCCGGAGCTCGCGTGGCCCTCGGCGATGGTGAACCCGTCGATCAGCGCGCCGCCCGCCCCGGTCACCACGTGGGTCACCTGCTCGGGGCTCTCGCCGTCCAAACGGCCGTCGAAAACCGTGCGATTGATCTCGAAGTCGCGCTGGCCGAGCGAGGTCTCGCCCCCGGCAAAGCCGCCGTAGAGGTCGACCGCGCCGTCGAGCCGGATCGTGTCCTGAACCGCGGCCTCGTAGACGAAGTAGGTGCCGGCGGCGACCCAGACCTGGCAGCGATCGATGCTCTCGTCCGCGGCGACGACCTCGGCGGCCGCTTCGATCGCCGGCTGGACCCGGTCGAAAGCGGTGGCCCAGGACGCGCCGTCCTGCTCGCTGGAAGACGAGCCCACGTCCACGTAGCGCACGCAGGGCTCGACCGCGGTGTCGGTGTCCGTATCGGTATCGGTGTCCGCGTCGCTGTCGGTGTCCGTATCCGTGTCGCTGTCCGTGTCCGTGTCGGTGTCGGTGTCTGTGTCGGTGTCGGTGTCCGTGTCCGTATCCGTGTCGGTGTCGGTGTCGGTATCGGTGTCCGTGTCGCTGTCCGTATCCGTGTCGCTGTCCGCGTCGCTGTCCGCGTCGGCGTCCGCGTCGCTGTCCGCGTCGCTGTCCGCGTCGGCGTCCGCGTCCACTCCGAAATCCGGATTGAACTCCGGAGCCTCGTCAGCGCATCCCGCGCCCAGCAGCAGGAACGCCGCCAGAGCCATCCTCGTTCGAAAAGCCATTCAAACCTCCCCGCTGTCGAGACCGCTCCCGCGGCCCGAGCTGCTCCAAGCCGGCTTTATACATTCATTTTATCACAAGATCCGAATATCCGGCGAAGGGCAAATCGGCATCGGCTCCGGAATGGATTGCGGCATGCTCGGCGATCTGCTCCGAAATGGACGGCTCGTCCGTCTCGCCCGAAGCCAGCAGCAGGTCGTGCAGCGCTCTGACGGTCGGCTCGATCTCCTCCTCGTCCACCAGCAGACCCACGTTGATCTCGCTGGCAGAGTGGCTGACCATCCCGGCCTTGATCCCGCTGCGCGACAGCGCGCCGAAGATCTTCTCCAGCGCTCCGACCGCACCGGCCAGCTCCTCGCCCACCACGCAGACGATCGCCTTGCTCTTCTCGATCTCCACCTCTCCAAGCTCGGCCAGATCGTCTCGCGCGGCCTCCAGCAGCTCCGCGTCGCAGCCGCTGGCCGTGACCAGGGAGACCGTCGCCTCGGAGGTCGTCGCGGTGTGGATCCGGATTCCGCGGCCGGCCAGCTTGGCCAGGGCCAGCGCCAGCAGCTCGACCGAGGAGGTGAGGCGCGGCGAGGCCAGCGTGATCAGCGCCACGTCCTCCTTGTAGACCACCGACTTGGCGATCCTGTCCAGGCGCCGGCCGCGATCGAGGATCAGCGTGCCCTGGTCCGCGGGCTTTTGCGTGTTGAGCACGCGGACCGGAATTCCGGCGCGGATCGCCGGCACCAGCGTCGAGGGATGCAGCACCGCCGCGCCGTAGTAGGCCAGCTCGCTGGCCTCCTCGAACGAGAGCAGGGGCAAACCGGCGGCGCGATCGTCGAGGCCGGGATCGCAGGTCATCACCCCGTCCACGTCGGTCCAGATCTGCACCTCGTCGGCGCCGACCGCCGCGGCCAGGATCGAGGCGGTGTAGTCCGATCCGGACCTGCCCAGCGTGGTCACGTCGCCCCGCTCGTCGCGGGCGATGAAGCCGGTCACCACCGGCACCTCCTCGCGGTTCGCGAGAGCCTCGTCGATCCGCCTCTCGATCCCCGGCAGCGGGCTGGCTCCGCCGTGCCGGGAATCGGTCAGCAGCCCCGCGTCCCAGGCGTCGACCGCCGTCGCCGGGATTCCATCGGAGGCCAGCGCCGCGGAGACCACGCGGGCCGCGAGACGCTCGCCGTGGGAGAGGAGCAAATCGCGCGTGCGCCCGGTCAGCTCTCCGATCAGCGCCACTCCTCGCAGCAGCCAGGCGAGCTGTTCCAAAAGAGGCTCGATCGGCACGTCCCGCAGGCCGAGCTGTTCGACCAGCTCGCGGTGCGGCCGCTCGATTCTTTCCGGATCCACCCTCCCGGCCAGCGCCTCTTCGCCCGCCGCCAGGAGTCTGTCGGTGGTGTCTCCCAGCGCGGAGACCACCACCAGCGGTTTGCGCCCCAGCTCGCTTCGCACTATTTCGACAGCGCCGCGGATCCTGTCCGCGCTCGCCAGCGAGCTGCCGCCGAACTTGATCGCGATCATCTTGCTTCTCCTCGTCGCGGCCGCTCCTCGAGCAGACCGGTTCTTCTCTTCGAGCCGACTCCGGGCAGCGGCTCGGCCGGCCGCGAGACGTAGAAGCGCCCGGACTCGATCCAGCGCTTCAGCTCGCCGGCGATCTCGCGCGCCTTGGAGTAGCTCGACAGGGACGCCGCGCGGACGCGGCGGCCCCGCACCTCGATCGTCCCGGAGCGCAGCTCGGCGTAGCTGACCCGCGCCAGCGGCTCGCCCTCGTTGTGCGGGTAGTCCCGCGAGTAGTCGACGACCGGCGCCGTGATCTGCTCGTCGCGCACGGCCGTGGCCCGCGCCAGATCCTCGTCCAGGATCGGAATCGGCACTCCCACCCCGACCGCCAGCGAGGCGCCGTAGCCGGTGATCGAGACGCCGCGCAGGTAGTCGGCGCTCATCTGCTTCAGATCGCCGCTGAGCATCAGGGTGCCCGCCCCGCCGAGCGGCACTCCGTTGTCGCCGCGGGGCGCGTTCGGGTCGTGCTGCGTGCCGTGCCCGGCCACGAAACCGATCCCGCCGCCGAGAAAGACCCGCGTGCCCGGCCCGATCGTGCGGTAATGCGGATCGTTGAGCAGCGGCGAGAGCTGACCCGCGCTGCTGTAGCCGGCGTTGGCCAGCTTCGGCTGCAGCACGCCCATGTAGGTGTGGATCGGCCTCGCCGCGGTGGCGTTCACCGCCACGTTGTAGTTCTGGTAGGCGTTGCGCGGGTTGAGCAGCAACGCGTCGTTGAGATCGGCCAGCCGCAGCCCGGTCTCCAGCTCGCGGCGCGGGTAGCAGTCTGTGCCGTAGGATTCGGCGCGCAGAAAGACCTCGCGACCGCGCACCAGCTCCTCGATCACGTGCCCCCCGCCGCGCTCGAAACGGCCGGGAAAGTCCCGGTTGGCCGGATCGCCCTCGGCCAGCTCGGCCGCCCCCAGGTAGAGATCGACCGCGGCGATTCCGGCGTAGGCCGGCACTCCGTCGATCCAGGCGCGCGAGATCCTGATCCGCGGCGTGGCGTGCCCGGGGTTGAGCAGTACCCCGCTCGAGCACATCGGAGCGAAGGTCCCGGTCGTGACCACGTCCACCTCGCGCGCGGCCGTCGCCGCGCCGAGATCGTCGACCGCGTCGCACATCTCCTCGGCGGTCAGCACCGCGGCGTTCCCCTCGCGAATCTTGGCGTTGATCTCCTCCAGGCTCTTGGCGTGGCTCATCTCCACGGCCCCCTTCTTCCGCCCGCTCGCTCGTCGAGCAGCTCCAGCGCGCCGTACGAGCAGGCCGAAACGCACAGCTCGCAGGCGACGCAGCGCTCGGGGTGGAGCTCCACGCGCCGCTCGCGACCCTCGACGCTCAGCGCCTTCCAGCGGCACTGGCCCACGCAGGCCCCGCAGTGGACGCACAGCTTTTCGTTCTTCAGCGGATAACGGGCAGCTCTAATCGCGCTTTGTCCCATCGCTCTCTCCTTCTTTCCTGTCGAACAGCTCCAGCGCGCCCCGCGCGCCGAGCCGATCCCCGCAGCAGACCACCAGGCCCAGCAGCCCCCGGCCGGCCCCCTCTTCCGCCAGCACGCGCTCCACGTCGCGCGGTCCGCGCACCCGGTTCGCGATCGCGGTGGCCGCCGCGTCGGCCAGGGCTCCGCTTCGCGCCACGGCTGTCACCGCGTCGGCCCGGCCCAGCGACAACGAATGTCCCACGCTCGCGCTGGAGGTGCAGACCGCGACTCCCCCGGCGGCGTCGACGCGAATCCCGACGCGGTCGCGAAAGGGCGAAGCCTCTCCGGCGTAGAGCGCCAGCCGCAGCCGGCCGTCGAGGCGGGCGAAGACGTCCCCGCCGTTCTCCACGATCACCTCGCCGCCGCGCGCCGAGAGACGGCGGGCCACCGCTTCGGCCACCGCTCCGGCGACAGCGGCCATCGGCCCCACCTCCCAGGCCGCGCCGGCCGCCAGCATCGAGCGCACCACCGGCCCGTCCTCGGACCGCTCCTCGCGCGGAGCCAGCGCCCCGGCGAAGCCCGGATCGGCTGCGATCCGCGCCTCGATCTGCCGTCTCGTCTCGTCCAGCGCGCGCCGGGCCGTGGAGCGCAGCGGCCGATCGGCCAGCACCAGCAGGTCGCTGGCGCCACGCGTCACCCGAAAGCGCGCCGGCGGGCCGCCACCCGCCCAGTCGCGGTAGAACCTCGTCGTGTACTCCGTGCCTTGCATCTCCGGCGCCTCCCGATCGCCGCAGCGCGCTCGGCTGCGGCGAAGCGGATCTTCAGCTCTCTTCCAAGAAAAAAAGACTGGAAAGCCCCGGCGGGGGAACCGCGAGATCTCGGGGCGCGAGCTCCGAAGCCTGCGCGGTCCCCTACCGGGGCCTGCGCATCGACATGCGGCGATGGGAAACGAAGCTCATCTCGGCGCTCTCCTCGACCCGTGACCAGCATGGGTGCGATGGAGAACATTATTCGGACATCTGGGCGCAGAAGTCAAGCCCGAACGACATAAAATTTTGGAAAGCCCGTCTTGGTGAAATTTGATGCGAACTTTGCGGGTCAGCCGGAGGTGAACTCCAACGCCAGCGCGTCCTGCCAGTTGCCGCTGTCCTCGCTGACCACCAGGTAGACGAAGAAGTACTCGGCGGTATCGTTGACGAACGAGATGCTCTCCGGGTACTCGGCGTAGTCGATGCAGCCGCCGGCCGAGCAGTCCTCCACGTGGCGAAGGGTCACGTTGGAGCTCGTCGTCTCCTCGACGGTGACCGTGGTGAAGGCGGGCACTCTCAGCGAGAACCAGATATCCTCCCCGCCGCCGCCGTCTCCGCAGCTCGTGTCGCTGGGCGTGAAGGTGTTGTCGAAGTCTCTCCAGTTGCCGCCCCAACTCGCCGGGTAGCTCTGGATCATGATCGGGTTGCTGCACGCGTTCTCGGTTTCCAGGCAATGCAGGTAGTCGTTTTGCGCGTCGTAGCCGCAGTTTTCGTCGCAGTCCTCCTGCCGCAGCGTCGTACCCTCGCACCAGACAGAGGTCCCCAGGTCCTGAGTGCAGCACCCGTAGTAGGAGCTCTCGGGCGAGAAACTCCAGTCGGCGTCGCTGCATCCCGCAGGCGGCGGGTCGGGACAGCAGACGATGTGCGGATCGATCATTGCGGCCTGCTCGCAGGCCGAAAGCGGCGCCAGGCAGTCGACCAACAGGTCGTCCAAGTACCACTCGTCCGCATCGTCCCCTCCGTAGACCAGCGCGATTCGAACCTCGGAGGAGCCTGCATAGTCCGAGAGGTCGACCTGGACCTGGTACCAGGTCTGGTCGGTGTAGTCGCCGGAGTAGAGCTCGGAGACCATCTCGAAGTCGACGGCGGTGGCTCCCGGCACGTCCGTGGCGTACAGGTAGTGCCCCGAGTAGTAGTCGGCCCATTGGACGGCCTCGTAGAAGACGGCGCGAGCCTCGGTCAGTTCAGACAGGTCGATCACCGGGCTGACCAGCCAGTCCCAGCATCCCGGAATATCTACATCGTCGTCGTCGTGCCAGGCCACCGAGCTCGACGCGGGCGGCGGGTTGGCCCCGATTCCGAAACGCCAGCCGGGCGACGAGGAATCTCCCGTCTCCCACGTCTCCCAGCCGCTGGGCTGTGATGACGACTCGAAATCCTCGAAGAGCCGCTCGCAGCCGAGGCCCGTGTCCGTGTCCGTATCCGTGTCGGTGTCCGTGTCCGTATCCGTGTCCGTGTCCGTGTCGGTATCGGTGTCGGTGTCCGTGTCCGTGTCCGTGTCCGTATCCGTGTCGGTGTCGGTGTCCGTATCCGTGTCCGTGTCCGTATCCGTGTCGGTGTCCGTGTCCGTATCCGTGTCGGTGTCGGTGTCCGTATCCGTGTCGGTGTCCGTGTCCGTATCCGTGTCGGTGTCCATGTCCGTGTCGGCATCGGTGTCCGTGTCCGTGTCGGCATCGGTGTCCGTGTCCGT
>CAZHCG010000113.1:0-16533 GCA_964530995.1 uncultured Myxococcales bacterium
AATCACTGGTGGTTACACACATAACCGCGCCCTTTTCACAGGGGAAGATCCGTCGCAAAATCGTGCAACTGTCGCCTCGTCGAGCCCGCGAGTCCTCCGAGAGCCCGAGCTGCCCCGGATCTCCTCTAGCAGGCCCAGGTAAGTGGGCGTTTTCTCACCGCTTTCCGATTGTTCGTCTTTGCTCATTTCGCTCCTCCTCGTTGCTCGGGACCTTGATCCCCGCCGAGTATTTAGAGCACTGAATATATGCATTGCAAGCATTTGTCCACACGCGGACCGTGGGACAGGTCGTGCATTGTCTCGGGGACCCCGGCACCCGCCGCTTCAGGTCGGTTCGGCCTCGGGGCGGTTCCGCCCGAACCACTCCAGAAAACGCTCGGCTGTGGCGCGCCAGTCCAGCTCGGCGGCTATATCTTGCAGCCGACGGCCTCTGCGCGCTCGTTCGTCATCGTCTCGCAGCAGGCGTTTCAGCGCGGAGGCGAGCCGCTCTCGGTCCCCCGCCGGGAAGACCAGCGCGGCGTCGGCCGCGTACTGCGTGGCGAACGGGATCAGGTCCGAGCAGACCAGCGCCGTGCCGGCGGCGGCCGCCTGCGACGCGGACATGCCGAAGCCCTCCATCTCCGAGGCGGTGGCGAACACGTCGGCCAGGGAGAAGAGCGGCTCCAGCGCCTCCTCGGGAACGAAGCCCAGCAGGAAGCCGCGGCCTTGCAGCGCCGGGAGCTTTTTTCTCAGCTCGGCGAGCTCGCCGAAGACCGGGCTGTGCTCCGGGCCGCCGCCGATGAAGAGGTAGACGTCGTCGATCTCCTCGGCCACGTCGGCGAATGCCTCGAGCAGCAGGTCCTTGCGCTTGGTGTGATCCATGCGGCTGGTCTCGAACACGATCTTTCCCTGCCGCAGCTTCTCCTCGGGCAGGCCCGACTCCTCGGCCAGGTAGGCGTAGGCCTCGCCCAGCTCGTCGTCGTCGCGCGGCCGGAAGATGCGCCCGTCGATGCAGGGCGGGAAGTCGAAGATCCGCTCCTGCTCCACGCCGTGCCAGGAGACCAGGGCCCTCCAGATCTCGGGCGAGGTTGAGCAGAACAGCGGTGTGCGCGAGCAGACCATCTGCTCGTGGGAGTCGCGCTCGCGGAATTTCAGCGAGCGCACAACCTGGGGATTCTTGTTCCAGTAGTTGCGCTCCTTGATCACCCCGATCGAGTGCGGCGTCCAGACGTGCCGGTTGGCCTCGGCGAACAGGTCGGCCAACCCCTCGCCGTCGATCTCCAGCCGCTCGAACAGCAGGCGTCCCAGCCGCCAGGCGCGCAGCAGATCCCGGTGGGTCGGCGCCACGTCGCCGGGCGGCGATTCGAGGCCTTCCGCTGCTTCCCTCTCGAGGTCGACGCCCAGTAGCTCGAGCGCCTTTTTCGGGTCGTCGCCGCCGCTCGCCTCGAGCGCCAGGCTCCCCAGGTGCAGGTGAATCTCGCGCGAGAGGCCCAGCCGGTGCATCTCGTCTCCGGCGAAGCGTTCCAGGCCCCGGGCCAGAACGCCCCCGGCGGCGCCGCGCAGGAACTCGAAGGCGCGCCGGTCGCGCCAGCGCTCCACGAGCTTGACCCCCATCACGGCCGCGTCCCAGTAGTGGGTGTTGACGCAGGTGAAGTAGCGCCAGGGGTCGAGGCCGGCCTCGGCGGCGCGCTCTTCGACGTAGCGCTCCAGCCAGGCGGTCTCCTCGTCGAGCGCCGGGGCGATGTCCTCCTTGTGAATGAACTCGTCGCCGCCGCCGGGCACGTAGACGTAGCGGGAGTGCTCGCCGAGCTGCTCCGTACCCTGGCGGATGCGGCTCGAATCGAAGAACGGAAAGCCGCCGCGGGCGAAGATCGTGACGTCGTGGCCCAGCTCGTCGAGCGCCGCGGCCAGCGAGTTGACGTAGAAGTTCTGTCCGCCGGTGTCGGGCGCGCCGCCGACCGGGATCTCCACCCCGGCGTAGCCGTGATTGGTGATCAGGGCGATTCGCGGTCGCTCGCCCTGCGCCCGTTTCTGATCGGATTGTTTGCTCATGCGCCGATGGTAGCGGCCGCCGTTCGCGTGTCAATCGAGGCGCTTCGCTCAGAGCGTGACCTCGGCTTCGCGGGGCACGTCGATCACGGCTCCCTCTTCGAGCTTGAGCGTGCGCGGCATGCGCGCGGCCAGGGAGGGGTTGTGGGTCACGAGCAGCATGGTGGTGCCGTAGTGTTCGTTGAGCTCGAAGAACAGGTCGTGGATTCCGTCCGACGTCTCGGCGTCCAGGTTGCCGGTCGGCTCGTCGGCCAGCAGCAGAGCCGGCTGCAGCACCAGCGCCCGTGCCAGCGCCACGCGTTGCTGCTCGCCGCCGGAGAGCTCTCCGGGCTTGTGGGTCAACCGATGGCTGAGACCCACCTCGTCGAGAATTCGGCGCGCCGCGTTTTCGATCTCTTTGCTCTCCATGCGGCGGATCAGGCCGGGCATCATGGTGTTCTCCAGCGCGCTGAACTCGGGCAGCAAGTGGTGGAACTGGAAGACGAAACCGATCGTGCGGTTGCGGAAGTCGGAGAGCCGGCCCGGAGAAAAGCGGGTCACGTCCTCGCCGCGGCAGCGGATCGTGCCCGAGCTCGGACGGTCGAGCGTGCCGACCACGTGCAGGAAGGTCGACTTGCCCGCGCCCGATGCGCCGACGATCGCGCACATCTCGCCCTGCTCGATGCTCAGGTCGATCCCGGTCAGCACCTCGATTCGCTTGCCGCGATGCAGAAAATTCTTGTGCAGCTTTTCTATCTTCAGCAGGTTCTCGCCTCGTTCAGCCATTCTTCAGTCCTTCCACCGGGTGGGGCTTTGAGGCCACGAGCGTGGCGAAGAGCGTCGCGATCTGCGTGATCGCCAGCGCGGCCAGCCCCACGAACAGGAACTCGAGGAAAGAGACCTCGACCGGCAGCTTGTTTATGTACCAGACCTCGGGATCGATTTCGAAGCCGAAGTGCTTGAGGCTCAGCGAGAGCGTCAGCCCGACCAGCAGACCCGAGGTGGTGCCCACCAGACCGATCAGCAGTCCCTCGAAGCGGAAGATCTGCATCACCCCCTTGGAGGAGGCACCCAGGGTCATCAGCACAGATATCTCCGATTCCTTCTCGATCACCAGCATCGAGAGCGTGGCGATGATGCAGAACGACGCTACCAGGATCGCCAGCGAGAGAAAGATGAACATCACGATCTTCTCCAGCTTCAGCGCGGAAAAGAGGCTGGCGTTGAGCTCCTGCCAGGCTCTGACGCGCAGGCCGTCGCCCAGCGCGCCGGAGATCCGCGAGGCCACCGCGCCGGCCTTTTCGGGGTCCTGGACCGCGACGTGGATCTCGGAGATGCTCTCGCCTTTGTTGAGGAAGCGCTGCGCGGCCTCGATCGAGGTGTAGACGTAGAGATTATCGAACTCGTACATTCCCGAGAAGAACACGCCGCCCACGCGGAAAGGGCGGCTGCGCGGGATCGGGCCGGTGGGTCCGATGTCGCCCAGCGGCGAGACGATGTTCACCTCCTCGCCCATGTAGAGCCGCAGCGACTGCGCCAGCTCGCGCCCCACGATTACGCACGGCAGCACCCGCTGGCGGGGGCTGCTCGGCGGCGGGATGAAGCCGGAGGTGTCCGGCGCGCCCCCGTCCGCCGCGGTTCCGGCGTCGGGCGGCGGATCCGGGCCGGCGTCCGCTGGCGGATCGGGACCTCCGTCCGCACCTTCCCCGTAGAAGCGGGCCCGGCGGTGACGGACCTTGTCGAACAGCTTGCGGGGGTGCTCGATGTACTCCACCTCGCCCTCGTCGAGCTGGTGGAGCACCTCGCTGACACGGACGAACGACTCGGGATCTATTCCCTTGAGCTCGATGCCGTGGTTGTTGGTGCGGGCGTTCATCATCACCTCGCTCTGGACGACGGGCGTCGCGGCCAGCACGCCTTCCACCCCGCGCACCGAGGCGAGGACTTCTTTCCAGCTCGTGCCGTCCTCGCCGGAGCGCGCACCCAGGTCGGTGCCGTAGTTGTCCACGACGACGTGGGCGTTGGTGTTCAGGATCTTGTTCTTGAGGTCGTCGGAGAACCCGCCCATCACCGAGAGCACGGTCGTCAGCGTGCACGAGGAGAAGGAGACGCCCAGGATCGAGAGCATGCTGATCGCGGTCAGAAAGCCGCTCTTGCGGCCGCGCAGATGACGCACCGCGACGAACTGGTGGAAGCGCAGCCGCCGTCCCAGGGAGTCCAGCGCGCGCACCGCGGCCCACCAGCCGCCGATGTTGAGCAGCAGGGCCAGGGCGAGCATCCCCGAGACGTAGAGAGCTATCGACAGCAGTGACACGTCGCTCAGTCCTCGGCCATCGCCAGCAGGTAGGCGCGGACGAAGCGATCGAGATCTCCGTCCAGCACAGCGTCCACGTTGCCGGTCTCGACCCCGGTGCGGGCGTCCTTGACCAGCTGGTAAGGCGCCAGCACGTAGGAGCGGATCTGGCTTCCCCAGGCGATTTCCTTCTTCTGGGCGTTGCGCTCCTCGATCTGCTTGCGCCGTTTTTCGAGCTCGGCTTCGTAGAGCCTGGCCTTGAGCACCTTCATCGCCTGGGCACGGTTCTTGTGCTGCGAGCGCTCGTTCTGGCACTGGACGACGATTCCGCTCGGCAGGTGGGTGAGGCGCACGGCCGAGTCGGTCTTGTTGACGTGCTGTCCGCCGTGACCGCCGGCGCGATAGGTGTCGACGCGCAGGTCCTCGTCGGCGATCTCCACCTCGATGTCGTCGTCGACCTCCGGCACGATGTCGATCGCGGCGAACGAGGTGTGCCGTCGCGAAGCGGCGTCAAAGGGCGAGATGCGCACCAGGCGATGGATTCCGCGCTCCGACTTGAGGTGGCCGTAGGCGTGATCTCCGAGCACGTGCAAGGTGGCGCCCTTGATGCCCGCCTCGTCGTTCTCCTGGATCTCCACCGTGCGCACCTCGAAGCCGCGCTTCTCGCAGTAGCGGGCGATCATCCTCAGCAGCATCTCGGCCCAGTCGGCGGAATCGACGCCCCCGGCGCCGGGAGAAAACTGCACGAACGCGTTGGAGGCGTCGTGGGGAGAGGAGAACAGGCGCGTGGTCTCGAGGTCTTCCAACCGGTTTTCGATCTCGTCGGCCTGCCGGAGCAGATCGTCGAGCAGCGCCGGGTCCCCTTCTTCGTCGGCCAGCTCGACCAGCTCGGACAGATCGGTCAGCTCGCGCTCCGCCGAGGTGAACGTCTCGATCGTGGACTCCAGCCGGGCGCGCTCCTTGAGCACCGCCTGCGCCGTTTCGTTGTCCTGCCAGAAATCTTCCGTCGAGGCCCGCTCGTTGAGCTCCTCCATGCGCGCGATCTTGCTCGCGAGGTCAAAGATGCCTCCTCAGGCCGTCGACCTTGGCCTCGAGCGGCTCGATGCGCTCTTTGATGTTCTCGAACATGGGCGACAGATACCCAAAACGCGGGCTCGTTGTCAAACTCCCGGGCCGGCGATCATCGCGGAGACGCCGAGGATGGACGGGTCCCGAATTGTGACTTCGGGACCGAGAAGGGGTGGGTTGGTGGTGAACGCCTCGACCGATGCAGACGCGGGAGGGAGATGCGCCACAACGGTCTCGGCATGTCGATTCCGCGAATTACTAAAGCAGCTTTCGTGCCAATCTCGAAAAAAAAAGGAGCTTGCGGTCATTCCGGGCCCGCGAGCCGATTGCGCGACGGATTTTTACGCTCTTTTTGTTCGTTTGTTTGCAGGATTGAAATCGGTTTTTCAAACCGTGACGACTATTTGAACGCCGTTCGTACGGCGAGCGGGAGGCGGGGAAGGCCGAATCGGGATGGTGTCGCAAACTGGATTCGGCCGCGGATAGCGGCGATGATGGCGTTGCCGCGGGCCTCGGAGCCTCGGCGGAGACAGGCCGGGAGGTGTTCTTGCCGACGAGAGTGACGAAACGAAGCTTTTTTTGGGCGCTGCTGGTCGCCGGAGCGTCGCTCGCGGGGGGCTGCAGCAAAGGAGCCGGGCGCGCCGGCGTCGAGGCCGGAGCCGACGTGAGCCCGGACGGGGGAGCGATCGAGAAGAATGATACCGGCGCGGCGGGAGAACGGGCGGCCGCTCTCCGCGACGCCGTGCTCGCCGGTCGCGCGCTGGAGGCGGGAGATGCGAGCAAGGCCGCCGCGCTGCTGCCCGACGACGATCGGCCCGAGGTCCGCTGGCTGGCGGCCCGGATCGCCGCCGAGCTCGAGCGCAGGGACGAGGCGATCGACCTGCTGCGCGGGCTGGAAGGAGCGCGCGAGGACCTGGAGCCACGGCGTCGTCGCGCGCTGTGCCGGATGCTGGGCGAGGCGGGCCGATACGAGCGGGCGCTGACGGAGCTGGAGCGGCTGCTGGAGGCCGCTGGCGAGCCCGCTGTCGAGGACCGCACCAGCTGGCTGGAGCTGCGCGCCCAGTGGCTGGGAGAGCTGGGGCGCGACGAGGAGAGGCTCGAGGCGCTCGAGGCGGCGCGCGACGCGGCCGGGGCGGACGGGCGGCGGGACCGGTTGAGCGTCGAGCTGGCGCGCGAGCGGATCGAGACGGGGCTGCAAGAAGAGGCGCGCAAGACCCTGGAGCGGATCGTCGCGGAGACGAGCTCGGCCGGCGCGATGCGTTCCGCGGAGAAGCTGCTGGAGAAGCTCGGTGCGGCGCCGGAGTGGAGGCCGCGGCAGCGTTTGGAGCGCGCGCGCAGGCTCGCCGATCTGCGCGCCTGGGACGAGGCCGAAGACCTGCTGGAGCCGTTGCTGGAAGAGAGCGGCAAGCCGGGAGAGGAGGCGCGCTGGGAGCACGCCCGCCTGCTGTTCAGGCGCCGGCGCCACTACGCCGAGGCTGTGGAGGCGTTGAAAAAAGTCGTCGGCGAGGGCTCGGCGCACGCGGACGAGGCGCGCTTTCTCCACGCACGGGCGCTGTCGCGCCTCGATCGCGACGCGGAGGCGATCGACGCCTACCGCGATTTCGCGCGCCGTACGAGCCGGCCGGCTCGCGCGAGCTACGCCCGCTTCCTGGCCGGACGGCTGGAGTACTTTCTGGGTCGCCACGCCGACGCGCTGGCCACCTTCGAGAAGCTGGCCGGCAAGCCGAAGCCCTCGGGCGAGCGGGTACCGGGCAAGGAGAGGCTCGCGCCGGGCCGCGCTCGCGACGCGCATTTCCTGGCCGGGATGTCGGCCCTGCTGGACGGTCGCCCGCTGAAGGCCGCGCCGCACTTCGGGGCCGCCTCGGACGGCAGCCCCAGCCGCGCGGCGATCGAGCGCAACCGCTACTGGCTGGCGGTGGCGCGGGTCGAGGCGGGCGAGCAGAAGGGCTACGAGGGGCTGCGCGCCATCTGCGAGGACGACGCGACCTCCTGGTACGCCCAGCACGCGCGCCGCAGGCTCGAGCAGGCCGGAGAGCCGCTCGGCGCCTGCGGGACGGATCCGCCCGACGCCGGGGCGCCGGTCGAGGTGGTAGACGCCGGAGACGCTGGCGCGCCGGACGCGTTGGCGCTGGTCGAGCGGCTCGCTCCCCTGGCGGGATTCTTCGCCCGCGTCGGCCTCTACCGCGACGCGTCCGGCGAGCTCCGCCGCGCGGAGAACGAGGGCGAGGTCGAGGCCGACGAGCGCGAGTGGATCGCGGCCTACCTGCACGTCGACGCGCCGCACCGCGCGGTGAGACGCGCTTACCGCGGGCTGGGCTGGCCGCCGGAGCGGGAGGATCTGTGGAGAGCCCGGGCGGCCTATCCCGAGCCGTTCGCGCGCCTGGTATCGCGGGTCGAGTCCCGGCACGATCTGCCCCGCCACCTGATCCACGCGATCGCTCGCAAGGAGAGCCTCTTCGAGCCGCACGCGGTCTCGCCGGTGGGGGCGCTGGGGATGATGCAGATGATGCCGCACACCTACGAGCGCAACCGCAAGAAGGCCGGGCTGCCCCCGCGCGAACCGGGCGCGATCCCGGGGCCGGAGGCGTCGATCCGGGCGGCGGCGTACGAGCTGGAGGCCCTGCTGGATCGCTTCGGCGGCTCTCTGCCGCTGGCGGTTATGGGATACAACGCCGGGCCCGGGGCGGTCTCGCGCTGGCTGGAGCGCTCCGGAGACCTGCCGATGGACGTCTTCGCCGAGAAGGCGAGCTTCACCCAGACGCGGAACTACGTCAGGAGAGTCTACCGGATCCTGTGCCGCTACCACTGGCTGGCCGGAGAGGAGCCGCCGCGGATTCCGCCCGTGGCCGCGCGGCCGAAAGCGGACGAGGACGCCGCCGACGCCGGGGCGGACGGGGGAGGCTCGGGCTGAAGAGCGAAAGGTGGAGCGCTACTGGGTGGGCGGCGCGGTGGTGAAGCTGGAGCGACCCACGCTGCGGCCCACGATCGTGCCCTTGAGCGAGGAGTCGAGCGTGCCGTCCACCTCGCGCGAGAGCTCGATCTCCGCGGTGCAGCTCTCGTTGTCGGAATCGTCGACGGGCTCGATGCCCCCGGCCGGGACGGTGTGAGCGCCGTTGTCCGCGACTTCGTCGCCCAGGGTGCTCGGATAGTCCCAGATGCAGTCGCCGGAGATCAGGAGCAGGATCTCGCCGCCGTCGTTGTCCTCCCACGTCACGTCGAACTCCTGGTCGCGCGGGAAGCTGTCTCCGCTCGGGCCCAGCACGGTGACCTCGGGGCGCATCTCCGAGACAGTGCTCGAGTAGGGGTTCTCGTCCTCGCGCGTGAAGACGAAATCATAGGTGTCGGACGCCGAGACGGTGGCCTCGTAGTAGACCGGGTTGCCGCCCTTCTCGGACATCGCCTGGCCGTTGAAATCCAGCTCGTCTCCGCACTCGCCGAGCACGAGGTTGGTTCCGCCCGGGGAGTCGCCCACCCACAAGGTGGCCTTGCCCACGGCGTTGCTTCCTTCCTCTTCCACGGCGTACTCGAAATAGATGCCGTCGGTCTTGATGTTGCAGGAGTCCTCCTGCGGGAAGCAGCCCGCCGCCAGCAGTGACGCGAGCAGTGTCAAGCCAAGAGTCGTTGATTTGATCCCCATCGTTCTCCTCCATCGTAATATGGTTTTCGTCCCTTCGAACAAAAGCCGCGGTTTTCCGAAATTCGACGGGCGCCCGCTCGCCTTTCTTCAATACACTCCGTTCGACCCGTGAGCCACGGAACGAAGCTCTCCTATTTTTCGACGGGGTGCAAGCGGCGCTTTTCAGCCCTGCATCTCTTCGGGGGTGGCGTCCCGCACGTCGAGGATCTTGGCCTTGATGTGGATCACCTTGCCGGCCAGCGGGTGGATCAGGCGCACCTTGATGTCGTTGACGCGGTCCTCGAGCACGGCGAAATTGACCGTCTGGTTGGTTCCGGGCATGTCCGCCTGGAACATGGTGCCCACCTTGGTCTCCGCGTCCTCGGGCAGCCTGCTTTTTGGAATCTCCATCGTCGGTCCGGAGTCCATCGTGCCGAACGCCTTTTCCGGCGGCAGATCGAACTCCTTCTCCTCGCCTTTTTCCATCCCGCGCAGCGCCTCGTCCAGGCCGGGGAGCATTCCGCTCTTGCCGAAGAGGAACACCAGCGGTTCCCCGCGGCCCACGGATGATTCGATCTGCTCGCCTTTCTGCGTGGTGATCATGTATTCCAATGTCACTACTTTGCCTTCTTCGACTACCATCTTGCGTCCTCCTCGGAGGTATCGCCCGCCGCAATCGGAACCGGCGAGATTCGTGCTGACACTATACAACGCCGCACAGCCCTTGCCAAGATCGCAGACGCTCGGGTAAGGTGCGGAAAACCGAGTGGAATCCACAGATGAGCTCCCTTGTTTCCCGGGTTTTTTCGAGGCGTGCGGCGGCTGTTTTTCCGCTGGCGCTGGCGGCGCTGCTGATCTTCGCGAAGCTGGGCGGCTTCGGCCTCTGGGAGCCGCACGAGACCGAGCTGCTCGCGGCCGCGGCCTCCACGGAGCCGATCGGGGAAACGGCGCGGGAGGGAGCCGGACCGGGAGCCTCGGCGCGCGGCGGACCGCTGTCCCGAGCGCTGATCTCGCTGGGGATGGAGATCGGCGATCCCGGAGAGCTGTCCGTGCGCCTTCCCGGAGCGGTGCTGGCCCTGCTGGCCGTGGTCGCTCTCTTCTTCTGCCTGCTGCCGCTGGGCGGGCTCAGGCTCGCGGTCTACGCCACGCTGGCCTGCGCCTCGGCGCCGGTGCTGCTCTTTCACGGCCGCCAGCTGACCGGGGAGTCGGTAGCCTTGCTGGCCGAGACGCTGGCGCTGGGCGGCGCGGCCCTGGCCGCCTGGGCGCCGCGACGCGCCCAGACGATCGCCGGTTTCGTCCTGGCCGCGACCGGCGCGCTGCTGTGGTCGATCGAAAGCGGGCTGCTGCTGGGGCTCGCCGTTCCCGCGGCCGCGATCTCCTGCGCGCTGGCGATGCGCGGCGAGGCCGGTCGGGTCTTCTCCGCCGAGCAGCGTCCCGAGTTGCGGCGCACCGCCCTGCTGCTGGTCGCCGCGCCGGCGGCGCTGCTGGCGGGCGGAGCGTTCTTCGCCTCGGCGCTGACCGACGGGGAGGGCTCGGCCTGGATCACCGGCGGGCTGGCGGCCGGCCCGCGCCAGTGGCCGGGCTTCGATCGACCGCTCGAGCAGCTGCTCTACGGCTGGTTTCCCTGGATCGCGGCGGCCCCCTTCGCCTTGCTGGATCAGAGCCACGGCCGGGGCGAGAGACCGCGATTCGCCGGCGAGCTGAGCGCGCTGGCGATCGCCGCTCTGGCCTTCCTCTGCCTCGCTCAGCTGGCGCACCTCTCGCTCGGGGACCGGCCGCCGCTGATTGCGATCGTCCCGGTCTCGATCCTGGCGGGGCTGGGTCTCGACGCGCTGGAGCGATCGGAGTCGGCCCCGCGCCTCGGCGCCTTTTTCTCTCTGGTCCTGCTCGCGGTGCTGGTCCGCGATTTCGCGCAGCGTCCCGAGGTGCTCTTGACCGGCTACGCCTTCGATGGCCTCGAGGTGCCCAAGTCCTTCTCTCCGGTCGTCCGGGTCGCGGTCGCGGCCGCCCCCTTCGGCCTGTTGTTGATCATGGGCGGCTTCTTCGGGCGGGGCGGGGAGGGCTCCGCGCGCTGGCGGCGGTTTCGCGTGGCCGCGTTGGCCCCGGTGGCGGCGGCGGCGTTCGGCGGGTACGTGGTGCTGCAGCTGGTTCCGGACCTGTCGCGCGATCTGTCCTCCAAGCACGTGATCGACGCCTACCGCCAGTATCGGGACGGAGACGAGCCGCTGGCGGTGCTGGGGGACGGCTCGCCGCCGGTGCCGGCCGAGCGGCTCTCGGGCAAGAAAGATCTGTTCGCCTGGCTGGATCGCCGGGAGCGCGTCTTCGCCCTGCTTCCGCCGGAGCGCCTCGCCGGGCTGGATCGCTCCTGGCGGCTGGAGACCGGCGAGCACCTGCACGTGCTCGACGACGAGAGCGAGCGTTACCTGCTGGTCACGAACCTCCCGCGGCAGGACGAGGCGAACGTCAACCCGATCGCGCGCTACGTGTTTTCCGAGCCGTTCGATTCCGGGCCGCGACACCGGGTGGAGGTGGACTACGACGGAAGGGTGACCCTGCTCGGCTGGGAGCTGAGCTCCGATCTCGGCGAGGAGCGGATGGAGGCCGGCGAGTCGTACGAGCTGCGCACCTACTGGCGCTGCGATCAGCGGCCGCGCGCCGACTACCGCGTGTTCGTGCACATCGACGGACCCGGAACGCGGATCAACGGCGATCACGACCCCGTTCGCGGCGCCTACCCGATGCGGCAGTGGCGCCCGGGAGATCACGTGCTCGACGTCTACCGGGGCAGAGCGCCGTTGACTCAGGATTCCGGGCGATACACTGTGAGCGTGGGGCTCTACCGCGGCCGCAACAGGCTCGATGTCGCCGATTCCGGTCGCTGGAGAGAGAAGGACGATTCCGTGTCGTTGGGCTCGGTGCGGTTGGATTGAGAGGGAGGATGGCGGACGACGAGACCAGAGCCTTCGGGCAGAGGATCGCGGACAGGCGCCGCGAGCCGCGGCACCCGGTCCGGCTGGACGTGGACTACCAGCACGGCGACACCTATCTGTACTCCCGCTCCAGCAACCTCTCGGAGATGGGGATCTTCCTGGTCACGGATCGGCCGCCCCCTCCCGGCGAGCGGATCGGGCTCAGGTTCCGCTTGTCCGGGGATTCCGCCGCGCTCGAGATCGAAGGCGAGGTCAAGTGGGTCGACCCCGGCGGGCCCGATCGAGAGGGGGGCATGGGCGTGCGCTTCGTCGATCCGGACGACGATTTCCGCGCCGCGATCCAGACGCTGATCCGCACCGTGGCCTACCTGGAATGAGCGGGGTGCTCTGAATCGTGTGCGCCAAGGACGATGAAAACCGCCTGCCGCCGAGCGTCGCGGAGGAGCTCGATCTGCTGGGACGCGTGCGCGGCCACCTGCTGGGACGCGGAGCGGATGGAAGAGCCGATCGCGACTACGACGAGGAGCTGATCCAGCTGCGCGACGCGATCGGCGAGGCCCGGCCGGAGGACGTGCCGCCGCTGGTGGAGCAGATGACGCGCTTGCAGGCGCTCAAGTCGCAGCGCGGCGCCGGGGAGGACGTCCCGCTCGATCTGGACAGCCCCTACTTCGGTCACCTGCGGCTGGTCGAGGACGAGGGAGCGCGGGACGTGCTGCTCGGCAAGCACACCTACCTGCGGCCCGAGGAAGAGATCCGGATCGTGGACTGGCGCAACGCACCGGTCAGCCGCATGTACTATGTCTACGACGAGGGGGACGACTACGAGGAGGAGTTCGGAGGCAAGACCCGCCGCGGCAGGGTCGCGGCGCGGCGCTCGGTGACGATCGAGAACGGCGCGCTGCGGCGCGTGGCCTCCCAGCAGGGAACCCACACGCTGAAGGACGGCGCCTGGGTCCGACTCGAGGGAGGCGGCCCGCGGCTCGCCGGCGGCCAGGGGAGCTCGGTGCGCGCGGACGGGCTGCGTCCCCTGCGCGGACGCTTGGGCGTGGACGCCGACGGGGTCGAGCGAAGGGACAAGCACCTGCCGGAGATCTCCGCGCTGCTCGACCGCGAGCAGTTCGAGCTGATCACCGACCCGGTCTCGGATCTGATCGTTGTCCAGGGCAGCGCCGGATCGGGCAAGACGACCGTGGGCCTGCACCGGATCGCCTTTCTGGCCTACCACGACCCCAGGCGCTTTCGCCCGCGGCGGATGATGGTGGTCACGCTCAACCCGGCGCTGGCCGACTACATCTCGGGCGTGCTGCCCGCGCTGGGCGTGCGGGGAGTCCGCGTCGTCAGCTTCGAGCAGTGGGCCCACCGGCAGCGCAGGCGTCACGTGCGAGGTCTGCCGACCCGCGTCAGCGAGTGGACGCCCTCGGTCGTGACCAGGTTGAAGAAGCACCCGGCGATGACGTCGATCCTGGTCGAGATCGTCGCCCGGCACGACCGGCGGCTGGGCGAGTGCCTGCTCGACGCGGTCGAGGGCACGCCGGACGCGAGGCGGGTCGAGGCGGCGTGGCGCGAGCTGGGCAGAGGCTCCCTGTCTCGGCGCCGGCGCAGGCTGGAGCGCTGGCTGAACGGCAAGGCGATGATCGGCGGCGATCGGGGCCGCAGGCTGGACGGGAGAACCGCAAAGGCCGCGGCCGCGGTGCTCTCCCGCACGGAGCGCGGTGAAGAGGACGTCGTTTCCGACTGGGCCGACCTGCTCACCGACCGCGAGGCGCTGGGAGAGGCGTTCGCCGCTCGCGCACCCGGCGAGTTCTCCGAGGGACAGCTGGACGAGGTGCACCGCTGGTGCGTCGGGCAGCACGGGCGCCTGCTGGAGACGCCGGTCGACGAGCCCGACGGCGTCGACGGGCGAACAGAGCGCGAGCCGCCCGAGCTCGACGCCGAGGACGACGCGCTGCTGTTGCGGCTGCACCAGCTGGAGCGCGGTCCGCTGCGCGGCTCGGGGCCCGGCGGACGGCTGACCTACGAGCACCTGATGGCCGACGAGGTGCAGGACATGAGCCCCCTGGAGGTGGCGGTGCTGCTCGACACGGTCGCGCGCGGAGGGCCGGTGACCCTGGCCGGCGACACGGCGCAGCGGATCAGCCGCGAGAGCGGCTTCGACGACTGGAGCACGCTGCTGGGCGACCTGGGGCTCGACGCCGCCCGGATCGAGCCGTTGCGAATCGCCTATCGCTCGACCGCGGAGGTGATGCGGGTCGCGCGGGAGATCCTCGGGCCGCTGGCCGGCGAGGCTCCGGTGGCGCGCAGGCACGGCGCCGAGGTCGAGGTGCACCGCTTCGTGGAGACCGGCCAGGCCGTGGACTTCCTCGGAGCCGCGCTGCGCGAGCTGGCCGCTCGGGAGCCGCTGGCCAACGTGGCGGTGATCACCCGCCACCCGGCGCAGGCGGCCGACTACCACCGCGGATTGCGCAAGGCCGAGGTGCCGCGCCTGGAGCTGATCGTCGACCAGGGCTTCTCCTTCGCGCCCGGCGTCGAGGTGACCGACGTGCGCCAGGTCAAGGGCCTGGAGTTCGACTACGTGGTGCTCGTCGAGGTCAACGCCGACAGCTACCCCGACAACGAGGAGGCCCGCCACCTGCTGCACGTGGGCGCCACCCGCGCCGCGCACCAGCTGTGGATGATCACCACCTCCAAGCCCTCGCCGCTGATTCCGCGACGGCTGTTGTAACAGCGTCCCGCGGCCGGTTTTTCGAATGTGGCGGGCCCCGGCCGGTCTCCCGGCCGGGGTGCGTGGGGAATCGCGCCGAGGGCGAGGCGCTTTTTCGAAAACTCGCTCAGTCGGAAGGATCTATCTCGGACATCAAGAGGACGCCGTCGTCGAAATGGACGGGGTCTCCGCAGGTCTCGTCGACCAGCCAGCCCATGAAGTCGGGGGCGTCCCCGGAGATACGCTCTCTGACCGCGCAGATCGCGCCGTGCTCGTCCCACTCCGCCTCGAAGCTCCATTCCAGATCGTCGCGGCGGACGCCGAAATCGTCGTAGATGTTGACCAGCGTGTCGTTCTCGGTGTGCGAGGTGCCGTCGCCGCAGTAGTCGGCGCGCAGCATCCGCGTGCAGGCCTGGTGGTGCGCGGCGAGCGTGCCGAAGTCGACTCCCTCGCCCGGGACGACGGTGAGCGTGCGTTTCCACGGCTTGTAGCCGGCCTCGACGCACTTGGCGAGCGCGTGCCCGCGGCAGGCGAAGGTGAACGCGCTCGAGTCCTGGCTGCGCGATCCTCCGCCGGCCGTGCCCTGCGAGTAGTCCCAGACGTCCTGGAGCGGAATCGCCGCGATCGGATCGCCGCCGTCGTCGACGCCGCACAGGGGCAGCCAGCCGCTGTCGGTCTGGTAGCTGACCCGGTAGAGCCAGAGATCGCGGTTGTGCTGATCAGGGTCGCGGTAGGTCTCCTCGATCCGGAGGCGGATCAGTTCCCCGTCGTCCAGCTCGGCGGTGAAGATCGTACCCTCCATGCGGCGGTGGGAGACCGGCCTCCAGCGCGCGTCGAAGCCGCGCAGCCTGGTGCGGTGCAGCCACACCGAACGCATCGGCTCTCCGTTGCGCTCCGCGTCGTGGAACGAGACCGCCCGGACCTTTTTTCCGTCCAGGATTTCTCCGTTGAGGCCGACGCCGTTGAGGTCGTGGCCGGAGAGTTGAACTCCGAAGGTCAGAGTTCTTTGCACCGGCTCGATCAGTTGCGCTTCGACAGAGCCCGCCAGCAGAAGGACGATTCCCGCGGTCGCGAGCCCGATCATTGCCTGGAGCGTCTTGATAGCGTGGCTTTTCATCTGCGGCCTCCTTCGCCGGAGCATTACTGCAAGCCGGGTGCCAGAAACCGGAGCCAGTGTTTTCGAACACTTGCGGCGACGGGGGGCGAATTTGCGGGAGTATGCGCGCATAAAAAGCATGCAAAATTAGCATTCATGCAACTTCTGCTCAGATCAAATCGGAAAGGCGTCGTCGACAATCGAGCCGAACGGCCGGGTTCGGTCGCCGTCCGGTCAGAGCCCGGGCGCGAGAAGGCCCGTGCAGGATCTGCACGGGCCGGGTGAAAGAAAAGCGCCCGGCCTTTTTCCGCCGCTTCATCGGTTCCGGTCGAGCGGGGATCCGCGCTCGGACCGGTCGCGTTCTTTGGCGCTGTCCCGCGGGGATCAACCCCGCGGCCACGAGGTCCGCCCAAGGCTCGGCGGACAGCCCCTTCGGGGCGGGCCTGCTTTTTGCAACGTTGGGGTTTAGGTAATGACATTCGTTTCCCAAACCATAAAATTGGTCACAAGAGATAGATTGGGAGGAGCCGGATGAAAAAAGCGGGCTGGATAGCAGTAGCGCTGACAGCGGCGCTCGTGCTCGCAACGGCCGGATGTTGGGACGGGGGCTCCACCGGAGACGGGGACGCGGGCAGCGACACGGACTCCGATTCCGACGGGGATGCGGATTCGGACACTGACACTGACACCGACACCGACACGGACACGGACACCGATACCGACACGGACACGGACACCGATACCGACACCGACACCGACACCGACACCGTGTCCCATCCCACGTAAGTCTACCGGCAAGATCCCACGGAAGTTACCCGGTAG
>CAZHCG010000114.1:0-16517 GCA_964530995.1 uncultured Myxococcales bacterium
CGGTGTCGGTGTCCGTATCGGCGTCGGTGTCCGTGTCCGTATCGGCGTCGGTGTCCGTGTCGGCATCTGCACCAGTGGCCGTATCCGACCCGGTATCCGTGTCCGTGCCGCCGTCCTCCTCGTCGGGCAGCACTCCGTTCGTGCACGCCGCTGCTCCGACCATACTCGAGAATACCAATGCCGCCATGCGTCTCATACGTGCCTCCTTGGAGCTTCCACCTACCGACACTCTACCATCATTCGCTTTCGTCCGATCCGCTGTCTTCGGCTTTGAGCTGAAAGTATCGGCTCAGTAGACCCACTCGGTTGGTACGCCGGAGTCCCTCTGAAGCGCCTCCAGCAGCTCGTCGCGTTGCGCGGAATCGAAAGCCCGCGGCGGGCTTCCCGCGCTCACCAGCAACGCGCGTTCGCCGAAACGGCGAGCATCCTCGAGCGAGTGAGAGACGATCGCAATCGCGCATCCCCTCTCTGCACGAACCTCAGAAAGGATCTCGTGGAGCTCCCAGCGCCGGCGCATGTCCAGGTGGTTGGTCGGCTCGTCGAGCAGGACCAGCGGGGTCTCCTGGGACAGCACCATCGCCAGCCTCGCCCGCTGGCGCTCGCCACCGCTGATTCTTCCCAGCTGACGACGACGAAGCCCGCTCAGCCCGCATAGCTCGATCGACCGTTCCACCGTGCGACGGTCATCCCGTCCCGCGCGCCCCCACCTTCCCAGGTGAGGGGTGCGGCCCAACAACACGAGATCCTCAACGGTCACCGAAGGATCGAGAGGTTGAATCTGCGGCAGCATTGCAACCAGCTTTGCCCGCTGGCGTGGTCTCAGACGTTGCAAGTCGTCGCCCAGAATCGAAACCGATCCCTCGAACGCCCGCAATCCGCCGCACAGCGTGCGCATCAAAGTGCTCTTTCCGGCACCGTTGGCCCCGACGATCACCAGCGCAGCTCCCTTTTCGAGATCCAGATCCAGCGGACCCAAGATCGGGCTTTCCCCGTACCCGCAAACCAAACCCCGAGCCCGCAGCAGGCTCACGCATGCCCTCCCAGCTCGCGACGAACGAGCAGCAACAGGACCGGCGCGCCAATTATCGCGGCCAGCACTCCGACCGGAATCTCGCGCGGAGCCAGCATCGTGCGAGACGCAGTGTCTCCGACGACCAGCAGCAGCGCTCCGCCCAGAGCTGTGAGCGGCAAAGCGGCGCGAAAGTCGGTCCCCACCAGCCTCCTGACCACGTGCGGCACCAGTAGCCCCACGTATCCCACCAATCCGCACAGCGAGACCGCCACACCGGTCAACAGGCTCGCCGTCCACGCCGACTCCAGCAGCACCCGTCTCGATTCGACCCCGACCAAACCGGCTCCCTCCTCTCCCAGCGCAAAAGCGTTCAGTTGAAAGGCGCGTAAACGCACCAGGCAAATCGCCGCCACTATTGCAACCAGCGCGATCGCCAGCTCCCCCCACTCGGCGTAGCTCACCCCGCCTGCGAGCCAGATGGTTGTTATCCGCAACCTCAAAGGTGGAAACCCGATCAAGAGAAAGGTGGTGACCGCCCCGCACAGCGCGTTGACGATCACACCGGTCAACACCATCCCCAGCACGGCGCTGCGCCCCGTCGCTCCGCGAGCCACCGATATCACGACCAACGTGGCCCCCTGGGCTCCGATAAACGCTGCGGCCGGAATCGCCCACCAACCCAGGCAGTCGATCGCCCCGGGAACCGCGTGCAAAGCGACCACCGCCAGCCCGGCCCCGCCCGAGACTCCCAGCAGAAAAGGATCGGCCAGGGGGTTGCGGGTGACACCTTGCAACAGGAGACCCGCCACGGCCAGGGACCCGCCCGCCAGCGCGCCCGCCACGACCCGCGGTACACGCAGTTGTCCGATCACCTGCGAAAGCGTCCGCCCGTCGCTCGCCAGCCATCTCCAGGGCCAGTCCAGCTCCAAGATCGCTCCATCGGGCCGACTGCCCAACGAAGCGGAGAGGTAGGCGGCTATCGCCAGACAAGCCGCGACGGCAGCCGCGAGCAGCAGAGAACGTCTGCTCATTCCAGGCCGTCGCCGTGAATCGAAGCCAACAACACCTCCAGGCCCTCGGCCAACCTGGGACCGGGGCGAACCAGCAGGTCGGCGTCGATCCCAGCGATCACCCGGCCCTCCCGAACCGCGGTCACGTCCGACCAGCCGGTGCGCAACACGAAGTCCTCGGCGCTCGCTCCTTCGCCGAGCAGCAGCACGACCTCGGGATCGGCGCGAATGACGGCCTCGGCACTGACCTGGACGTACCCCCCGGGGAGTCCTTCCACGACGTTGCGTCCTTTGGTGATCCGTAGAAGCTCGTCGACGAACGATCCCTCGGCAATCGTCCACGGCCTGGCGGGATCCGAGCCGTCCAATTCGACGTAGACCCGCGGCTCGTCGTGCTCGGCGGCGAGCCGGGCCACGCGCTTGCGGGTCTCTCGCATCCGGCCCGCCAGAGCGATCGCGCCGGATCCGCAACCCGCCATCTCGCCGAGAGCGACTATTTGCTCCACCACCTCGTCGTAGCTTCCGGGATCCAACACTGCAGCGGTCAGGCCCACCCTGTCGAAAGCCCTCGCTTCGATGTGATCGACCGCGTAGAGCAACACCAGGTCCGGCCTGCTCGAAGCCACGCGGCCGGCGTCGGGCCGCAGTCCGTCGACCGACGGGATTCCCGCGACGCCCGTCGGGTAGTCGGAACGCAGATCCTTCAAGATCACGCGATCGCCGCAGCCCATCGCGAACAGCGCCTCGGTGAATCCAGGAGAGAGCGAGGCGACCCGCCGCACGTCTCCCGCGACCTCCACCTCGCGGCCGAGGTCGTCGACGATGACAAGAGAATCAGCGTCGCTCGCCGTCGTGTCCGGCCGATCGCCCGTCTCAGACGAGCGGAGATCACCGCACCCGGCCACGGTGACAACCACGGCGGCAAGCATTGACCGCAACGATCGAAAAGAGGTGATGTCAGAAAAACGGGACATCGTGAAACCCACCCTTTCCTTCGAAGAGCGGCTTCGGTGATCGGTCTCTACCGACCGCAAATCCGGTCAGGTTTTCTGGCTCGCGGATCTCGGTGCGCCCTGCACCATCGCCCGGCCGTCGCCTTCCCAGCGTCTACGAGACGCCAGTGGCTGCATCGACGACCGGCTCTCCGCTCACAGCGGCGGGACCGCGCCGGGTTTTCACCGGCTTCCCTGGATTCCGGATTCGACCGTGCCTTTTCTCGTCAACGAGCTCGGGGCTACTCGCCCTTCTCCTCCTGGCAGACGACCTTGTCGCCGCCCTCGTACACCAGCGTGTCCAGCGGCGTGTTGTCGCTGCTGTATACGGCGTCGACCTCGAGAGTGACGTTCTCGCCGCAGTGTTCATGGAAGCCTTCGCGCTGGCTGTTCACGTAATGGTAAGTAACGTATACCTCCTCGTTCTCGTTCACGATGCCGTCGAAGTTGGCACCGGAGATCGCTATCTCGCTCGCGTTGGGGCTCGTCCAGAAGGCCTCGGTCTCGTCGCCGAGGAAAACCCGGGCCTCTTCGACACGCACCTTCTCCACGTCGCCCTCGGTGGCCCACCAGCGAATCTCCCATCCTATGGTGAGATCGGAGCTGAGCTGAGTCTTGACCTCGACCGACGCGCTCTTGATCTCGGCGTTCAGCGTGCCGTCGTAGGCCTCGTCCGTATCGCCGTCACCGTCCGCGTCGGTATCGGTGTCGGTGTCCGTATCGGTATCCGTGTCCGCGTCACCGCTTCCCCCGTCGTCGTCGTCGGAGCACGACCAGGTCCCAACGGCGAAAACGGCGACCAGCGCAAAGAATGCAATCCTGTATCTAGACATCTCTCTATCCTCCTTGACGAGCCAGCAGTACCGCCTCGTTTTCGCGACGAGCCGATCTCGGAAAATCGGCTCAATTTCGACAAAGGCTTCGATTACTTTCTACCCGATGTCGCCGGGAAAAAAAAGAGCTTTGTGATCCGCAACCCAGCCGACGATCCCACTCCACCCGGTTTCCGCACCCGAGACGCTACATCCGCACCCCGCACTGTTCCCGCCGCCGAGATTTTGGCCGGCATCCGATTCCGGGCCCGTACCGGTATCCGTATCCACACCGCCGTCGAGATCCCCGCAGTCGCCCGGATCGTATCGGCAGTGCTCGTCGCAACCGAGCTGGCCGTGATCGAAGCCCAGATCCTCGCAGCTCCGCCCGGCCAGCTCGCTCCCGTCGCACTGCTCGTCCAGCTCCTCCTGGATCAATCCGTCTCCGCAATACGCCTCCGGGGGTTCCCAGCCCTCCTGGTGCGGAATCTCGTGGCTGATGCAGTGAATCGCACCCGACAGCGAGATGATGTGGTCGGAGTCGATCGGGACCACCGTGACTCCGGGGGCCGCCGTCTCGTAGGCCGCGATCGCCTCGGCCTCGAGGTCCAGCAGATCCTCGGCGCTCTCCTCGCCGTGCGGCGTGTAGTACGACGGCATCGCCACAACGTCGTTGAACATCTCGGAGTTCAGGTACGAACGGTAGATCCACCAGGAGCCCATCTGGTAAGGCTCCGGCATCGGAACGCGCGTCAGCTGCCACGGGTCGCCGTTCAGGTCGGTGCTGGCCTCGATGATCGCCAGATTGTCCTCCTGGTCCTGATAATCGTCGATGTAGGGCTCGGAGCAGTAGCCGGTCTGCTCCGCGGCGAAAGTCCCGTTGAAGTGAGTGTCGGGCGAAAAGCGGCCCAGCAGGATCGAATTCGGCCCCACGAGCTTGGCGAACAGATCTATGTGCCCCGTGCCGTCGAGGCAGATCGGGTTGAGCACGATCATCTGCTCGCAACCCAGATACTCCTTCATCAGCTGGTCCACCGCTTCCTCGGTCCAGCCGATCGGTTTCTCGTAGCTGTAGACAATGTCCGAGAAAAAACACGTCCCGGCGCCGTCGCTCATGATGTTTCCGCCGGCCAGCATGTGCTCGTGCCCGTGGATCTCCAGCGGCGATCCGTCCGTGCCGATCCAGTCCGAAGCGGCGATCCAGCCGGGAATCGCATCGTCCAGCGGACGCGCGGTGTAATAGGCATCGACAATGTGGCGCGTCCCGTCCGGCTCGATCGCGAACTCGGGGCCGTAGTCCCGAATCCAGATGCTGTCGATCGGGTAGTTCAGCCAGGAGTACGTGTCTTGGGGGATTCCCTTCGCCTCCAGCTCGGAGCCCAGGATCTGCCGCATCTGTGAGTCCGCGATGATCCAGGTGTGACCGGCCTGCGAGTAGGCGCCGACCATCCCGGTCCACATCTGCAAGAACGGATCTCCGTAGTCGAGCACAGCAATGACGGTCGAGTCGATCTGTTCGAACTCGGCGGGACGAAGCACTCCTTCCGGCGGCGGCCCCGAGGGCGGAGGCGCAGGCCTGTACGCGCCGGCCGGACGCGGGTGGTAGAGATGCGGATTGGCCAGCTCGTCGGCGGTGACGAACACGTGGGGGATGCGCCGGATCGGCGCGGGACGGCGGTCGTCGCGGGCGGCGGTCGTCGCGGAGAAGAACAGAATCCAAGCAGCCAGACAAAACCGGGCGAAACGCATGGACTCTCCTGCCCGAGCAAAAGGCGGACGCACGCGATACCGTGCGACCGTATCGATCGGCAATTATGAACTCGATCCCACGGTGCCACAACCCGGCTTTCGCCACATGCCGGGAGAGCCGCTGGCAGCTGATGTGTCGCAGCTGATGCTTCCCGTTCTCGCCGACTCGGGCTATCATGCTGGCAGCAATCCAGGAGGAAACCATGAGTCACAGCACTTTTTTCGGATTGGCATCGTCGCTGCTCGTCGTTCTGGCGTCGTTTTCGTGCTCGTCCGAGCCGCCGGCGTTCGAAACCGGGGACACATCCGGGGACGCGGGAAGCGACACCGGCGCCGACTCCGATTCAGATTCCGACAGCGATGCCGATTCCGACGCCGATTCCGACGCCGACACGGACGGAGACGGCGACTCCGACAGCGACAGCGACACCGATGCCGACAGCGACACCGATGCCGACGCCGACAGCGATACCGACGTCGACCCATCCGGCGCTTGCGACAACGCCTCCGATCTCGAGATCATATCCACCGTCGACATCTTGTCCTTGATGGGAGCGAACAGCATCAGCTGCGGCTTCTCCTCCGACCCGGCGGGCTGCATGGCGGACGCCATCTCTTCCGAGACGGGAATGTCCTCCGAGTGCGCCGCTTGCTTCGGAGACGTCTTCGAATGCAGCATCTCGAGCTGCCTGACGTCCTGCGTGGAGATGACTTCGCAAGCCTGCCAGGACTGCATCATCACCAACTGCGCTCCGGGGTTCCTCGGCTGCTCCGGCATCCAGTGGTGAAGTAGTCCGCCGGCCGCGGCTTTCGCCCGCTGTTCTGCCGCCTCGGAGGCGAATGAGGTCGCCGGGCCGAGGCATCCCGCGACCAAGGCGGCTATCGCGACCGCGTACCTCCCCCTCAGACCGAGGCGGACAGCGCCGCGTCGAGATCGCCGAAGCGATGCTCGAAACCGAGACGCTCCAGCTCGTCGGGCATGACGCGCTGGCTGGCCAGCAACGCCTGCGCCGCCTCTCCGAGGGCGAGCCTCAACGCCATCGCCGGCAGGGGCATAAACGCGGGACGATCCACCGCGCGCGCTACGGCGCGCGTCAGCTCGCTGTTGGTGACCGGCCCGGGGGCGACCGCGTTGATCGCTCCCTCGAAGCGATCGTCCACCGTGGCCAGGCAGAGCAACCTCAGCAAATCCTCGAGCTGGATCCAGGAAGCGAACTGCTCACCGCTGCCGAGACGCCCTCCCAGCCCCTTGCGAAACAGCGGCACCAGGCGGGAGAGGATTCCGCCTCCGGGGCCCAGCACCAACCCGAAGCGCGGAGTCACGACCCGCACTCCGAGCTTCTTTGCGCGCAGCGCCGCGTTCTCCCAGTCGGCGCAGAGCCTGGCCAGAAAGTCGCTCCCCGGGCCGCTCTTCTCGCCCAGTCGCTCTTCGCCGCGATCCCCGTAGTATCCGACCGCGCTCGCCGAGACCATCACGGACGGACGGCGGGGCTCGTCCTCCATCGCGTCGACCAGACCCGCGGTCAGAAACACTCGGCTCTCCACCAGCTCGGTGCGGCGTTCCTCGCTCCAGCGTCGCGCGAAGATCGGTTCTCCGGCGAGATTGATCACGGCGTCCGCTCCGCGCACCGCGGCGCGCAAAGCGTTCTGACCACCTTCGGCGGGCAGCAGCTCCAGCCCCGGGCCGAGCAGGGTGCGGGCCCGATCCACGGAGCGGACCCAGGCCGATACCACTCGTCCTTCTTGCAGCAGCCTGGCAACCAACGCGCGACCGACGAAGCCGGTGGCTCCGGTGACGAGGATCTTCATCGCTCACCTCCAAGATCCGCTCGCCGCGAGGGCGAGCAAAAAAAACCGCACCGATCATAACCTGACGAAGGCCGCCGGTCACCACCGCGGTGAGCTTCCAGAGAGCGGCATCAGCTGCCGCGGCAGCGAGGCGGTGTCCTCGGCCGCGCAAGTGCTCTTCCCCTCTTCGCGTCAAACGAGGCCCCGCGCTGCCTCAGTCGTCCCCACCGTCGAAACTGACCGTCCGCCGCGAGCCGTCCGCGGCGATCGCCTTTCGCAAGATGCGATCCAGATCTTCTACACCGTAAGGCTTGCTCACCACGCCGCAAAAGCCGTGCTCGCGCCACCGCGACATGATCGGATCCTCGGAGTAGCCGCTGGAGACGAGCACTCTCGCTCGGGGATCGATATCCAAAATGGCCCTTGCCGCGTCGTGACCGCCCATCCCGCCGGGCACGGTCAGGTCGACGATCGTAGCGTCGAAACTCCTTTCCTCGTCCGCGGCCTTCCGGTAGGCCTCCACCGCCTCCGCTCCATCCCTGGCCGTCTTCGTCTCGTAGCCCAGCTCGACGAGCATTCTCGCCGCGGCCTCCAGGACCACCGGATCGTCGTCCATCACCAGCACGCATCCCTTGCGCGCCGCCAAGAGACCTCGCGGCGGCGTGGCCGGATCGCTGTCGCTGCAGTCGGTCTTGGCCGGCAGGAAGACGCGGACCTCGGCACCACCGCCCTCGGGATTCTCGATCGCCACGTGACCTCCGTGACGACGTACAATCGAGTGAGCCGCGGCCAGACCCAGGCCGGTGCCTCCCGGCTTGGTGGTGAAATACGGATCGAAAACCCGGTCCGCTATCTCGCCGGGAATGCCGGGCCCGCTGTCTCGAACAGCGATCCAGATGTAGCGTCCCGGCTCGAGCGGCAGCCCATCCTCGCTCTCTACCTCCGTCTCTCCGGCCGACAGCTCGATCTCGCCCTCGCGTCCCATCGCCTGGTGCGCGTTGATCACCAGGTTCTGTATCACCTGCCCGATCTGGGTCGAGTCGGCGCGCACGGACCCCAGCTCGCGGGGAAATCTCTCGGTCCAGCGGCGCGGCGATCCGGCCAGCGCGAAGCGCGCTGCGTCGTGGGTAAGCTGCCGGACGTCCACCCGTGCCTTGACCGGCGCCCCGCCCTTGGCGAACGTCAGCAGCTGCCCGGTCAACTTCCTGGCCCGCTCCACCGCCCGCTCCGCGTCCCGCAGGCGCTCCAGCAAGCGATCGTCTCCCCTGGCCCTGCGCCGGGCGATGCTGAGATTGCCCATCGTCACCGTCAGGATGTTGTTGAAGTCGTGGGCGATGCCGCCGGCCAGGAGCCCGATCGACTCGAGCTTTTCCACCCGGCGCATCTCGTCCTCCAGCATCCGCTGGCGCGTCAGGTCTCTGAAGACCAGCACCGAGCCGATGATTTCGCTGCCGCGTCTCCTGATCGGAGCGCAGTTGTGTTCCACCCTGAGATCCCGCCCATCGCGGCTGATCAGCACCTTGTCGTACTCCTGCTCCTCGTCGTCTCCGCCGCGACCGAGCGCGAAGGCGACCGGGTGCGTTCTGGCCTCGCCGGTACGGTTGTCGATCACGTGGTAGACCTGCTCCGCCGCGCGTCCGACGACCTTGTCGACGCTCCAGCCGGTGAGATCCTCCGCGACGCGGTTCATTCCCGTGACGCGCCCCTCGGTATCGGTGGCGATCACGCCCTCGCCGATGCTGGACAGGGTCACGTCGAGGCGCTCCTTCTCCTCGACCAGCGCCCTCTCCGCCCGCACGCGCTCGCTGACGTCGGTCGAGACGCCGAGCACCCCCAGCCTTTCCCCGCTTTCCGGATCGGTGAAGGCCGAAAGACGGTTTTCGAAAACGAACCCGTCGTGCTCGAAGGTCACGGTCGCCGTCTCGCCGCGATCCACCCGCTCGACGGCGGAATCGAACTCGCCCGAGCGCGGAAACAGCTCGTCGATCCGGCGCCCCACGATCCGCTCCGGATCCATTCCCATCGAGGCGAGAGCCGAGCCCTGTGCGTAGACCAGGCGCCGCGAGCGATCGACCATCCAGATCGAGATCGGCGCCTCGGAAAGCAACGTGGCGTAGCGGCTCTCCCGTTCGCGCAGCTCGGCCAGCTCGGCCTCCAGCTCGCGGACGCGCGCTTCCAGGATCTCCTTGCGGTCGTCAATCGGCATATTTTCCGAGTCTACACCATTTCGTCACGCGAGCAACCGCGCCGCCCAAAAATGCTCGTTCGGAGGGAAACCGGCTACGGGGAAACGTCAGGGCGCGACCAGCGTCGGAATGCCGTCGGCAACCATCGTTCCCACGAACTGGGTGTGCTGCGAGACGGCATCGGCGTTCTCGAAGATTACGAAGTGGCCGTCGTAGTCGCCGTCCGGCTCGTACTGGACCGTGACCGCCGTGACTCCGACTCCGTCTCCGTAGTAGTAGGTCGTGTCGTGCGGCAGCGACTCGATGACCGGCACCGCTCCGAGCTGGTGCTCGTCGTCGAGCGGCCACTGCTGGACACCGAGCGTCTTGGCCAGGGCCAGCTGCGTCATCTCGGGAGTGTAGCTGTCGCCGATCCCGTACGACATGAAGACGCTGCGGCGCGGGTAACCCAGATCCGACATGTCACGGCGAAACACCATTCGGGCGTGAGTCGCCGGATCGACCGGATCGAACGCGAGCTGGATCAGGTTCAACAACGGATGGTGCCAGTCCACCTCGCCGAACTCCATCAAGGCGATGCGAATCGCCGCCGAGACGTCCAGCGGCTGCTTCTTTCCCAGCAGCGACTCGATCAGGTAGCCGCCGGCCCCGCTCAGCACCAGCAGATCGACCAGCGGCTCGTGGGCGGCGAACAGCATCGGCCCCTGGCTGCCCTGGGAGTGACCGAAGAAGTAGATCTTCTCCGTGTCGAAGAGCACGTCCTCTCCAGTGATCGCGGAGAAGCTCTCGACCAGCCTGACCAGCTGGAAGTGATCGGCGGCCGCCTGCACGTTGTTGTCCCTGGCGGCGCGCGGATTGAGGAAGTTGTAGAACAGCCGCTCCGGAGAGTTCTGCTCCAGATCGGCCTGCTCGCCGCTCAGGCCGCGGCGCTCCCCGTGCATGACCTGCTCGATCCCGATTGCGGCCACGCCGACCCCGGCCATCCGCTCCGCGGTGCCGTTGCCGACGAACGACATCTCGCTGCCGCCGGTTCCGTGGGCGTAGATGATCACCGGCCAGCCCTCGAGCGGCGCCTCGCCGGCAGGCACGCTCGACGCGAAGCGCACCGACTCGTCATCGACCCAGACAGGCATCCCGTCGCCGTCGTAGTCGATTCCACCGCCGTCCTCGACAGCGGCGAACGGACGCTCGCCCTGCTGGTAGAACGGTACTGTCAGCTTTCCGCTGTAGAGCGAGTAGGCGTCGCCGGAGTCGTCGATCGCCAGATCCTCGACGACCGGCTCCGGCTCGGCGCGCACCGCCTCCCGCACCAGGGGCAGAGCGGTGGTCGGCCGGCCGGTGGTGAACACCGCGGCCGAAGCGATCGACGTGGGATTGATCGCCTGGTCATCGAGGTAGTCGCGCAGCGGAGCGTAGGCGGTCCAGGCGTGTGACAGACCCGCCTCGCCGGGCTCCGAGTCGGACAGCATCGCGGCGAAGTCCTCGCTCGGCTCGGCCGCGTCGCCCTGCCCGTCCGCCACGTCGGTGGTGACGATCGCCGCGTAGGTCGTGTCCGGCTGCAGCGGTCGTCCCAGGTTGGGGCACAGCGCGATCCAGTTGTTGCAAATGTACTTTCCGCGCGCGATGTCACCCCGGAATCGCGAGAAAGCCTGCTGTCCGTACTTCTCAGAATCCGGATCTATGTCGACCACGTAGATCGTCTCGCCCAGGTTGACCGTCGACCAGTCCGGGCTGTGGCTGAAGCGGAAGTACGTGCACGACTGCAGGCCGAACCCGTCGAGATCGTGCTCGATAACGTCGAAGTAGGAATCCACCGGGTTGCCCAGCTCTTCGATCAGCACGCCCGGGTTGGCGTGGCCTTCCAGATCGATCTTTCCGCCGCTGACCCGCGCGTCGTTGGGGAACGGCAGGCGGTAGAACTCGCCGGAGTCACCGTCGACATCGAAATAGGCGACGAACGGATCGTCCTGGTCGCTCGGCTCCGCGCACTCCGTGCCGGGCCAGTACGGCGGCTCGAAGCCCTGGCAGACCCCGTCGAGGCACTCGAGGAACAGCAGGCAGTCCGAGTCCTGCTCGCAAGAGCCGCCCGCGCCGGTCGTGCCCGGATCCCCTTCCTGCTGACAGGTCCCGTCCGAGGCGCAGACCAGCCCCCACTGGCAGTCGAAGGAGGCCATGCAGTCCCCGTCCTCGGGGATGGTTCCCGGAGCACCGTCCGGCTGACAGGTCCCGTCGACGCCGGAGCAGCTCAGCCCCTCGGCGCACTCCCCGCCTCCCGAGCAGTCCTCTCCCTGGCCCAGCGCGTCGCCGTCCGTATCCGTGTCCGCATCGATGTCCGAGCTGGACAGCTCGTTGGTACACCCCACCGCCAGCGCCGCGATCGCCGCCGCGAAGAACAATCGCCTGACACCTGCGCGCATCTCGAAACCTCCTTTGAAAAGCTTTCTTCACACAAGAGTATCAAAAAGACAGGCTCGTCAGGCGCAAAATCGCTCCGTGCCTCGAAACACCGACAGCCGAGCAGCCGCAGCCGCTGTCGGCCGGCGGGCTGACGTCGATCGCGCCGCCGTCGGTCTCCGTGTTTTTCGAGTCGCTGTCGCTTTCCGTGTCGCTGTCGCTGTCCGTGTCCGTTCCGGTTCCGGTCTCGCTGTCGCTGTCGGTATCCGCGTCGGTCCCGGGGTTCTCGGGCAGGCCGTGGCCGGTCCAGTCGTAGAGGACCTGCTCGATCCAGCCGCGGTAGCTGAGCGTGTTGAAATCCCAGCTTCCCCCCGAGACCGGGCAATCGTAGCTCTCCACGAACGAGTTGACGCCGCTTATCACCCAGCGACCGCCCTGCTGCGTGAACAACGGCCCGCCCGAGTCGCCGCTGCACGTGCCGGTCTCGCCGCCGATCTCGATCAGGCTCTCGTAGATCTGGATGAGCTCGGTGCTGCCCCAGCGATGCGTGCCCGCCGAGTCGTCGTCGTGCGGATCGAACAGGCCGTAACCGACGATCAGCCCCTCGTCCCCGGCCTCGGGATGAGGGTGCTCCCTCAGCAGGTAGCTCTCCACGTCGTCCAGCGGGTCTGCCAGTTGGAGCATCCCCAGATCGACAGCTCCCTGCTGGCTGATATCGCCGTTCCAGTAAGGGTGCTTGGCGCCGGCGCTGACCGCCGAGAGCGTCACAGACTGCTGGAACAGGTCGGCGCCGCCCACGATCGTCACGTCCTCGGGGTGCTGCGTGTAGTCCACGTCGTACTCGGGCAGGTAGACGCAGTGCCCGGCGGTCAGCACCACCTCCGGATCGATCAGCGCGCCGGTGCAGAGACTGACCTGGCCCAGCAGGCCGACCACTCCGCGCCAGGACTGCCAGCTCGTCTCCTCTCCGCCGACGATCCCGGCGCCGTCCGGTCGATGAGGCTCGGCGCCCAGCTCGTCGATCCGCGGCCCCCCGCGCTCGCAGGCAGCGCCGATCGATACGATCAGGATCGCCGCCGAGACGACCCGCGCTGTCTTCTTCACCGTCTTCACTTCCCTTCTCCCCAGAGCACGGATTCCACTGTACAACGAAAACGACGAGAGCGACACGCCGCGAAAACCGTCGGGAACAAGACGGGAATTCTTCGCGCGGCATTGCCAGCGCCGTTTCAATGTCTACAATCTCGGCGACGTTCTCGCTGGGCAACGGAGTAGAGGTGAGTATCGAACGTACCAGGAACTTCTGTATCATCGCCCACATCGACCACGGCAAGTCGACGCTGGCCGACCGCATCCTCGAGCTGACCGGGCTGCTCGACGAGCGCACGCTGCGCGCCCAGTACCTCGATCGGATGGATCTCGAGCGCGAGCGCGGGATCACGATCAAGGCCCAGACCGCGCGCATCGACAACGTCGTGGTCGACGGCGAGCCGCATCGCCTCAACCTGATCGACACCCCGGGCCACGTCGACTTCAACTACGAGGTGGAGAGATCCTTGCAGGCCTGCGAAGGCGCCGTGCTGCTGGTCGACGCGACCCAGGGGGTCCAGGCGCAGACCCTGGCCAACGCGTACCTGGCGATCGAGGCCGACCTGGAGATCATCCCGGTGGTCAACAAGATCGATGTCGACGGTGCCGACGTGCTCGGCACGTTCGAGGAGATCGAGAGCGCGGTGGGGCTGGATCCCGCCGAGGCGCTGGCCGTCTCGGCCAAGACCGGCGAAGGCGTCGAGGAGCTGATCGAGACGATTATCCGCCGCGTGCCGCCGCCGCGTTCCTTCGCCGGCGACGACCTGCTGCGCGCGACCGTGATCGACTCCTGGTACGACGCCTACCGCGGCGCGATCATGCTGGTCCGCGTCTTCGACGGAGAGCTGCGGCGCGGGCAGAAGATCGAGCTGATGCACACCGGGCGCAGCTACGAGGTCAGCGATCTGGGCACCTTCACCCCCGAGGCGACCGCGCTCGGCACGCTCGGATCCGGGGACGTGGGCTACGTGGTCTGCTCGATCAAGTCCGTGCACGAGACGCGGATCGGAGACACGCTGACCGACGCCAAGAGCCCCGCACCCGAGCCGCTGCCCGGCTTTTGCGAGGTGAAGCCGATGGTGTTCTGCGGCGTGTTTCCCACCGACCCCGGCGCCTACGACGATCTGCGCGAGTCGCTGGACAAGCTGGCGCTCAACGACTCGTCGTTCGCCTTCGAGCCCGAGACCTCCCAGGCGCTCGGCTTCGGATTCCGCTGCGGATTTTTGGGCCTGTTGCACATGGAGATCATTCAGGAGCGCCTCGAGCGCGAGTACGACCTCGAGATCGTGACCACCACCCCTTCGGTGGTCTACCGCGTGCACATGGAGGACGGCGACGCGCTGGAGATCGACAACCCCTCCAAGCTTCCGGAGCGCGGCGTGCACGCCGTGGAGGAGCCCTTCATCGAGACCGCGATCCACGTGCCGTCCGAGTACGTCGGCGGAGTGATCAAGATGTGCGAGGAGCGCCGCGGAGTGCAGAAGAAGCTGGAGTACACCGGGCCCAGGCGCGTGGTGCTGGTCTACGAGCTGCCGCTGGCCGAGGTGCTCTACGACTTCTACGACCGCCTCAAGTCGATCTCGCGCGGCTACGCCTCGATGGACTACGAGCTGATCGGTCACCGCCGCTCTGACCTGGTGCGGATCGACGTGCTGGTCAACGGCGATCCGGTCGACGCGCTGTCGGCGGTGGTGCACAGCGACAACACCTACCTGATCGGCCGCGACCTGACGCGCAAGATGAAGGAGCTGATCCCCCGCCAGCAGTTCGATGTGGCAATCCAGGCGGCGATCGGCAGCCGCGTGATCGCGCGCACCAACGTCAAGGCCCTGCGCAAGAACGTGACCGCCAAGTGCTACGGCGGCGACGTGACCCGCAAGCGCAAGCTGATCGAGAAACAAAAAGAGGGAAAGCGCAGAATGAAGTCGGTCGGTCAGGTCGTGATCCCGCAGGAGGCGTTTCTCTCGCTGCTCAAGATCGACCGCTCGGGGGGATGATCGCTAGTGCCTCGTCAACCCCACAATGCGGGGTCAGGCCGGCCCTCATCGGAGGGTTGACGAGGCACTAGCAGCCGTAAGTCGAGGGATCGCAGCCGGCCTCGGCGATGCAGTTGCAGAAATCGACGTAGTAGCAGTCCTCCACGCAGCCGCTGTCCGTTCCGCAATCTTCGGCGCAGGTGGAGTACTCCTCGGAGCAGGCGTTGACCGCCGCGGAGCTGCAGTTTCCGTCCGTGTCCCCGTCGGCGTCCGCATCCGCGTCGATGTCGGCGTCGGCATCGGCATCGGCGTCGACGTCGGAATCCAGATCGGGATCGCCGGAGCTGTAGTTCTCGTCGAAGTCCTCGCTGAAATCGTTCCAGAACTGGTCGCTCCAGACCTCTTCGCCATCTTCGTTGACCTCGCCGCAGTCGTCGGCGCAGTCGTCGTAGAGAGCCGACATGAAATCATCGTAGTCGCCGCTGCCGTTGTCCGCCATGCACTCCAGGCAGTCCTGTACATCGGAAGTCTCGGACGAATCGAGCTCGTTCATCGTCTGCGTGCACGAGACCCCGCACGACTCCAGCGTGTCGCTGTGGCTGCTCACGTAGAAGTAGTCATCGGAATTCTCCATCGCCTCGACCAGCGTCTGGCAGAAGCTATTGCAGGTTCCGTTGATCGCGGGGCCTTCGTCGTCGCAGGACCAGGCGATCGCGGCGACCGCGACCAGCGAGCCGACCAAGATAAATATCACCTTGCGAGGCATGTTTCCCTCCTGATGCAAAAGAAATCCCTATTTCGAGGTCATCATACCAGCACGCGGCCGCGGCCAGCAAGCGAAAGACTCACGGAGCACTACGCGCTGTGGAGAAATCGATTCGGGCCGGGGGCCCGAGGAGCGGCGGGCGATCGCGATACCCCGACTCGAAGCGGGTTAGCCGGCCTTTTCTGCCGAGAACAGGGAATGGACGGGGCTATTGCCCCTGCAACGAGATCGACGCGACCGGTACGCTCACATCACCGGCACGTCGCCCGCCGAGGCCGGAGTCTCGTCGTCGCCGATGTACTCTTCGTCTCCGAAAGCGTTGCCGTATCCGAGCTGGCTGTCATTCCTTCCCCAACACCTGACCTTGCCGCTCTCGAGAACCGCGCAGGTGTGGGCCATGCCGGCGCTGACTCGGGTCACGGAGCCACCGACGCTGATCGGCGATACATCCGCCGGCAGCTCGTCGTCGCCGACGTTCTCGGAGTTTCCATATCCAAGCTGCCCCCAGAAGCCCCATCCCCAGCAGACCACCTCGCCGTTTTCCAGCAGTGCGCAGGAGTGCTGTCCCCCGGCCGCGACCTGCACCGCCGGCCCGCCCAACTCGACCGGCCCGACCTGGTCCGGCACTTGGCTGGCCGCCACGAAGGCGGAGAAAGGAATCGCCTCGCCGCTGGCGTTCTCGTATCCCGCGTAGAACGTCTCGCCGTCGAAGGACAGACCGACCCACGATCTGGGATTCCTCC
>CAZHCG010000115.1:0-16437 GCA_964530995.1 uncultured Myxococcales bacterium
GGCACGGTGCAGGCCGACATCCTCAAGGAGGACCAGGCCCAGAACACCTGCATCTTCTCCACCGAGTTCGCGCTCAAGATGATGGGCGACATCCAAGAGTACTTCATCGAGAAAAAAGTGCAGAACTACTACTCCGTTTCGATCTCCGGCTATCACATCGCCGAGGCGGGAGCGAACCCGGTCACCCAGACGGCGCTGACGCTGGCCAACGGCTTCACCTACGTCGAGTACTACCTCTCGCGCGGCTTTCCGATCGACAGCTTCGCGCCCAACCTCTCGTTCTTCTTCTCCAACGGGATGGACGCGGAGTACACCGTGATCGGACGCGTGGCGCGGCGGATCTGGTCGATCGCGATGCGCGATCTGTACGGCGCGGGCGCCCGCAGCCAGAAGCTCAAGTACCACATCCAGACCTCGGGGCGATCGCTGCACGTCCAGGAGATCCAGTTCAACGACATCCGCACCACGCTGCAGGCGCTGCTGGCGTTCTACGACAACTGCAACTCGCTGCACACCAACTCCTACGACGAGGCGATCACGACTCCCACCGAGGAGTCGGTGCGGCGCGCGATGGCTATCCAGCTGATCGTGCTGCGCGAGTTCGGGCTGACCAAGAACGAGAACCCCTGGCAGGGCTCCTACATCGTGCGGGAGCTGACCGAGCTGGTCGAGGAGGCGATCCTCTCCGAGTTCGAGCGCATCTCGCGGCGCGGGGGCGTGCTCGGAGCGATGGAGAGCCAGTACCAGCGCGGCAAGATCCAGGACGAGTCGATGCTCTACGAGCACCGCAAGCACACCGGAGAGATGCCGATCATCGGCGTCAACACCTACTTGACCGAGGGCGGAAAGAGCCTGATTCCCGACAAGCTGGATCTGCGGCGTGCAACCCCCGAGGAGAAACGCGAGCAGATCGACAACGTCGAGGCGTTGCAAGGGCGCAACGCGGATCGAATCGAGAAGAGCCTGGACGACCTCAAGCGGGTCGCGCGCGAGGGCGGCAACATCTTCAGCCAGATGATGGAGACGGCCCGCTGGGCCTCGCTCGGTCAGATCACCGAAACGCTCTTCGAAGTGGGCGGTATGTATCGTCGCAACATGTAACCCGGCCCCCGCGCGCCGTTTTTTTTGGCAAATCGGTGCCCGGGGGTACTCCAACAAAAAGCGTTTTCGGCCCGGCCCCCCGCGGTCGATCGGTTTTTTCGGGAACACCCGTGCCTGCTCGCGTGTTCAATACTCGGATGGGGGATGACGAGGATGGCTTTTGATATGACCAGCTTGAACTGGAAAAACGATCCCTGCCTGGCCCATCCCGTGCCGACGCGGGAGGGCGAGGTCGAGATGGCCCGCTCGATGGAGCGCGGCTACCTGGCGATCGTGCGCGCGCTGTCGCTCTCCGATCTGTCTCCGGCCACGCTGGGTCTGCTGGCCTCCGGCGCCGCCGGGGACGATGCCGATCCGGAGAGCATCGCCGCCGCCTTCGCCCGGGTGGAATTCGAGATACGGGGAGAGGCCGGCTCTCCCTCGCGGCCGGAGCCGAGAGCATCCGCGGCCGAGATCGAGCTGGCGCGTCGCCACCCCGTGCTGGAGGCCGTGGTCGACTCGCTGGGCGAGGCGCGTCGCGCCCGCGATCGCGGTGCGGCCGAGGTCGAGCTGGAGCTGACCGAGCTGGACGCTCTCTGGGAGCGGCTGCGGGCCGGCCGCTGCCGCGTGGAGAACGCGCGCGAAGATCTGGTGCGCGGCAACATCCGGCTGGTGGTCTCGATCGCGCAGCGCTACTCGGTGGTCGGGATGAACACCGACGACCTGATCCAGGAGGGTAACGTCGGCCTGATGCGAGCCGTCGATCTCTTCGACTACCGGCTGGGCTTTCGCTTCTCGACCTACGCGGTCTGGTGGATCCGCCAGGCGGTGACGCGCGCCGTCGCTCTGCGGGGACGCACGATCAGGCTGCCGGTCCACCGCGCGGACACGCTGCGCCGCATCAAGCGGATCAGCGACGAGCTGGGAACGCGCCGGCACGGAGCGCCGAGCGACGAGGAGATCGCCGAGCGGCTGGGGATACCCGCCGAGGCGGTCACAGAGACGCGCGAGCTGGTCCAGGAGCCGCTGCGGCTGCAGGACCCGCTGCGGGCCGACGACGAGCGCAGCCTGGGCGACACGCTCCCTGACGACTCGTTGCCCGGTCCCGACTCGGCGGCGCAGGACACCGAGCTGCGCGCCCGCACCAGCGACGCGCTCGAGGTGCTCGACAAGCGCGAGAGAAAGGTGATCCGGATGCGCTTCGGCCTCGACGAGCCGCGCGAGCACACGCTCGAGGAGATCGGAGTCCAGATCGGAGTCACCCGCGAGCGGGTCCGCCAGATCGAGTGCCGCGCTTTGGGAAAGCTGAGAGGCTCCGAGGCGGGCAAGGCCCTGGAGACCTTCCTGGCGACCTGAGCCGCGGCGTTCGACGCCCGTTTTTCCAGAGAACGGAGCGCCAGGAGCCGAGCCCGCCGGGCATCGCAATCCCGACCGCGGCCCTCGTGGCCGCGGCGCTCGACCGGAGCCGGCGGCATCCTCGATCCGCGGCGCTGTCCCGCGGGGATGAACCCCGCGGCCACGAGGCCCGCCGAGGCACGGCTTCGGCGGGCAGCCCCTTCGGGGCGAAGCCCCACCGCCTCGATCCGCGGGTCAGGTCCGAAGACAGGGGCAATGACTGCGAACGGCACATACGTCCCTCTCGGCGTCCATGACACTCAAAAAAAATCGGAAAACCTAGTGGAACATCGGGTTGCTCGCGGATCCGGCGTCTATCTCTTCTCCGCGCTGCATCTTCTGCAACAGCTCGAAGGTCTCCCGCTTGCTTCGCTCCCTGCGGCGGGCCTCGGCGCTTCCCGGCTCGATCCGGACCGGCTCGCTCTTCTTGCCGGCGGCGGCTCCCCTCCCCGCCGAGCGAGTTGCGCGGCGGGCCGGAGAGGCTCCGGGTCCGCTCTCGACCCAGACGTCGACCGTCGCCCCTCCCCTTCTGCCGCGGAAGACGCGGATCGCCAGCCGCTGCTCGGGCGCAACCTCCCCGAGCGGCTCCAGCACCCGCGCGTGGCGAATCAGGTAGCCGCTCGGCTCGTCCTTGAGGTAGGCGGTCTCCACCTGCCGCATCAGGTATCTCTTGACGCTCTCGAGCCGGTGCGTGCTCTCGAAGCGGTAGACCCGGTTGGGCCCGGGAACCGGCTTCATCCCGCGCGGCAGGCTCAGCCCGAAGACCGCGTGGCTGCCGTCCGCCATCGAGACCACCTCCACCTTCTCGCTCTTCGCACCCAGCTCGGCCTCGTCCGCCAGCTCCCCGGCGGCCGCGGAGGCGTCGGCGGCGCCGGCCTCTCCGGGCGAGCCTCCGGGCTCGTCGCCGTCGTCGGTGCAGGCCGCGGCCAGCAGTGCCGCGAGCGCGATCCGGGCCGGTGAACAACGCATCAGTCGAACACCAGCGACCAGGAGTCGATGTAGACGGTGGTGAACCCGATCGACCCCTGCTCGATCGGAATGCTGATCGACTGCACCTTCGGCTGTCCCGGAGGCGGAGAGGTGTGACTGCCCGGAGTCTCGTTGACCCGCTGGGCGACGAGCTGGAAGGTCGGCTCTCCGGTGCAGGCCGGCCGGCGCACCACACGCACCCCGGAGATCAGCTCCCCGGGATACTCCACGAAGGGCGCGTACCCTCCGCCGCTACCTCCGTCGACACCGGCGTCGCCCCCACCCGAGCCCATCTTGCCGAAGTCGTTCTCGGTGATCCCGCTCTCCCAGCCGCCGTTGTCCCCTTCGCGCTTGGAGTAGTGCACGCCCCAGATGCGCGATCCGCCCGACTCGCAAGCGTTGAGCGAATCCGGATCCGTGGGCACGAAGGTCGTGAAGTAGGCGGTCTCGGCGAAGACCACCACGTCACCCAGCAGCTTCTCGCCCAGGTTGAAGAACTCGAAATCCGGGCTGCCGTCGTCGTCGAACCAGACGTGGGTGTCGAGCATCTCCTGCTCCTGCTCGTCCACCTCCACTCCGCCGTCGGCCGACATGGTGTCGACGGGCATCTCCTCGCCGAGCCACCAGTTGATCTCCGGCTCCTCGTGGTAGCTGCGCTGCCCGCTCACGTCGTACCTGATCCGATCGGTTATCGAGAAGACGCGGTGGTGGTCCAGCACGTCCAGCCCGTCGATCTGACCGGTGCCGAAGATGATGATGTTGTCGCGATCGCGATTCTGAGTGACCGTGGGCGCGGTAACGATCGGAATCCTGGGGAACGGGTAGTCCTCGTCCTGGCAGTAGCCGTCGATCCCCGTGCAGCAGTCCACGGCGTAGCAGTCGTCGGCCGAGTACTCCTCGGGGGTCTGGGGGCACTCGTTCTCGATGCAGTCCCTGTAC
Source organism: uncultured Myxococcales bacterium (assembly GCA_964530995.1). Lineage (GTDB taxonomy): Bacteria > Myxococcota_A > Polyangia > JAAYKL01 > JAAYKL01 > CAZHCG01. The sequence continues at coordinate 4,384 of CAZHCG010000115.1, forward strand.
GGGAAATGGGTGGTCAGCAAGGTGTCGAAGTACATCTCGATGCACCAGTCCTCTTGCGGATCCTCGCCCGACAGATCGATGCGCCAGAGCCGGCCCCGGTCGTCTCCCAGGTAGGCCTCCTTGGCGACCAGGGTCGCCCCGGCGCGCTGCGGCACGGCCGGCTCGCCCACCAGCTGGGCGGTCATCGGGTCGTGGATCGGGACCGAGGGGGCCTCGGGATCGGGACAGATGTCGTCGGCGTTGGTCGGGTCCAGGTAGCGGATCAGCTTCCCGTCGGCCAGCCTGACGATGTAGGCCCCGGTCGAGGTCTCGGCCCCGTGGCTGCCGTCGTTCCAGTACCCGCCGGGCAGGATCGCGGTCGCCACCTCGTAGGCGGAGGCGGTGCTGCCCTCGCCGGGAATCGTGGTCTCGATGAAGGTGTAGGCCAGCGCCGGCCTGGAGACCGGAATCCCCATCCCGTCGAAGGTCTGCGGCTCGCTCGGATCGGCCGTCGGATCCTCGGGGTTTTCCGGCGGGCCGGGCGGGTTGTTGGCCGCGCTGTCCGGCGAGATCTCCCAGCGGAAGGAGGGCTCCCGGCTGGGGTTGGTCACGTCGAGAGCGTAGTAGCCCCGACCGCCCTGCCCCAGGCTGCCGAGCACGACCGAGCGCCACAGCTTGACCTCTTCTTCGGGGTCCATTCCCGCCTTGCGGTACAGCCGCGCGTCGGCGACGAGCGGCGATCCGTCCACTCCGAAGATGTGCTGGTACTGGCCCTCGGTCTCGATCGTGTACGAGGTGTAGTTGCCCATCCCGTCCTTGTTCATCTCCCACGAGATCGGATACTGCTCGCGAATCGAATCGAGCAGGGTCGTGGGAACGTAGCCCCAGGTCTCGACCGTGTCCCCCGCCGACTCGGCCCAGACGTCGATCGCGTGCAGCAGCCCGTCGTTGGTCCCCACGAACAGGTGCGGCGTCCGCTCGACCATCCGCTTGTCGGACTCGCCGGGCAGCTCCGCCGACTTGTAGGCCTGGTAGGACTGGGTCAGCAAGCGCTCCATCGGCGGGCCGAGAATCGTCGGCGTGGAGTTGTAGATGTCGGCCAGGCGGTGGTGGCTGCGCTCGGATCCCGTCTCGCCGTAGAGATGCTTGACAACCTCGGTCTGCACGTCGTTCGAAGCGCTGCACAAGGCGTAGGGATCGGGCTCGGTCTCCGGCAGCACCGGTCCGCCGAAATCGCAGTCGTCCAGAGCCGTGGTGTCCTCGACCCGCGTCAGCACGTTGTCCAGGCCCTGGGGCTGGGTCTTGATGCTAGCCGGGTAGTCGTCGGGCAGTGGCAGGTTGTCGGGCGGCGCGGTGTAGATCGTCCGGCTGGCCTGAGCGTCGAGCCACTCGTGCAGCGGATCGGGATCGGAGACAGCGCCTCCGCCGCTGCCGTCGTCACACTCGAAGCCCTGGCGGTAGAGATAGCCCTTCCAGGGCAGCCCGGCCGAGGTCTCGTACGCCGAGTTGAACTCGTACTGCGCCACCTGCTTGTCGGCGTAGGCGGTCAGGTTGAGCGCCTCGCTGGTCTGGTCCGTGGTCGCGACCTCGGTGCGGGTCACCACCGAGGTGGTCAGCGAGCCGATCACCATGTCGAGCACCGCCGAGAGCTGCTCGGGCGTATCGACGAACAGGGCGCCGCCGCTGCCGCAGACGGACGTCGGGCAGTTGTCCTCCGAGTCGTCGCCGACCGAGAAGTCGTCCGGGTACGGGGCGCGCCAGGGCGGCGACTCCACGTTGGCCACGTCCGGCCAGCCGGCGAACGCCATCTCGTCGAGGAAGGTCTGCGGCGAGACCAGCGTGCCGTCGGTGTGGACCTGGATGCAATTGTCCGGGTCCGTGCCGCAGTCCACCTCGGGCACGTTGAAGCCGATCACGACCAGCAGCACCGGGTCGGCCTCGGCCGGATCGATCAGGCCGAACAGCTCCTCGGCCTCGCGCTTCGAGGAGTTCCAGGGACAGCGGTAGATCGTGCTCGGCGAGATCGTCTCGGCCGGATCCGGCGGCGCCTCGCCGCCCAGGTCGCAGTAGTCCTGCGGAAACTCGAAGCCCGGCGTGGGCTGACCGTCGCTGATGAAGATCACCAGCTTGGGGCGGCACCAGAAGTAGCGGTCGTTGCCTCCGTCGCCGGCCGGTTGAACGTCGGGATGTCGGTCGAAATAGAACCCCACGTCGTCCAACATCGATCCCATCGACGAGCAGTAGAGCGGCTCGGTGGTCTCCAGCACGTGGCGCACGGCGTGGTTCGTCGAGGCCATGTCGCTGCTGATCGGCACCATTCTTCCCACGGCGTTGGCGTCGTTGCCCCGAATCCCGGAGTTCCAGGTGCAGGCCGGGTAGTCGCTCAGGTCCGGGCCCTGCTCGCCGTAGTACCACTCCTTGCAGCGCCACTTGCGGCTCGGCCCGTAGTTCCAGAGGCCGTCGTGCCGGTCGGGGAGATCGAGCAGCCCCTCGGCGGCCGGGGCGGGCAAGCTGTCGTAGGTCGCCAGCCCGAAGCGCACCAGCGAGCTGTAGCGCTCCAGGATTCCGTTGGTGCGCCGCGGGTGAGCGAGAGGATGCAGGTCGTAGCAGACCTCGTTGACGGCGTCCCAGTCCTCGTCCCGGCACCAGATGACATTCTTGCCCTGGGCGTGGGGCTCTCCCTCGGTGGGATCGAGCGTGCCGCCGATGCACTGCTGGTAGTCGCTGTTCCAGTCGTCCGACGCGCAGGCCACCGCGCGGAAGTGGGAGCGGGGCGACTCCCTGAACTCGCTGATGTTCTCCAGCACGTCGCCGCCGATGGTGTCCGACTGCAGCGCCGGCCGAATCGGGGGCTCCTCGATCATGCAGCGGTACTCGTCCGAGGGCACGCTGCCGAGCATCACGTCGAGCAGCTTCTGCCAGGCGGTCCGCCGGTTGGGATCCTGCGCCTCGCAGGCCTCGGCCGCATCGCGCCAGGCGGCGGTGGCATCGTCGCTGTGATCGCTCAGCCAGTCCATGCTGCCCGACGAATCGACCACCAGCATCACGTTGGGGTTGACCAGCTCACCGGTGACCTGAGCCGACGCGGCCGAAGAAAGCAGCACGGCCGCCAGGCCCGCGATCAGAGTCACGATCTGTCTTTTGTATCTCATCTGTCTTCCCCGTCCCCTCATTTACCGAACGCCGATATCGGCCCCACCATCACCCTGCCGCGACCGCGGGCCCGCCCGCTCTCGTAGAGCGGATGAGCCGGCGTCTCCGGCGGCCCGTAGCGCGCGGTGGAATCGATGGTGAAGTAGTACCAGGCATAGTTCTGCTCGTCGTCGCACGAGTAACCCGGAGGACACGGCGCCAGCGCCGGCGCGCGGTGGGTCACCTCGGTGTCCGCCGAGACTCCGTACATCTGGCCGAGCTCGGCATTGCTCGCCAGGTTGCCGTTCAAGAACGGAATCGTGCCGTCCGAGACCGTTCCCCCGTCGTGCTCGTCCTGGATCAGCGAGCTGAGCGGTATCGTGTACGTCTCGTCGAGCCCCAGCACGCCGGCGTCAGCATCGGTGTTGGTGAACATGAACTCGTAGTAGTCGGAGGAGAGCCGCAGGTCGGTGGAGACGACCGCCAGCGCGCCCTCGGCCAGCTCTCCGGCCTGCGTGGCGTCCAGGTAGGCGCCGGTCGAGCGCAGCTCCAGCCGCGTGTGACGCATCGCGAGCAGCCCCAGCCCGGTGAACATCACGATCAGCAGCACAACGGCCAGCAGCACCGTGCCGCACCGCTCGTCGTCGAGCCTTCGGCATCTCCCGCGGTACCCCTGCTGCATCTCGCTCCCTCCTCGTCAGTGCGAAGCCGGCACGTCCTGGAACGACGCCACCTTGGCCGCCAGGTTGGGCATCGCCACCTCGGTGTTGAGCGTCCGCACCCTGAACACGCCCGGCTCGAAGCAGTAGCTGCTCGGATCCGGCGGCTCGGCCACGTTGAAGCGGACCACGCCGGCGTCGAGGTTCTCGGCGGCGAGTTCCATCTGCGGATCGGTGCGCTCGGTGCGCACCGCCAGTCTCAGCATCGCCGAGCGGACGTGCTCCGCTCCGTACTCGCTGTCGGTGACCACGCAGGCCAGGTCGTTGGCGCCCGGATTGGCGCAACCCGGCGCGTCCTGGAAGACCGGAATGCTGTTGCACGAAGGCGCGAAACCGGCCAGGTCGGCCATCTGGCCGATCCGGTGATAGTTGGGCCTGATGCCCACCGAGTCTCCGGGTCGCACCGTGCGGAACCAGACCTGGAAGTCCTCCACGTACTCGGCCAGCAGCTTGGCCGAGCTCTGGTCGATCATCGCGTCGGTGATGTTCCCCTGGGCGCAGTTCTGCCCGCCCAGGGCGTTCTGCGAGTCGGCGTCGTAATCCACGAAGTAGCGCATCAGGTTGTGGTGTATCCGCGTGCAGGTGCCGCTGTCGCGGGTGATCGTCTCCACCCTGTAGAACGCGGTCTGGTTGGCCTGCAAGAAGATCTGCTGACCCGAGGCGAAGCCGCCCGGGCCGTCCAGGATCAGCTCGCCGGGCTCGACCGTGATCGTGCAGCGGCACTGGGTGCCGACTCCCTCGCTCGAGCACTGCGCGGAGGCCAGCTTGGCGTCCAGCGTCTGCCCGGTGGAGGTGGTCAGGTGGGCGTAGGCGTAGCCGGGCCTGAACTCCTCGTAACAATCGTCCTCGTGGTCGAAAAGCTCGTTGACCTCGATCCGCTGGGGATTTCCGCCCGGGGCCACGATCCCGGTGTACGTCTCGGCGCTGACCAGGTTGCCGGAGATCAGCAGCGAATCGAACGAGCTGGAGCCGCCGCGATTGAGGTGCACCACGGCGCGGCGATAGTAGGCGTGCTGGCCGTCCTGCACGATCGACTCGACGTCCTTCTCGGGGTTGGGCGAAATCATCATCCCGGCGCGCTGGAGGTCCCTGGTCAGCATCTCGAGCCCCAGCCGCGAGCGCTGGATCGCCTCGGTCTCCATCTGCTGCTTGGTCGTCTCCTGGGACATGCCGCGCGTGATGATGTAAAGAGGAGTGATCACCACCGCGCCCAGCAGCAGTGCGATCATCATCTCCACCAAGGTGAATCCTCGCCGTGAGCGTTTCATCTCTCCTCCGCTCTCACTGCACGAGCTGTCCCGTGGTCTCGCGGGTCGCGATCCCGCTCATCTCGACCACCTCCGAGTACCTGACGCGCGACTCCAGCGTCGCCGGATCGTTCCAGCCCGGCCAGGCGCAGTTGTCCCAGGTGCCGGGGCTCTCGTCGGCCTCGATCACGTACTGCTTCCACTTGGGCCACACGACGCGGACCCGGATCCGCAACAGCTCGTCGTTGGGACCGACCCCGCGCACCATGTAGTGCACGCAGTAGGGCGCCGTGTCCTGCGTCGCGTAGAAATCCCGGTAGCTGTGCTCCAGGTAGGCGTCGAGCCGGAAATCGGCCGGGGCTGCGGTGCTCCCGTCGGCGAGCAGGTTCCACTGCCCCTCGTTGTTCATCGCCTGGGCCAGCATCGGAAAATCCGCGGCCGGCGGCAACGGCTCGCTCAACGGCCAGGAGGTCGCCTCGTTTTCGATCCAGGTCATCGTGAAGCGCGCCAGGTTGATCGCCGCGGTCTGCTCCCGCCCCTTGTTGGTCCCCGCGATCGAGGCTCGCTGCAGAGCCACCAGCCCCATCAGCGCCACCATGAACACCAGAAGCGAGATCATCACCTCGATCAGCGTGAACCCCTGCGACTGCCCGTTTCGCCTCATGTCTCCACCCTGCTGTACGGCGCGCCTCCCTGCGGCACGTGGACTCCGCGCAGGACGTCGAGCACGTCGTCGGACTCGCACGCGCTGGGCGGCGACTCGAAGCGGTTGAAATAGAGCAACGCGCCGCTGAAGCCGTCCCGGTCGCCGCCCTTGATCGTGCAGGCGCGCTTCCAGCTGTCGCGCCCGGCCAGCGATCCTCCGGAATGCCCCGGATCGTCGGAAGCGTAGTCCACGTCCGGCCCCGAGCAGGTCGTGGCGTCCGCGCCGGCCCGGTAGAACAGCTCGCCGTCGCCGGAGTAGCAGAGCGCGAACGAGGTGCCGGGCGCGATATCCGTGTTCAGCTGGCAGGTGCCGGACGCCATGTGAGCCAGGTCGACATTGCACAGATAGGCGCCGGCATCGGTGTACTCGGCGATGCTCATGTCGAAGCGGTTGTCCTGGTCCTGAGTGGCCTGCTTGCCGTAGTTGTGCATGCAGCGGTTCTCCAGCCGCAGCCCGGACCAGCAGTCGGAACCTTCCAGCACGTTCACCCAGACGCGGCCGTCGGAGACCTCGAGCACCGAAGCCCTCCGCGTCTGCAGCGCGTAGGTTCGCACCTGGGCCGCCGACTGCTGCACCATGTTGGTCAGGTCGGTCAGCTTTCCGCGGCGGCTGACCTCGCCGATCTGAGGAGCGACCAGCGCCGCGAAGACCGCGATTATCACCATCACCACCATCAGCTCGATCAGGGTGAATCCGTGTTGGCCTTTCTCGCTCATTACATTGCCTCTCCAATCGAATTAGCAATAATCGTACCGAAATAAGCTCCAACCTCGACCGCAAAGCGTCGCACAATACAAAAATCGGGCCCGCGCGTCCATTTGCGGGCAACCGCGGCGTTCCACGCGTGCAAATACACCGTTTTGTGAGTTATAAGGCAGCTGGAAGGCGACCCCGGTCCGGCTCCGGAGACCGGGTCGGCCATGCAGGGTTTTCTCCGGTGCGCAAAATTTGCAGACCAGATCGCGAGGTCGAGAACGCCATGAGAGTCGTAAACGTGAAGAGAAAATCGCTCGTTCTGGCCCTGGCCGCGCTCGTCGCGGCCTGCTCCTCGGATCGGGAACGGCCCGCGGCGCAGGCCGCGCAGAGCCGGCCGCCCGCGGCAGCCGAGGAGAGCCAATCCGCGGCCGAGCCGGACGAGGCAGAAAAGATGGTGCTCGAGGGTCCGGGCGAGAAGCTGCCGCGCGAGGTGGGCGGGTGGTCCATCGCATCGCCTCCCAGGTACTTCGGCCCCGACAACCTGTACGATTTGATCGACGGCGGGGCCGAGATCTACGTCCGGTTCGGCCTGAAAAAGATGGTGACCGCCGACTACCGCTCTCCCTCGCTCGAGGGCGTGACGGTCACAGCCGAGATCTACGACATGGGATCGCCGCGGGGCGCCTTCGGCCGCACGGCCCGCTTCCTGGCCAGCCGCGTCGATCCCTCAGACGCCGGAGAAGACCTGCCAGAGGCGATGCGGGATCGCGGCATCCTGGGCAGCGGCGACCTGGTCGTCTGGAAGGACCGCTACCTGGCTCACCTGACGCTGCTGGACGAGTCGCCCGACGCGACCCCCGAGTCGATCGCGGCCGCGGGCAAAAAGACGTTGCCGAAGATAGCGGCCGCGATCGACGAAAAAATCGAAGGGACGACCGAGCCCTCCGAGACGCTGAAATCCTTTCCGGAAGAGCATCGCCTCGCGCGCAGCGGCGCCTGGCACCCCGACGAGCTGATGGACATCGAGGGGCTGGGCGGCGGATACACCGTGCGGTATTCCGAGGGCGACGCCGAGTGGACGGCCTTCGCCACGGAGAAGCTGGACGACGAGACCGCGCTCGAGGCGGCCTGGAAGGCGGTCAAGAGCGCCGAGACGGCTCAGCGGCGGCTGGCGATCCGATCGTCCGGAAAACGGGTGCTCGGCATCGCCTGCGGCGCGGACTCCGCCCCGCCCTCCGCCGAGATCGAGAAGCGCGCGGACCGGCTGGAAAAGGCGCTCGCCGACGATTGATGAGCACGATCCGATCCCGGGTTCAGGTCGAGGCATCATCGGCGAGGCCAAGGAACGACGACGAAGGACGGGCGGCGCCAATTCGAAGCGGAGTGACGCGGGGCCCGTCGATGAGGTCCGGCCTGACCCAACCTCAACGTTGTGGGGTCGACGAGGCGCTAGTCCTCGGACTGCAGCTCGAACGCGCCGCTGTCGCACGGCGCCTCGCGGGTCTCGCCCCGCGCGTCCACGCCGGGCGGCGGACAGTCCGTTCCGAAGCCGACGGCCGGGCTGGCCGGGTCGAGCGCCGCGGTCGGGACCGGCCCGCCGTAGTCGCCCAGCTCGCGCAGGATCGGGTCGGCGAACTCGATTCCCGGCACGCAGGGAGTGTCCTCGCTGCCGCTCGGCTTCTCGGCCGGCCACTGCATGTTGCCTCCCCCGTCGATCAGGGGCTCGTGGCAGCTCAGCGCGCTGTACTGGTTGGGCGTGGTGTTGTCGGCCAGGATCGTGTTCTTCAGCGATATCTCGGCACCCTCGCCCTTGAAGATCGCCGGCGCGTAGTCGGCCTCGTTGCCGGTGAACGTGCAGCTCTCGATCTCGACGGGGCTGGCTCCGGAGAACAGCGCCGCGCCGACCTCGGGCACGCTGTTGTCCGCGAAGGTGCAGTTGAGCACCGTCGCCGACGATCCCGATCCGATGAACACCGCCGCCGCGTGCCGGTCCGAGCGGTTCTCGGCGAAGGTGCAGCCGCTGAGCAGCAACGGCGCGGCCTGGTGGTAGAAGCCCCCGGCCCCGCCGCCGGGGCTGCCGTCGAAGTCGTTGCCGAAAAACAGGCAGCTCTTCACCAGCGAGCTCGAGCCTTCGTAGAAGTACGAGAAGACCGCGCTGCCGTGCTGAGTGGCGCGGTTGTCCTCGAACGTCGTTTTGCAGAGGAACAGGTCGCCGGGCTCGTCGTAGTTCATCCCGTCGATGTAGAGGCCGCCCCCGTTTCCGTACTGCCCGCCGTCGGAATGGCTGGTCGCCTCGTTGCCTGCGAACAGGCTGCTCAGCACGGTCAGGTCGCTCCCGCGGTTGAGCAGGCCGCCGCCGTTGGAGGCGCTGTTCGCCACGAACTCGCAGCCGGAGAAGATCGCCTGCTCCAGGCCGCCGGCGAAGACCGCTCCGCCGCCCACGTCGCCGGCCTGGCTCGTGCAGCGGTTGTCCTCGAAACGCACGTCGATCGCAATCAGCGATCCGTACCAGGGCATCTGGATTCCGCCCCCCGACTCGTCCGCCAGGCCGCCGCTGATCGTCAGGCGCTGCACGGCCAGCTCGGTGTAGTGGTCGCAGTTGATCACTCGCGTCGCTCCGCCGCCGCTCAGCTCGATCCCGCCCTCGCCGTCGATCAGCAGCGGGAAGTCGACGAACAGCTCCTCGTCCAGCTCGATCGTGCGAGAAGCGCCGCAGTCGAACAGCAGCGTGCCGCCCCCTTCGACCTCGCGCAGCTTCTCCACCGCGGCGGCGAGGCTTTCCGCCGTGCAGCTCGAAGCGGTGCCGTCGCCGACCACCTCGATCTGGCCGAACGGCTCGAGCGGCTCGAGCGGCTCGGGGCACTGGGACGGCGGATCCGATCCGTCTCCGGGCGTCCCCCCGTCCGCGCCGGAGCCGTCCCCGGAGCAGGAGATCGCGCAGGCGACGCCGCCCAGCAGCGCGACAGGCAACCAGCAACGCCGTTCAAACATCGGGCTCTCCTTTCGCGTGGAGACACCTCTCGATTCTATCCGCCCCGGCCTCGCGCGTCACCGGTCGAGACGCGGCGCGCCGATCGTTTCGCGCCGTGCAGAAAACGGGTAGAATCGACCCGTCTCCAGTCGAAAGGAACACCATGAGACCCGAGCACTCGAACGTCGTTTTGCTGCTCGCGATCCTGGCCCTGCTGACCGGAGCCGCGGCATGCGGCGGCGACGGAAGCGGGGACGGCGGCGACGCGGACATCGATTCCGATTCCGACGCCGATTCCGACGCGGACACCGATTCCGACTCCGACGCGGACTCCGACGCGGACTCCGACGCCGACAGCGATTCCGATTCCGACGATCTCACCGTCACCGACAGGGTCGAGATCGTCACCAGCATGGGCTCGTTCACGGTCGCGCTCTACGGCGAGGACGCGCCGATAACGGTCGGCAACTTCCTGTCCTACGCGAACGACGGCTTTTACGAGCAGACGATTTTTCATCGCGTGATCTCCGGGTTCATGATCCAGGGCGGCGGTCTCGACGAGGAGCTGAGCAGCCTGCCCACCGAGGATCCGATCGAGCTGGAGATCGTGCCCGGGCTGAGCCACCAGCCCGGAGTGATCTCGATGGCCCGCACCCCCGACCCGGACAGCGCGACCAGCCAGTTCTTCGTCTGCGTGGCGGACGACTCGCACCTGGACGGGGACTACGCGGCCTTCGGCGCCGTCGAGGAGGGCTACGATGTGGTGCAGGATATCTCGCTGGTCGAGACCCACAGCACGGGCGGCCACGACGACGTGCCGGTCACCCCGATCACGATCGACTCGGTCAGCGTGCTCTGATCATTTCCGGGACTCGATCTCCTCGCGCACCACGGTCTTGCGTCCGGGCCTGACCTCGATCCGCAGCGACTCGGCGTAGTCCATCTCCTCGTTGACCAGCGTCACGCGGTGGGATCCCGCGGCCAGGCGGAGCCCCTTGACCGGCGTGGTGCCCGCCGGCCGGCCGTCGACGCGGACGTGGGCCCAGGGCCGGCAGTGGACCTCGAGCAATCCGCGACGCGCCGCCCGGCTCCCTTCCTCTCGCGTCGATTCCCTCGGCTCGCCGGGCCCGGACATCCCGTCGCCCGCGTCGCCGCCCCTCTCCGGTCCGGCGTCCGGAGCGGACAGCACGGTCACCAGCGGCTCGGCCTCCCGGCGCTCGTCGGAATCGCCGGCAGCCTCCCCGTCCCGCCCCGCCGCGCTCGAAGCGACGGCCGAGGCGAGCTTTTCTTTTTGCCCCGTCTCGCTCGACTCGTTTCTGGGCTCGTCGGCGAAGCGCCCGCGCAGCAGCAGCACCGCCAGAACGGCCAGCAGCAGAGCGCCCAGGCCGGCGGCGACCAGGCGCCGTCTTCCCGAGCTCGCGCGCCGCGGCGGAATCGATCCGCTCTCGCGCCGACCGGTCTCGAGATCCGGCGAGACCTCGCCGCTCTCGCGGGGCGGCTCCGCCTCCGCCGCCCGCTTTTCGAGGCCGGAAGGCCTCGAGGAAACCTCGTGCATGCGCGTCGAGCCGGGTCCGCTCTTCAGCCCGATCAGGGATTGGATCAGGTCGCCGGTCTCGGCGTCCGAGTAGCGCGTCTCGTCCAGCTCGTCGAGCTTTGCCAGCGCCTCCGAGGCCGTGCCGATCCGCCGCCCTGGATCGCGTTCGAGCAGGCCGTCCAGCAGCGATCGAATTCCGGAAGAGAGGTGGGTCAGCGGCGGCACGTCGGCGGCCAGCACCCGCGCGACCGACTCCTGGTCGCTGCCGCCGCCGAACAGGCGGCGCCCGGCGAGCATCTCCCACAGCACGATCCCGGCGCCGAACAGGTCGCTGCGCTCGGTGGCCTCCTCGCCGCGCGCCTGCTCGGGAGAGAGATACGCGAGCTTGCCCTTGACGATGCCCTCGCGCGTGGCCGACGAAACGCCCCGCGCCTTGGCTATGCCGAAGTCGGTCAGCTTGACGTGCCCGTCGACGGAGATCAGGAGGTTGTGCGGCGAGACGTCGCGGTGCACCACCGGCCCGGCGCGTCCTTCCACCTCGAGCCCGTGGGCGCACTGCAGGGCCGCCAGCAGCCCGCGCGCGACCGCGAAGACGAAACCGGCCGGCACGCGCAACCCGAGCGACGACGCCTGCTTCAGCACGGCCCTGAGGTCGAGGCCTTCCACGTACTCCATCGCCAGGAACAGCTGTCCCTCGAAGCGATCGAAATCGAAGACCTGCACTATGTTGGGATGCTGCAAGAGCGCGGCGATCCTCGCCTCGCGCTCGAACATCTCGACGAACTCGGGGTCGTCCCCCAGCTCGGGGCGAATCCGCTTGAGGCAGACGGGCTTGTGAAAGCCGGACGGACCCGTCGCGCTGGCGCGAAAGACCTCGGCCATTCCGCCGCGCGCCAGCAGGGACTCGAGCCGATATCTGCCCCACTCGCCGAGCACCGCATCCTCCTTGCAGCAAAGGCCGGCGGTCGCAAGCTAACAAAAGCCCGCGCCTCGCGCCAGCGCGATGCTACCTGTTCCAGGGGCTCCGCCCCAGCGGGGCGCCGTGGCGGGCGGACCTCGGCGCGGCGTCC